>DACO01000181.1:2997-4047 GCA_002508635.1 Methanolobus sp. UBA118 | reverse complement strand
TGAGTTTGTCGATGAATTCCTGTGCATCATTCCAGGACACCTGCTCAACCGGCCGGTTGTCATCTTTAAAGAAGGACGGGTTCTCTCCCATGACTGTGGTCCATTCCTCCTGTGTGACCTCATATATGCCCATGTAGAATGGTTCGGAGATGCTGACTGCATGATATGGGTCGTCAAAGGCTACAATGGGTGTTGAATCGGATCCCATGGAAAATTCACCTTCAGGTATAAGCACGAACTCCATTCCAAGGGAATTGTTATAGGTCGTTTCTAATTCTCCACTGCTACTCTCTATGCATCCCGGTAAAAGGAGTGCCGAAATTATAATGAGGATGATAGAGCATTCTTTAACAGGTATCTTATTTGAATAAATGATCATGTTCAACACCAGTGACTCGATGCTGATTCCTGTATAAATAAGTGCTCTATTTTATCTATATATGCATAATTAGGTATATATTTCTATTAAAAAAGAGAAGGTAACAAATGATGCATTATTACATCATTCTATAGTAGAAATCAGTTCAAGCATCTCCTCAATCTCCCTGTTACCGTTAATTGATATAAGATCTGCTTCCACGGATCCGATATTTACAGGCATACTTCCGTTTGGAGTCATACCTATGACAATTACGCTTGAATCCTCATCTTCGAATGCAGTTACAAGTCCGAGTACGTTCAGGCTGGAATTCTGACCTGCCGATCCTGAATATATGGATACCGAAACAACAGAACCGTCTTGCATGACCAGCTCTCTTGTATCTGTTTTACTGAAACTCCGGACATTGTTCTGTTCTGACACATCATCCACATTGCTGTCTTTCAGTTTTGATATCAGGTCAGTGGGGATCTTTGCTCCTCCGGGAAGCGTGATGCGATTGGTCCTGATCCAGGCTTCTGTCATGGGAACTTCCGGAGCGAAGGGAATATTGTAGGCCTGCTTGAATTCTTCCCTCTGCTTTTCTATATCAGAGGCCAGTCGGTCATTTTCGTATCTTACGACAGTGCTTTTGAAACTGATGGTACTTGAATCGGAAATGTTCTGCTGGA
>DACO01000181.1:679-2693 GCA_002508635.1 Methanolobus sp. UBA118 | reverse complement strand
CTTGCTTCAGGGGTTTCTATACATCCGGATAATGCAATTAAAAGTAATGAAATACATGTTATTGACAGTATCTTATAAGAGATCTGCAAGATATCACCTGTTATTAATAATAGCTGATTTTTATATTAATATGTTCTGATATTGATTATTGTTGGTTTCCCTTCTTTTTTTAGACACGAAAATCATAGATTTTATATTGTACATGATTAATAGTCTTAGCATGCAAACCAAGGACTCGAGGTTTCGGAAAATACAAAGGGTCATGTGGTATGTGCTCTTTCTGAACCTTGCAGTTGCCATTGCAAAAATAGCGTATGGTATGTGGACCAACGTATTGAGTATGCAGTCAGATGGTTATCATTCTCTTTTTGACGGTGTGTCGAATATCATCGGGCTTATTGGCATACAGATAGCCTCAAAACCACCTGACAGGGAACACCCTTACGGACACAGGAAATTTGAGACCCTTGCAGCATTCTTCATTGCATTCATCCTTGGAATCGTAGCCTTTGAGATCGTACGCTCGGCCCTTGAGCGTTTTGGTAACGGTAATAGTCCCGAAGTAACGACCATCAGTTTTCTTGTAATGCTGGGTACCATGGCCGTGAACTATACGGTCTCGACCTATGAGAAAAAGAAAGGGACCGAACTTAAAAGCGAGGTACTGCTGGCGGACTCGGCACACACCAGAAGTGACATTTATGTTTCGATCTCTGTTCTGCTAGGCCTGATTGCTATAAGGGCGGGTTATCCCATCATTGATCCGATTATCTCTATCCTTGTGGCTATTGTTATACTGCATGCAGGAATTGAGATCATATTCAGTAGTGCTTCCATTCTCTGCGACGAATCACGTATCGATCCTGAAAAGATATTCAATATTGTTTGCGGTGTGGAAGGAGTTCATAGCTGTCACAATATCCGCACCCGAGGTCCTGAGGGAAATGTCTATGTTGATCTCCATGTGGAAGTCGATCCCACAATGCCGACTTATAAATCGCACACTGTGGCCCATATAGTGCAATATCGTCTGAAAGAGGCCTTCGAGGGGATAGAGGAAGTGCTTGTTCATGTCGAACCTGCAGACGGGAACAATAATTATAACTATAAATAACATCAGTGCTTTTTTAGGACTATGCCAGGAAACACCTTTGGTCATTCATTCAGGATCACAACATGGGGAGAATCACACGGTGCAGCTGTAGGTGTAGTCGTTGACGGAGTACCTGCAGGACTTGAACTGACTGAAGCGGACGTGCAGAAGGAACTGAACAGAAGGCGTCCGGGTCAGAGTGAGGTATCTACCCCGCGCTCGGAGTCGGATACTGTAGAGATACTTTCAGGTGTTTTCGAAGGCATGACCACCGGTACTCCAATATCAATGCTTGTAAGGAACAAGAATGCAAATCCCGGTGCCTATGATTATATCAGGAACATTCCCCGACCCGGTCATGCGGATCTTTTCTACATGGAAAAATACGGTTTTCGCGATCACAGAGGAGGAGGCAGATCCTCAGGCAGAGAAACCATCGGTAGGGTCGCAGGCGGAGCGATTGCAAAGAGACTGCTTTCAAGCTTTGGTATTGAGGTCCTTGCACACGTGATCGAGCTTGGAGGCGTAAAAGCCGGGCAGGTCACTGTTGAGGAGATCCGTGACAATGTTGACAGAACTGTTGTCAGATGTGCTGACATGGAAGCTGCTGAAAAAATGCTTGAGAAGGTAAGACTTGCACGTGAAGAAGGCGACAGCATAGGTGGCATAGTCGAGCTGATCGCAACAGGTGTGCCGGAAGGGCTGGGTGAGCCGGTCTTTGACAAACTGGATGCGGATATCGCCGGGGCGCTGATGAGCATCGGTGCTGTTAAGGGTGTTGAGATTGGTGCTGGTTTTGACTGTGCCCGTATGAAGGGCAGCCAGATGAACGATGCATTCGTGATGGAGGATGATGGCTCAGTTATCACTGAAACCAACAACGCAGGCGGGATCATAGGAGGTCTTTCCACGGGAATGCCA
>DACO01000181.1:0-389 GCA_002508635.1 Methanolobus sp. UBA118 | reverse complement strand
ATGGAAGAGATGGACATCGAGGTCCGTGGCCGTCATGATCCGACAATACCCCCGAGGATGGTGCCTGTGGCCGAGTCCATGCTGGCTCTGGTGCTGGCAGACCATATGATACGAAGCGGAAGGATGAATTCCGAATACCTGCTAAGGTAATCTTTTCTTTTTGTTTTCATTTTGCTTTTTAAATCAGCTATTGAATCTTAAACTGGATTAGAATTGTAAATATATATTCTATACAAGTGCTATATATCTATAAAGGTTATCTATTTAATTCATTCTGCAGAGTCATTGCGTAAAAATAATTGATGTGTAGAGATGGATACGAGAAAAGTACAGGTAACCGGTAAGTCCACATATATTGTAACGATCCCGAAGAAATGGGCTGTTAAATC
>DACO01000031.1:7949-14272 GCA_002508635.1 Methanolobus sp. UBA118 | reverse complement strand
CATATTGCTTCCTGAGACAATTGGCATGACAAGTATCATCACAAACAATACGGCAGCCAGCATTGAAAGAAGCACGGTTACGAGTATTTCAAGAATAAAAGGTACACAGATCACAAGATTTCTGGTCCAGGTGCTGAATCCTCTGCTGATAATTGTCCCGATATCTTCTTTCATCGATAATCTTCTCCGGAGATAAGTGCAGTATGGCCGGTCACTTTATATTTTTTGCGTTGAACAAAATGTGTAGTAATATAGCTACTAATTAGACGTAAGTATTTTAAATAAGTAAAATAAAACTAATTATGTTTGTCCTGACGGCAATAATTAAATAGAATCATGTTAATAACTCGTATTGCGCGGGTACTTTTTTCATACACTAAACCCCACTCCCCAAATACATTAAACCCCCACTCCCCAACCCGCGCATACTTTTCATCAAACTCTGATATAACCCATAAGAAGACTTTTTCGCATTTTCACCTAGCTATTTTTGATGAGTTATCAGGAAATCAGTTTCTAAAGTGCTATTTAGAATTTATAATCAGAAACTGAGATAAGAAAGAAAAAAGAAGAAAATATTTCCGGCAAGGCCGGAAACAAATATGTTTTTTAGAAAAGACCTGCGCCAATGAACAGGGAGGAGAACAGGATAGCTACCATGTTAACCACCTTGATCAGGGCGTTGAGTGCAGGTCCGGATGTGTCCTTGAACGGGTCACCAACGGTGTCACCGACAACAGCTGCCTTGTGAGCTTCCGAGCCTTTTCCACCGTGTTTTCCATCTTCTATGAGCTTCTTTGCATTATCCCATGCACCGCCACCGTTGTCCATTGTAAGTGCAAGCAAGAGACCACTGACAATGATACCGATAAGCAGTCCGCCAAGGGCTGCAGGTCCGAGCAGAAGTCCGACAATAAGTGGCGTGAAGATTGCAAGTGCACCCGGTACGGCCATCTCACGGATCGCTGCTGCTGTTACGATGTCCACACATTTACCATATTCAGGCTTTGCAGTTCCTTCCATGATACCAGGGATCTCGCGGAACTGACGGCGAACCTCGTTAACGATCTTAAAAGCTGCCTTTCCTACAGCCTGCATTGTTACTGCACTGAAGATGAAAGGAAGCAGTCCGCCGATGAAAAGACCGACAAGCACTACCGGCCTGCTGAGGCTGAGTGCGTCACCTGTCAGGTCTACTTTCCCTGTGTAGTCTGCAAACAGAGCCAGCGCACCAAGTGCTGCCGAACCGATCGCATATCCCTTTGTGACCGCCTTTGTGGTGTTACCTACTGCATCTAGGGCATCGGTGATCTTACGTACGTTGGACGGCATACCTGCCATTTCTGCGATACCGCCTGCATTGTCGGTAATTGGTCCGTATGAATCGAGTGCTACGATCATTCCTGTGGTAGAGAGCATTGCTGCTGCTGCTATGGCAATACCGTAAAGGCCAATAGCAGGATTTGCTCCTCCACCTACGACGAAGAATGAGGCGAGGATACCAAGAATGATAACGACTACAGGAATTGCCGTACTCTCAAAACCAATTGCAAGCCCGGAGATGACGTTTGTACCTGCACCGGTTTCGGATGCTGCGGCAATCGTCTTTACCGGACGGAATTTAGTTGAAGTGTAGTATTCGGTGATCACTACCATGAGGACCATGATAACAATACCTACTAGGGCTGCATAGTAGAATCTCATATCTCCCATGAGAGATGTAGTAACAAAGTAGAAAGCAATAAGAGAGAGAACTGCGGATACTGCTACTCCTTTGTAAAGAGCTTTCATGATCTTGCCATCACTGCCGACTTTCACGAAGAATACGGAGATGATGGATGCGAAGATTGCCACTGAACCAAGAATAAGCGGGTAAAGAATTGCGTTTGCATATGAGTCAATAATAAGTGACCCAAGAAGCATTGATGCAAGGACCGTAACCACGTATGTCTCGAAAAGGTCAGCACCCATTCCGGCACAGTCTCCTACGTTGTCACCTACGTTGTCAGCGATAACACCGGCATTACGCGGGTCATCTTCAGGAATACCGGCCTCGACCTTACCTACGAGGTCAGCACCCACATCGGCTGCCTTGGTGAATATTCCACCGCCAACCCTTGCGAAGAGACTGATAAGACTTGCACCGAAGCCGAATCCGACTACAAGGTCAACATTACCGTAAAGAATGTAGAAGCCGCTTGTACCCATAAGTGCAAGACCGACTACTGCAAGGCCGGTAACAGCTCCACCACGGAAAGCAACAGACATTGCCTTCTGCAGACCCTTTGATGCTGCATGTGCAGTCCTGACGTTTGCCCTGACAGACACGTTCATACCTACATATCCTGCTGCTGCTGAACTGATAGCACCAACAAGGAAACCTATTGCAATCTTACTGCCATCTTCAAGCAGGGCAAAGATGAGCACTGCAAGGATTACAGCTACTACTGCGATTGTTTTATACTGACGATTCAAGTATGCCATCGCACCTTCCTGGATAGCACCTGCTATTTCCTGCATTTTCTCTGAACCAGGTTCCTCTTTCAGGACACTGCGTGCAAAGAAGCCGGCAAATAACAAACTAATAAGACCAGCAAGAGGGGCGAGATAAATTAAAGCTTCCATATTATAACTCCTCTTTATTAATACTACTACGAATACTGTAATTTCTAATCATTTTTGTACACAAGTGTTACCAGATGCATTAAATCGTTGCTGGATGACCTGTTGCACAAATTTTTACAACTCGGCTATAATGAATAATATAATATATAAATGTAGGCCGAAATAAGCCATCACGGTTATTAAGTTAACGATTGAGAGGTCCTCTCAGAGACCTCCGCCAACCTGAAGCAGCTCAAAACCTATACTTTCCGGTACATCTACCCTGAAGACAAAGACATTGTATCTCAGTCTCCTGGCAACTGCTATTGCGTTCTTCTGTTCCGGACCAAGCTCCCCGTCGGTGCTCGTGATACAGAAGGATTTCTTTGTATCCCTTACCAGAAAGTCGAAGTATTCTCCATAATCTTCCAGAAAACCGATAAGATCTGTCAATTCTTCCCACCTCTCACACATATGTATGTTCTTGGTGGCGGAATTGCTGACATACCAGTCAAGGCTCATATAGGGATAAGCATCATACTGCTCCTTCAGATCATCGTATGCCTTACGGATAGCAGAAACATCATTTCTGAGATCTACCCATTTCCATCCCTGCTGTGCAAAATATCGTGCTGCTACAACTGCAACAATCTTGTCCATGTCCTGTTTTTCAAGCTCCATCTTAACACCTGCTGCGTATAATGATGCTATTACATTTAATTATATACCATTTCTAAAATGATTTTGAAGAATATTATAACTGGCTATCCGGCTAGAACTCATCATCCTGAGAGTAACTTCTTCCGAACTTCAGAGCAATTTCCGCCTTTTTAAGTTCCTGCCCCAGATAGGCTGCATGTTCCATTCTTGAAACAAGGTCCATTTCCATAATGGTATCCATGACTTCGCCTGCGGTCCTTCCAACAATGGAAGCAGTGTCATGTTCTGCCAGGATACATCCACCTTTTCCGTAACGTCCAGGGATTATGCTTATCCTGATGCTTCCCCTGGGATCCAGTTTCCACATCTTGCTCTTCTTTGCCCGAACGAAGCTTTCAGGGATATCGGAGTCTGTGCGCCTTCTCTTCTCTTTGATCTGTATCAGGTCAATACCAAGGTCTTTAGGAGAGCTTTTGCGTTCCTTAGAAAGCATCATCATCTGTGAGGCTTTCTTTAGCTCATCGATGGAACCCTGAGTCTTGTTACTATATTCAGGTGTGAATAATATACTTGCACCCACATCTGACGCGATGCCGCACAGTGTTGCGTTCACTCCTGTGGAGTCAGCATCAATGAGCTCTGTTACGTTACCTACACCAAAGAAGACAGGTACATCCGGAAACATATCATGGAAGCTGCTGTAGCGGATGATTGAAGCTGTTATATCGTGACCTATCGGATCAAGTACAGGATCAGCGATTATTTTTTTGACACCCATCCTGCGGACAGCATCGATATTTCTTACAAGACTGTCCAGCCCTTCCCAGGAATCCGGTATTACTACAGCTGCCACATCCGAGCCTGCAATTTTCGGGGCAACAGTATCAATATTGGTGCTGTCAAGGCTGAGGATCATGTCGACACCTACTTCCAGAGCCCTTGTGAGCAGTTTTGGATCAAGTGTGTCAATACTTAGAGGAAGTGATGTAACTGATCTTGCAACTTTGATAGCACGCTCCACATCATCGGGCCCTGCGTGAAGAGATGCTCCAAGATCTATTATATCCGCACCTTTTCTCACAAAGGATTCTATTCTTTCTGAAAGCAGTTCTGTGCCCAGACCGGTTGCGTCCACCACTTCCGCCATGACCTTCAAGCGCGAGTTGCCACCAAGCTTCAACCCGCCAACAACCGTTGAGGGAGATGACAGTTCCTCGAGTTCAGTGACCTTCTCCATTGCCATCTCACGCCTGACATCCGCAAGCAGTTCACATGCGGGAATCTCTGTGGAGAACTCAATGTCATCAGCGAAAGGCAGGACAAAAGACAGGTCATAGGCATGCTTGGGACCCAGTTGTATCCTGCAGTCAAGTTCAGTGGAAAGTCGTGAAAAATCACCGGATACAAGACCGGGGATGAAGATCAGATCATATGCAAAATCCTTATTTTCAGATCCATCAAAATCAGGAAAATCCCTTTTAATAGCCGCCAGCAGCTTGCGGGGTGTGATAAAGGCTGCGATTTTGGTATCAACCACCAGTACATCAGCACTGACTCCCACCGCATCCCTTACTGTCTGTTCGGCAAGGTGACCTGTAGCAACTAGTACTTTCATGGCTAAAAATAGTAATTTATACAGATAAGAATATCCTTTGAAAATAATTGCAGAACCGGATACAGATATCCGGCTGCATAGTCTTAGAAAATATTTAATGTATTATGTCGATAATTGAGCCGCCACCGTTTCTGGTGCTTACAGGCTCAACAACAGAGCGTCTGGTCTTGTTCAGTTGTGTGCTGGCGTGCCTGTATCCCCTTGGAGTTTCTGGTTCCGGGTTTGAGGCTGCTGAAGCTTCACTGTACTGAGGACCGAGTACCTGTGCTGACTGGACACCGGTCATGATGGCCATAACACGTACCTTTCCTTCATACTCGTTACTGATACGTGCTCCCCATATGACGTTTGCACGGGGGGACAGTTCGTATGTGAGTGAAGCGGCAATATCCTCGGCTTCCTTGAGGCTAAGGTCGGGACCTCCTGTGATGTGCACAAGACTGCCGGTGGCACCCCTGTAATCAACATCAAGCAGTGGGTGGTTGAGTGCGTTTCGCACCACATCATCGCTCTTGTCCTGGTTCTTGCTCTCACCTACAAGCATCACTGCAACTCCGCCGCAGCTCATGATAGCCCTGATGTCGGCGTAGTCGAGATTGATAAGTGAAGGCCTTGTGATTGTCTCGGTGATACCTTTAACGGTCTCAGAGATAAGCTGGTCCATTACAGAGAAAGCCTGGTCTATGGGCAGGTTTGGAACGTATTCCAGAAGTCTGTTGTTGTCGAGTACGATCACTGTGTCTGCGGCACGGCGGAACTCCTCGAGTCCTTCCTCTGCCTTGACTGCCCTTGCCCTTTCAACCCTGAAAGGACTGGAGACCATACCTACAACGATCGCTCCCTGCTCCTTTGCGACCTCAGCTACCACAGGGGCGACACCGGTACCGGTACCTCCTCCCATACCTGCTGTTACGAAAACAAGATCTGCGTCCTTGAAGACCTCTTCAAGTGTGCCGCGGGCAAGTTCTGCCGCTTTTGCACCTACTTCGGGATATCCTCCTGCACCCAGTCCGCGGGTCAGTGTCTTTCCCACGAGGATCTTCTTGTCCGCACGAATGAGATCAAGATGTTGCTTGTCAGTGTTTATTGCAACAGTCTCGGCGCCATCAATGCCGAGATTGTAGAGTCTGTTAATAGTATTGTTACCGGCACCACCACAACCGACGATCATGATCCTGGGCTGGCCAAGTATGTCGAGTTGGTCGTCTACTGCTATCGTTTGGCGGTACTCTTTTTCTTTTTCGGTGTGTTTTAATGCTTCCTGGACTATCGATTGCACATTCATCCCCTCACGGATATGTTACATCGCGGTATAGTATTCGCTTTTTAAGATTTGCTCTTGGACGTTGAACCATTCATCAACGTTTATCAACGTTTCATAATTCTGTGATTGCTATATTTCTTTTATGGTTTTTATACTTATGCTTTTATGCAACTTGAATAT
>DACO01000031.1:3116-7649 GCA_002508635.1 Methanolobus sp. UBA118 | reverse complement strand
CATATAGAGACCTAAACTACAGTAGCTTAGATGCTACTGGTTTTGGAAAAATTAACAAAACCCATATTCAAGATCTGGATCGGAGAGTTTTTTTGAACGAAACTTACCTTGCATTGGCACTCTTTTTAGTGTATTGGATGATCGTCATTGTCCTGAAACGAAAAGGTATACTTGAAAAATACAATATAACCACTTACGGCCCCGTATTAATGATACGGACCACAAAGGGACTCAAGTTGCTTGACAAACTTGCCAGACCAGGGAAGGCCTGGAAAGTCTATGCAAATATCGGCATAGTCCTGATGTTCATAGGCATGGTGGCCATGTTCCTGATAGTTATCCTGTCAGACATAGCGCTGCTCAGTTCCATAGGAGATAACACATTACCCGAACCCGGTAGGTTCAACGAAGCAAGGAACATATTCCTGATACCGGGCGTCAATGAGTTCATACCCCTGACATGGGGAGTTATCGCTCTGATAGTGACCCTGGTGGTGCACGAATTCTCACATGCGATTCTCTGCCGGGTTGAGGATATCAGGGTAAAGTCCATGGGGATACTGCTTGCACTTGTACCCATAGGCGGTTTTGCAGAACCTGATGAGGAAGAGCTCTTCGGTAAAAAGGAAGAAGATGAGGAAGATAAACCTGATCCTTACGGGGACCGCAGACTTGGAATCGTCATAGAAGAAGAAGAAGAAGAAAAAGAAAAACAGGAAACACAAGAGCCGAAAACTGAAGAAGTACCCGAGAAAAAGGCAACAAGAAATCAGAGGGCAAGGATACTTGCCGCAGGTGTGATGGCAAACTTCGTGGTAACCCTGATCGCCTTCTCCCTGCTCTTCGGACCCGTGCTCGGTGCCATGGCCCCGCTTGGAAACACCATGGTGGTGGATGTAGGTGAAGGTTCACCTGCATATACAGCCGGCATCAGGGAAGATATGGTGATAACACAACTTGACGATACCAGTATAGCCAATGTACAGGAAATGCTGGACTACCTCGATTCCGTGGAAATGGGATCCACGGTACAGGTTCATGCCGCAACGGATAGAGTGGTTTCCGTATATGATGTAGAGGTGACAGAAGAAAACCCCGAGATAACGGGGATCATGATCCAGGATACGGTGGAAGGATCACCTGCCGATGAAGCTGGTTTTGAACAGGGCACGTATATCCTGAGCATAGACGGACAGACCATCAGAACAGTATCTGACTTCACAGATTTCATGGGTACAACAAGCCCCGGCCAGGAAGTCAGCGTGGAAGTCGCAGGCAGCGATGATGTCAGCAGCGAATATACGATCGAGCTTGCTCAGCACCCTGATGAGGATAAGGGCTATCTGGGAGTTTACACCCAGGGCAACGGTTTTGTGGAAACATCCCTCGGATTCTCAGTCGGGGAATTCCCTGCACGTGAGTACCTGCAGCTCCTGCAACAGCTACCCTCAATGCTTACCGGAGCAGCTGGCTGGATAATAATCCTTGGACTTCCTATCATCGGATTCGCAGGCGAAGGCTTCCCCGGATTCAGCGGGACACTGGCACAGTTCTACGAACCTGTCGGCTGGGCCGAACCACTTGGTGTAGGGCTGTTCTGGATAGCGAACTCACTGCTGTGGATCGGATGGCTGAACTTCTACGTAGGCCTGTTCAATTGTCTTCCGGCAGTACCACTCGACGGCGGGCACGTGTTCAGGGATTACCTGTACTCTGCCATCTATCGTCTCACCAACAATGAGTTGAAGGCGGAAAGGCTGTCGGCCACAGTTTCCGGAACCTTTGCACTACTGATACTGATGTCGTTCCTGCTGATGATATTCGGACCATACTTTGTGCATGGTTTCTAAATGAAAAATTGAAGGATTTAAAGATCAAATGGAAAAGGGATATGTGAGCTGGTAAAATGAAAAATAGCCATCTTTTACATAAAACGATCATTAAATCCATTTTTTTCGCCTTTGCTGTAATTTTCGCTTATATTTTCATATTCATACAGATAGTGCAGTATGAACAAAACTATGAGTATGCTAATTTCTTTGACGGCCTCTACTGGGTAGTATCCACAGTCACCACCGTTGGCTATGGTGATATTGTCCTCGAGTCCACCCTGGGAAAGATGTTCTCGGTTTTTGTGCAGCTGTCTGGCATTCCTCTTGTATTCGGCCTTCTTTTCACCGCCGTAATAATACCATGGTTTGAAAAGAACATGCGTTCAGGACTGCCCACAAAAGCTTCCAGGAGCCTTAAAGAGCATATTATTATCTGTGGATACAACAAGCTGGTCGAAACCCTCATGGAAGAGTTGAATGAAGATGATATACCTTATGTACTCATCGAAGAGGATGAAGAACTTATTAAAAGGCTCCTGAAGAGAGATATTCACACCATATTCGGGATACCTTACGAAGAAGAGACACTGAAAAATGCGAACATCGGTACCGCAAGCTTTGTCATTGCAAACCGCTCGGACGAGATGAACGCAAATATCGTCCTTACGGCCCGTAAACTGAGTGACCTGAATATCATTGCAATAGTCGAAGACAGCTCCAATAAGAAGTACCTGAAATATGCCGGTGCTACAAGCGTTGTTTCCCCAAAGGAACTCTATGGAAGATATATTGGAAGAAAGGCAGCAGATCCCTTCGTAAAAAGGCTAACCGGTGCCACCGAATTTTTTGAAGGTATAAGCATAGTGGAATTCCCCATATATCCGAAAAGCCCACTTATAGGAAAAACGATAAGAAACGCAGCTATCCGAGAAAAGACCGGTGTTAACGTTGTTGGTATGTGGAAAGGAGGAAGCCTGTCCTTTCACGTAAGACCCGAGGATATTATACGGGATAATTCCGTATTACTTGCCATAGGAACCACCGACCAGCTATCCGAACTTAGAAAGCTGACCCAGCGTCTGGAGTGATAAGATGAATGAAAGAGGCGACGGACACCTTATAGTTCTGGGTTGCGGAGATGTCGGGAAGCGAGTGATAGAAACTCTGCAACATGCAGGGATAAACTTTATCGTTGTGGACTCAGATCCGGATAAACTCGAAAACGCAGATTTTGAGCATATAATCGGTAATGCAACCGAGGAGGATATCCTTATGGATGCAGGTATCGAAACCGCTTCCGAGGTTATCATAACATTGAACGATGATACCGACGTGATCTTTGCAACACTCATAGCCCGTGGTTTAAACCCTAAATCCACCATAATATCAAGGGCGAATTCGTACAGGTCAATCGATAAGATATACAAGGCAGGTGCCGACTATGTTGCCTCCCTTTCCATTGTTGCAGGACAGATGCTTGCCAGGATGACATCGCACTGTCTGGAAGCCGCCTGTAAGAAGATGGACGAGGACATTATGCTCTACGAGGGTATAGATATCGAAAAACATCATGTTACCGGTGGATCAAGCCTTAACGGCAAAACCGTTGAAGAGCTTAACCTGAGAAAATCAGTAGGATGCACAATAATAGGTATCGAACGGGGTGAAGAAATAATTACTGATATTCTCCCTTCAACTACTATTGAAGAAAATGACGTAATCGCGGTTGTCGGTGGCAAAGAAGAGATCAATCTCTTCAAGGAAAAATACGTAAAGAAAAATAAATGAAAGCACAGGCAAGTGCAGGTGTGAAAAATGGAAGATATGCTGATAGTACTTGCTGTTTTTATAATCTCCATAGTGTTCTCCATGCTCGGCCTGGGTGGAGCTATCTTCTATGTCCCCTTCTTTTACTGGACCGGGATGGAGCTAGTCGGAGCCATCACCACAGCTCTCCTGCTTAATATAGTTACATCAGGTTCCGCAACCGTAATATACCTGCGTAGAAAGCTTGTCGATCTGAAAATAGCAGTACCTTTTATTGCAGCGTCTGCCATTGGTGCCCAGATAGGCGCTTATTTTACAGAACTTGTCCCTGTAGATGTATTGCTGTTCTTTTTTGCAATCCTTATGATAATTGTCGGCCTGGAAATGATATTCTCCAGGGCGGAGAAGTTCTATCGCAAAAGGAAGATCGAGGGAAGTAAAAAACTTATTCTGGTGACAGCCGGTGGTATGATAGTGGGTATCCTCTCAGGTATGCTGGGTATAGGAGGCGGTTCTTTTATCGTACCGATGCTGGTCCTGCTTGGATACGGTATCAAACGTGCTGCTGCCACATCAGGTTTTATAGTGATCTTCACTTCTCTTTCGGGTTTTATTGCCCATGCGGATACATGGGAACCCGATATCAATCTGGTGATCTATATTGTGATGGCCTCTTTCGCAGGTGCACAGCTGGGATCGCACCTGATGTCAGGGAAGATGAAATCAGATACACTGAAGAAATTATTCGGAGTTGTCCTGCTGCTCATGGCCATAAGGATCATAAGCGGGTAGACTTGATAGAAACCTTTAATACCGTCGATAGCTATGAATACATTCCGTGGGCCCGTAGGGTAGCCAGGATATCCTAATGGGCTTCGATGTGACTCAGGTCACGAAGTTACCCATTGACTCGCGTTCGAATCGCGGCGGGGCG
>DACO01000031.1:2290-2880 GCA_002508635.1 Methanolobus sp. UBA118 | reverse complement strand
CCCCGCCAGATTCTGTTTTTAAAAAAAAGTTATTTACCGGTCAGATTCATCTCAAATCCGACAACCGGCTGGCCAAGACCGAAGTTAACAATGACCTGTGGGTTAAACTCGCCCATCACACCGATCTTTTTGCCTTCTACGATAATATCTGCCCTTCTTCCTTCAAGGAATGCCGGGTCTGATGATTCCGCGACTTCATATTCCAGCATCCTCTCCCGCATGACCGCATCCACAAGTTCCCTGGCCTCGGTGAAATTGGCCTGGGCATTGATGGAAACTGCTGCAAGGTGCAGACCTGTCTTTCCGTCGACCACCACATCACCTACCTCGAATATCCGCTGGGGGAGTTCCCTGTGCTGGTTCATGGAAAGTATCTCCATGAGGTTCGGCAGAACCGTGGTCCTTACCATTGTCTGGTCCTCGCTTATTGGATGCATGACATATGTCACATCATCACTGGCCTTCCTGCACATCCATTCAAAGTGAACCCTCTCACTTGTGAGCGTAAAGGGCATCACCTGCTGATAGCCAAGAGCCGTCATGATCTCTCTCATTGACGAACTTATATCGGCTACTTTATGGGAACTTCC
>DACO01000031.1:1555-2052 GCA_002508635.1 Methanolobus sp. UBA118 | reverse complement strand
ACTGTTGCGTTCATCGGGAACACAGCAGGTATGTTGTCAAAGCCAAATCCTATGGCAATGTCCTCAATTATATCGGAACTGTCAAGAATATCCGCACGGTAGCGGGGGATCATTACCTCAATGACATCCTCACCAAGCTCCCTGGCACCAAAACCCATACGACTGAGCTGGTTTATTATCTTGTCTGTGGGAAGGTCCGTACCGATGAGTGAGTCGATCTCGGATCTTTTCAGTATCTTTACACGTGGAGTCAGGTCAAGCGGGATATGTTCAGTACCATCTGCCTTGACAACCTTCACATACTCGATCTGTCCGCCGCGTTCCGCAAGTGCCGCAGCCACGATATTCAGTGCGGTATATACCTCATCCCCGAGACCTGTTACGTCAAGAAGCAGATCAGTGGTATTCTCATTGACCATTGTGAGGGTTCCGTTGATGATCGGCGGGAAGGAGAGAACATTATCATTGGCATCCAGTATAAGTGGATATTTATCAAA
>DACO01000031.1:0-1248 GCA_002508635.1 Methanolobus sp. UBA118 | reverse complement strand
CTCATGGACATGGGTTCTGTGAAGTCCAGCGGGACGAACTCAAAGTCCGGGTCTGCTGCAATGTAGCGGAAAGGTGGCTGGACATTTGAGAGGTCATGTACTCCGATAGATACCTTTTTCCTGTCACGTCCCAGACCCCAGTGAAGTGATTCCTGCAGGTCCATCAGGCTCTTAATTGAAGTGGAGTTGAATTTTAACCCTCTTACCACAGCACATCCGAAAACAGGGCGGATATCCTCGATATCAGCATCCTTTGATATCTCGATCTGATAGGGTCTGACCTCATACTCGCGAAAACCGGTTTCAATATCAAGGAAGCCGCGCATGGCGCGTGCCACACCCTCAACACTATAGAGGTCAGGACGATCAGGGAAGAACTCGATATCAATAGAGTCCTCTTCTATACGTTCAATGTCAGCTCCGATCATCGGCACACGTTCGATGATGGTATCCTTATCTGTCCCGGTGAGCTCTTCAAGATCTTCATATGGTAGGGTTATTATAGGCATGCAGGATATCCTCTCAATTCCAGATTGCTTCTCTTATTTCTACCAGAACATATCAACCCTTGGATTTAACTTTTTTGAGTGAAACTGCATTTGAATTCTACACGGATTCCCGGATTTGCGTTCTATGTACACAAATACATGATTTTCCGTTAGATTTGTACAGATATTTCAGAAACCAGCTTAAATTACAGCAATCATCCTGCACGCCATGTACATGCCTGTTTTAAACATGTACATCTCAAATCCATAATAGACTGAATCAGACTGTTTTGCAAGTTAAATGGCAAAACGGACCTTTACAGGAATTTACCTGCAGTACCTATTCGATACAATAACTTTAATAATATGTGTAATTATAATATATATCTAATATAATCTAATGATTATCTTACCTTCAAAATATTCATCAAATGGTGACATTAATGGCTGATGCTCAGATAGAAGATCCTGGAAAAAAAGAGCTTGAAGATGCCAAAGAAACAGATGAGGCTGATGAACTAGCATCGACCTATGATGATCTGTCCGAGGCTGATGAAGGATCATCCGATTCGAGTGATGATCTAGAGACAGATGAGGATGAAAATGATGATTCTCTGGAAACATCGAATCTTCTTGAAAAGTTAGCGGAGATAAAGGAATCAGATCAGAAACTTGAAGAAGAATTCACCTCGATCATCAAGAAGAGTCCTCTGAAAAAAGAGCTCGAAGATGACAGGGATGAAGAAGACCTGCTTTTTTC
>DACO01000080.1 GCA_002508635.1 Methanolobus sp. UBA118 | reverse complement strand
TGGGGTGATGGTAGTTCAACTCCAAAGTACGGTACATGGAATGGAAGTACATGGGATTTAGAGTATTCTGCATCCAGTATTGGAAGTGCTTCTACTTGCTGGGTTCAATTAACTCCTGATATCTCATCAGATGCTATCTTCCTAATGACCTCCGATAGTTCTAACGACCTTAATATCCAGAAGTGGGATGGTTCTTCCTGGGACATCGTTACAGAAGTTGAAACTTCTTCTTCATATGACTATGAATGTTTCGATCTTGCATTTTCCGGAAAGGGCGCTTCTGCCGAATCCACTTCCTGGAACCAGTGGACTGCAAGTGTTACATCCACTCTGGAAAATGATTCCCTTTCCCACCTTGAAAACGCTATAGACACAATGACGGCGGACGGACTTACCGCAATAGATGAAGGAATGTATGCTGCCAATAACGAGCTGTCTTCAGTGGATGGCAATTCCACAATGGTGATTATGACGGACGGTCTTGACAATGCAGGCTATCATTCCCTGCTTGAGGAGGCTTACCGGGCAAAGGAGAACGATACCGTGATATATACTGTGGGCTTTGGTAACAATGAATCCGAGGTCGATCCAGTGCTTGCTGAGGTCGCAGAGATCACAGGTGGAGAATACTACTTTGCACCAAACTCCAGTGTTCTGAAGGATATCTTCACAGGTATTGCCTCACAGATCACCAACTTCTCTGCAGGCGGTCCAGTCCTGGATATACATGTCCCTCATAATTACATTACCTCTTCGTCTGCTGCAAAGGCAACCTACATCTCCGGAAGCAGCAACTCTACAACTGGTAATGCAACCTTGTTCATGGCACCCACAGCACCTGCCACCGGGAATGCTGAACCCACTATAACCACCTCAGGGAACAGTTCCTCTCTTGAGTGGCAATTGCCGAATATGGGGCCAGGTGACAAATGGGGGGTATGGTATCAGATGAGGGTGGATGGTGCGGGCTATGTGCCTATAATCATGCCGACATCCACGGTTACATACACCGATCTTGGCGGAGAGAACATCACCGTATATATCCCAAGTGGGGGAAGTGCAAGTGTAGGCGGTGGCGGCGCAAATGTTCTTTCATATTCACTGGGAACTTTTGAAATGGTTCCTGATCGTTCAATCATGAGAATCGGCAATACTGCGAATATCGGGTTGACACTCCTGGACACACTGGATAACTCCAGTTTTGCATACGTCCATCTTTACAGCAATATAGGCTATTTTGAAAATTACGAGAACCCGATAAATGTAACTGTAGTGGGTTCCGATACTGTGGATTTCACCAGTATCAATGCCGGGAAGGCGTGCATTACCGCCTATGCCTACAACGTGAACAACGTAAGCGATGTACTCATAGCCAGAGATGAGATATATGTCAGGCCAAAAGGGATGATAAGTATCAGCTGAGTTGTGGCTCTCAGGAATTTAGCATTTAAACTCAGGAAATATCCACATCCACTACATGCCTGCTAAGGATCAGCATTGTGTTGTTCATATGTGCGGTAATTCCAGAAGATGTAGTATTTGTCACCGTGAAACCTATGTCTTCAAAATATTTTTCCCAGACCGGTGCATAATTACTGTTTATATTGACTTCCACATCGGTAGGCGATGAGCTCATACTCATATTACTCAGATTATGCGTGAAAGTCATCGTGGCTATTCCTTTACCTGATGCGGAATCTTCTCCGTTGACCGATATTAGTCCTATGGTGGTCACTGTGGTATTATCTATGTCAGTTACATAGATGGGAGGTTTGGATACCATTATCATGGCATCTGGCGGGTAGGACTCGAGGATGCTTCCCATTTCATATATGATCTTCTTCTTGTCTTTTTCAAATTCTATATTGCCTGTGTTAACAGGCATAGGGGGATTACTATCATAGGTAATGGTCATGGATGAGCCATTGTTTACGGAGAGTTCAGAATTCTGCAGTTTCATTCTTGTAATTGTCACAGGTTTCTGGTCAAAGGCTACCCTGTCCATGTCACTCTGGAGTACAATAAAACTCTGCTCTGCGCTTTCAAATATATTGGCATCAATATTCGATTGCAGCATCGGATATCCCACAGCATAGATAAAACCCATTGAAAGGGTTACTATCGCAAACAACAGGATGTATCCAAGTGTTTCCGAAACCGCAGCGTTGTTCCTATCTTGTTGAATCATAACTGATCACATGCTGTGTAGAACTGCTCGAGGCAGTACCATTGATCGGCATTGTCCTGGCAATCCCGCCGATTGTCACTCTTACGTTCTTTCCTGATGAGGCTGAAATTACCTCGATTATCTGGTTGGTATATGCGATATTTGCGTTGATGACATAGTTTTCCCTGCCTACTTTTTCAGGTATCCTGTATCCTGTATCAATATTGCCATTGGGTGGCAGAACAAGATACATGTCTGTTATCATTGTGCTCATCATATTCCCCACATCACTCATCTCATCCTGCATAACAGCCTCATTTGGTGTCTTGATGAAGATCTCGTTCGAGTTGAGGGTCACTGTCATAAAAAAACCAATGCAGATAAGCGTAACCAGGATGTATTCAAACAAGAGGGAAGCTCCTTTTTCATCTTTGAACAGATTTTTCATTCTCTCACCTCGATCATCTCGGGCTCTGAGGCATAATAGGTGTTCCCGTCATTGTACCTTATGTTCACGAGAATCATATCAATGTCATGGTTATATGTGCCATTGGTCGAGTTTATGGAAACAAGGGATACGTTCACGGTCTCCCCGTGTACTGCATGCAGCTTCTTTACCTGATCACTATAGCTGTCAAATAAATTCTCAAATATCACAGGTACGGTTTCATTACTTGTCTGGTTGATGCTTAAAGAAAGATCCCTTATTATTCTTGCATTATCTTTAGTATGTATGTTCAATTCCCTTATATTCTCTTTCGGAAACTCAAGAGCGGCATTCGATGAATGATATCCTGAGAGCATTGCCTGATTGGCCAGAGCAGCAAGACCTATGAGTATAAGTGATATCACAAGTCCTGAAAGAGCTATCCACTGTCC
>DACO01000163.1:3422-4003 GCA_002508635.1 Methanolobus sp. UBA118 | reverse complement strand
CCGTATCTGTAGAACTGGCTTGCTTCATAGGCAGTAACGATGCGGGTGTTAAATCTCTGGTCGCTTTCCAGAATATGTTCCAGTCCGGGCTCGGTGGTGGATATACTGTAGATCTTCTGGTTCATGCTCATCTCGGTCTGGGCGGCGGCAGCAGAGGCCAGCACCACAAGTATCAGAGAAATGATGAGCATTGCAGATGATCTTGCATCGAATTTGAGTCTTGACCTGAAAAATTCCCATTTTGCTATTGTGAACCAGCCTGGCATCAGATTTTATTATGATTTTATTATATTAATATCTATGTAACTAATACACTTATTGACAAATTTCCGAAGCATTATATGTAATAAGAACAGAATTTCCTTCAGAACATCATTTTCGGATGTTTGTGGAGTTGTAAAAATGGCGGATATTCTAGCTCAAACTATACCTTATACCGACATAGCGGTGTCGCAGGTACTGTTCGCACTGGTGGTTCTTATCGCCGGAATAGTAGTTGCGGGAATTCTTTCAGGGATGTTCAGGAACGGTCTTAAGAAAACCAAACTTCCCACACTCATAATCGAGTTCCTTGTCCGGTT
>DACO01000163.1:0-3123 GCA_002508635.1 Methanolobus sp. UBA118 | reverse complement strand
GGAGTTGACGTAAGCTCGGTGGTCGTCGGACTTTCGGCGGTCATAGGACTGGTTCTTGGTTTCGGTATGCAGGACTCCCTGAATAATGTGGCTGCCGGTGTATGGATTGCATCCCTGCGGCCTCTGGATAAGGGGGAGTATGTGACTGTTGACGGTCTTTCAGGTACCGTGGATGCCGTGGGTATCATGGCAACTGAACTTCTGACACCTGATAACCAGTTCATAACCATACCGAACAAGCTTGTGTGGGGGAGTCCCATTATCAATGCAACCCGCATGCCAACACGCAGGATCAGTGTTGATGTGGGTGTCAGTTACGGTACTGAGGTCGGTAAAGCGGTCAATGTGGCACTGGATCTGATGAAGGGACATTCACTTGTACTTGATGATCCGGCACCCTCGGTTGTGACAACCGAACTGGCGGATTCTTCGGTCAACCTTCAATTGCGTGCCTGGACAAAGACATCCGATTTCTGGCCTGTAAGGAACGAACTGATCAATGGTATATATGATGCTTTCAACAGGGAAGGCGTTGAAATTCCGTTCCCGCAGATGGATGTACATCTGGATAAAGAATAAATCATATGAGGTTGCCACTGGCAACCATTCGCTCTATTTTTTATAAAACCTTTTATATATTGCAATCTATATTGTGTACTTGTGGAACAGAATATCATCGAAGTCAGTGGACTCAGAAAAGAATACGGGGATTTCGTTGCAGTTGAAAACCTGAGCTTTTCTATAGCAAAAGGCCAGATCTTCGGGATAGTTGGCCCCAACGGTGCTGGAAAGACGACCACACTGAAGATGCTTGGTGGTCTTATCAAAGCAAGCAGGGGTGAAATCTCCATGAAAGGTCTTGATATGTTCCGTGACTCCGTTGAAATTAAGTCTTTTCTAGGCTTCCTCCCGGAAGAATCTCCTCTCTATGAAGGTATGTCTGTGGACGATTACCTGATGTTCTTTGCAGAACTATATGGTATCGATAAAGGTGTGGCTAAAAAGAGGATATCCGACCTGCTCTTTGATCTCTCGCTCAATGCGGACGGTAAGAAGATAGGTGATCTTTCAAAGGGTATGAAGCGTAAGGTCGCAATCGCCCGCTCTCTTATCAATGACCCCGATATCCTGATCTATGACGAGCCTGCATCAGGTCTTGACCCCATGACATCAAGATATATCACAGACTATGTCCGCTCTCTTAAAAAAGAAGGCAAGACCATTATTTTTACTGCGCACAATCTCTATCAGGTGGAAAGTCTGTGTGACAATATCCTGATACTGAAGAACGGACAGAAGATCATACAGGGAACAGCAGACCATATCCGTGAAGAATACGGTAAGATACAGTACCGTCTTGAGTTCAAGGTCGATGATATCGGAGCTTATGATCTTGCGGACGTGAAACAGACAGATGATGCTTACGTTATAATCACCGACGATATAGACGTGGTCAATAATACGACCAAGTGGGTGGCATCCAGGGGCGGGGATATCGTGGAGATGCGGACCATAGTTCCGTCACTTGAGGATATCTTCCTCAGTATCATGGGTGTGCAACTTTTTGAAGAATGATTTTTTGGCTTTGATTTTTGTATGCGATTATTTTAAATACATATTGTTGCATACGCAACAATTGATATAGCAACAATGGAGATATTTTGATTTCATCACCGCAAAATAAGGATTATTTGATGGAAAAGGCACATGAATCCATAGGTAGAGAGTCGTTTTTGCTTGCGAGACAGGTTCAGATGTTTATTGCAAGGGAACTGGAACCATATGGTATAGGAAGCGGTCAGTTTCCTTTTCTGATGCGCCTTCTCCATCATGATGGCATAAGCCAGGAGAGTCTTACCAGAGCACTGAGCTGTGATCGGGCAACAGTTACCAGGGCCCTGAACAAGCTTGAGGAATGCGGTTACGTACGCAGGGAAACCGATCCACAGGATAAGCGTGCATATTGTGTCTTTATCACGGACAGGGCAAGAGAGCTCGGGCCTGTGATAAAGGAAATATCTTCCCGGATCAACGAAACTGTCTTAAAGGGTTTCACCAGGGAAGAACGTGAAAATTTCATATTTATGATGAACAGGGCAATAAACAATATCTCTGCAGAGAATGAGGCAAGGAAGGCCCTGAAATGACCGATTCTGAAGTCGATCCCACTCCTTATCCTGATGCAGGACCGGAAAAAAAGACCAATGGGATGGAAACCCTCACAGGCGATCCCAAAAAAGCAATTATAAAGCTGGCATTGCCCATGATGTTTGCAATGTCCATCCAGACCATATATAATCTGGTGGATACTTTCTGGGTATCCGGGCTTGGTGCAGATGCCCTTGCAGCGGTAGGTTTCGTATTCCCGTTCTTCTTTGCTTCCATAGCTCTTTCAAACGGACTCGGTATTGGCGGAGGTTCCGCGATATCCCGCAAACTGGGTGCAAGGAACAAGCATGAAGCGGATAACGTTGCGGTCCATACCATGATCCTGATGCTCATACTGGTGGTGATGTTCGCAGTCCCTCTCTACTTCTATGCGGAGAGTATATTCACACTGATAGGAGCCGGGGAGACAGTCGGTCTTGCAACATCCTATGGAAAGGTAATATTTGCCGGAAGTATCCTGATGTTTTTCCCCAACGTGGCAAGCGCCATTTTGCGCAGCGAGGGTGATACCAAACGCGCCATGAATGCAATGGTACTTGGTTCAGTTCTGAATATCATTCTGGACCCGATCATGATATACCAGCTTGATATGGGAATTGCAGGTGCGGCCTGGGCTACTGTGATCTCCCTGGGGGTCAGTTCAGCTCTCATGGCCAACTGGCTCTTTTTCCGCAAGGATACCTATGTGTCCTTTGATTTCGAGGATTTCAGATTCGACAGGGGTATACTCAGGGACATATTCAGGGTTGGTATACCGGCATCTTTCCAGCAATCATCCATGGCCCTGATGATGCTGATCATGAATATCATCATAATCTATGTAAGCAATACCGATGCCGTGGCTGTCTACACTGTAGGCTGGAGGGTTGCAACGGTGGCCATAGCCCCTCTTATCGGTATAGCAACTGCTGTTATTACAATGACTGGTTTTGCTTTTGGTGAGCAGTCCTATGA
>DACO01000099.1:1398-3334 GCA_002508635.1 Methanolobus sp. UBA118 | reverse complement strand
GCCTATATGCAGGGTGACCTGGAGGACACGGTCTTTGATCTTGGGTGCGGTACGGGAATACTTGCCATCGGGGCCAAACTGCTTGGGGCTGAAAAGGTTGTAGGTTTCGATCTTGATAATAAGGCTCTTGAGATTGCCAGGAAGAATGCTGAAAAAATGGGTGTGGATGTTGAGTTTTTGCATCGTGATATATCCGAGGTGCAGGGATATGCGCATACCGCTGTAATGAATCCCCCTTTTGGTGCGCAGGCAAAGGGTAATGACCGACCGTTCCTTTTAAGTGCATTGAAGACCAGTGATGTGGTGTATTCGATACACAATTGTGGGAGCCATGGTTTTATCGAAAAGTTCATAGGAGATGCCAGAATAAGTGACTGGTATACTACGGGGTTTCCACTGAAGAGAACGTTCAAATTCCATAAAAAAGATGTAGAAAGGATTAATGTAGAAGTATATCGTATTATGCGATAAATCCTTAAAGTAAAATGCAGTTTTACTTGAATGAACTATATTCTCAAATTTTGAATCAGATCTCAATACCATAAAGATTTATACGAATTTCAGTTTTATAAGAGGGATTTTAATTAGGATAAGAAATAGAAGAAAAACTTCACGCAGAAAGATCAAGTCCTCCGGTTCAGGAGATGAAAAGGGCGGTGAAGTTGACAAATCTGCTGAAACTTCTCAGTCTCCGGATGAGTCTGTAAAGAAGGAAAAGGTCACTACAAAAGGCTCAGAGAAACAGTCAAAAAAGAGCGATACGTCAAAGAAGCAGCCGGAGAACGTATCCAGGGAAGAAGATAATATGAGCGAAGAAGAAAAACAGTTTGTAATGCCCGGTGACCTTATCGGTACGACTGAAGAGTTCACAGCCGGAGAAGGAACATATGTGGATGTAGGAGACATTCACTCTATCAGCACGGGATATGTGAACATTGACAGGAAATCAAGGACAATCTCCGTAGTTCCTAAAACAAAGACTCCTCCTGAGCTCTGTGAGGGCGATATAGTCATTGGCGGTATCACCAACTTGCGCGATTCCGTGGTTCTGGTAGATATAGGCGGGATCAAGGGCAAAGGAGAGCGTGAATTCCAGATGGATGGCCTTGCAGCGATCCATGTTTCAAATGTGAGGGATTCCTATGTCAAGAACCTTTCACAGGAATTCTCCATGTCCGATATTGTCAAGGCAAAGGTCATTAATACCCAGAACATGAGGCTTACCACATCCGAGAAATCACTTGGTGTTATGAAGGCTTACTGCTCAAGATGCAGGAGCGAGCTTCAGATGGACGGTAAAAGACTCAAATGTCCTTCATGCGGACGCACCGAAAAGAGAAAAGTGTCCTCCGACTACGGAACCGGCATTTTCTGATATTACAAATAATCTGTTTCAGGTGAGAAAAAGATGGAATTAAAGATCATTGACAAGACTGATGACGAGATGCATCTTGAGATAAAGGGAGAGACACATACCCTTCTTAACATGCTCAAATCAGTTCTCCTTGATGACGAGAGGGTTCAGATAGCAACTTACGATATGAAGCATGTATCTATCAGTGATCCTGTACTGTTTGTTAAAACAGATGGTGCTGACCCCATAGACGTCGTGAAGGATGCTCTGAAAGAACTTATTTCCCAGTGTGACGAGTTCGTTTCGGTTTTTACCACTGCAGTTAATGCATAAGTTCAAAAAGACACCTTAAGTGTTCCTTCCTGATAATACGGGAAGGTTTTATTTTTCTATTGTTTTATAAGCCAATGTTTGCGGTAATTTTATACCTTAAGGCATGGCCTAATATTCGATAAATGCAATATTGATCAGAGGAGGTACAATGAAGGTAATTGCTTTTAACGGAAGTCCCAGAAAGGAAGGGAATACTTCCATGCTGGTGAATTATGTTTTTGAAGAGCTCGAGAAGGAAGGGATCGAGAC
>DACO01000099.1:0-1035 GCA_002508635.1 Methanolobus sp. UBA118 | reverse complement strand
ACCGAGATGAAGGCTCTGATAGACAGGGCAGGTTTTGTTGCCAAGGCAAACGGGGACCTGCTTGCCAGAAAGACAGGAGCTGCTGTTGTGGCGGTACGCAGGGCGGGTTCGATCCATGTATACGATACGCTGAACCACTTCTTCGGGATCAGCCAGATGGTGGTTCCGGGATCGAGTTACTGGAACATGGGGCTTGGTCTTGCTGAGGGTGATGTTGCCGGCGATGAGGAAGGAATTCAGACCATGCGCAATCTTGGAAAGAATATGGCGTGGCTTATGCAGAAGCTATACGGATAGTTTTTAACGAATGCTCTTAATTATTAATTAGTAGTATCTGTCCGGAATACCGGACGAACAACAGGAAATCGGTGAACATATGGTACTTGATGATGCAGCACTTCAGAAATTCAGTTTTATCCCACGTGGAATGAAGGACGCGATAAATATCGATCCTCTCCAGACAGGCGGCAAGCTTACGGAAGATGCAAAACGCACACTCCTTGAATGGGGAGACGGCTATTCTGTCTGTGACTACTGTGGCGGAGTGCTGGACCTGATCAAGAAGCCTCCAATCGAGGAATTCGTGCACGGTGTTCTCCCGGAGTTCTTGAACACCGATGAGGTGAGAGTAACTCACGGAGCCAGGGAGTCAAAATTTGCTGTTATGCACTCCATGGCTGAGAAGGGTGACTACATCGTGCTTGACGAGCTTGCTCATTACTCTTCATTCGTTGCTGCACAGAGGGCAGGACTTAATGTCAGGACAGTTCCACACAGTGGTAGTCCTGACTATAAGACCGATGTGGAAGCATATGCAACTGTTATCGAGGAAATCACCCGGGAGACCGGTAAGGCTCCTGCACTTGCACAGGTAACCTATCCTGATGGCAGTTACGGAAACCTTGCAGATGTTAACAGGATATCCGATCTCTGCCACAGGTATGATGTACCCCTGATGGTGAACGGTGCATATTCCGTGGGAAGGATGCCCATTGATGCAAAGAAGATGGGTGCCGACTTTATTGTGGGAAGCGG
>DACO01000110.1 GCA_002508635.1 Methanolobus sp. UBA118 | reverse complement strand
GGTCCGAATTCCCTGATAATGTCAAGACATGTACCGATATCCTCTGTCTTGTGAGGAGTACCGGGTCCGGGAGATACTATTATCGCATCAGGATCGAGTTCTCTTACCTCTTCAAGGGAAATCGTATTCGGAACCACCACTGTGTCAGGTTCGAATATGGAGACATAGTCCACAAGATTCCATACGAAAGAGTCCTTATTATTGATGAACAGTACTTTCATTATTTGCCCCCTCCTATAGCCTTGATCATTGCAGCCATTTTTCTCTCGGTCTCCTCGAATTCATATGTGGGGTCGGAATCAGCAACGATACCGGCACCTGCCTGCACGTATGCAGTATTCTGTTTGATCAGCACGGTTCTGATCACTATGGCAAAGTCGGCATCTCCGTTCCAGGAATAGTAGCCCACACCTCCGCCATATATACCCCTGGACTCCGTTTCAAGATCATCTATGATCTCCATGGCGCGTATCTTTGGAGCGCCTGAAAGTGTACCTGCCGGGAAGATCGCCCTTGTGGCATCGAACTGGTCGCATTCCTCCCGCATGTCCCCGCTTACGGTACTTTCGATATGCTGGACGTGAGAATACTTGATCACGCTCATCAGGTCATCGACTTTGACTGTTCCTCCCTCCGCAACCATTCTCACATCATTGCGTCCGAGATCCACAAGCATTACATGCTCAGCTCGCTCTTTCTCATCGTTGAGCATCTTTGCCGCAAGCTCTTTATCCTCTTCATCATCCTTTCCACGGGGACAGGTGCCCGCGATGGGGTTGGTTATGACCCTGTCGTTGTACACGGTCATCAGTGTTTCAGGACTTGCTCCCACAATTCCCACATCCTTGAAATTGAAAATATACATGTAAGGACTCGGATTGATATTCCTGAGCCTTATATAGAGCTGCAGGGGAGTCTGGCTCATGTTCACAGTATATCTGCGGGATATGACGACCTGGAAGATGTCCCCATCTATTATGTGCTGTTTTGCAGCCAGGACGGCCTTCTCATAGGTTTCCTGATCCGTATTGGGCACAGGTTCCTCTGATTTCACATTCCCCAGTACATCCTCACTTATCCCGATAACAGATGACATGTGCAGGGAGCGTTCCATCAACTGGGCATCTGCATGGGCATGTTCATAAACGGCTTCAAGGTCACTTTCATCGGTAATAAATGGCGTTACGACCATGTATGTCTCATTGGTGATATGATCGAAGACAAAGGTCCTGGTCATAATTGCAAAATGCATATCCGGAGTATCGGCATCTTCCTTTTTCTCTATACCTAACCAGGAATCATATACAAAGTCATAACTGTTGTATCCGATAGCCCCTCCCAGAAAAGTCTGCCTGTCAAAGCGTTTCTGGTTCAGCAGAACAGTTTCATTGCTTGTGGGGAAGATATCACGGAAGGCATCAAGGGCATCTTTTCCCTCTTCAACTTTCACCCTGATCTTTCCGCCGATCAGTGATTCGGTCTCACCCATAGCTTTGACCTTGCCATAAATGTATTTCGTGAGCTCAGAGTTCTGCTGGCACTCTATTGTCAGGAACCTGTCCTTGATGGACACCACAATTTCCGGATCGGAGCCCACAAAAGAATACCTTGCATGCTTTTTCTCTTTCTCCACCGATTCAAGCAAATATGAATGACCCGCATTCTGCAGGGTCGCGTATAACTGGAGGGGACTGCATATGCTATCAACCTTTGCCATGAGCTGCACGATGGCAGGTTTCTGCGAGCCCTCAACCAGCGTTATGAATTCTTCTTTACTAAGATCAAAATCAACCATTAATACACCTCGCCTCTCTTACAAACCTGCACACTCTGGCAGGATCTTTCTTTCCTTCTGTTTCCACACCTGATGCCGTATCGACTGCAAACGGCCTTACCTCTTCCACCGCCTTACGGACATTCTCCGGCTTCAGTCCTCCGGCAAGTATTACAGGTACATCCGCCGCATCAACTATCTCTTTGCTTACGGACCAGTCGTGCACTGTTCCGGTTCCACCAACCCTGCCGGCTTTACCTGAATCCAGCAATATCGCATCAACCAGATCATTGCCGGCCAGTGAGTCGATCCGGGATATGAGACGATCAGCAACAAACTCTTCCCCGACAGGTATTGTCATCACCTTTACGAGCTTTCGGTCGGTCCCGTTCCTGATTAGCTCTATATCATCTGTTCCTATGTCATTGTGGAGCTGCACAATATCCGGCCCTACAGCATCGATCAGCCTGAGAGCTTCATCTCCGTCTTCCGGCATTATCACAAGTACCGAGCTTACAAATGCAGGTACCTTCTTCACAAGTTCGGATGCGGTTTGCACATCTATCTTCCTCGGAGTGTTCACCGGCACGTCTGTTATGAAACCAACTGCATCGGCGCCACAGCTAACAGCGATCTCGATGTCACTGGCAGTTCGCATACCGCAGATCTTCACCCGGGGAACTTTACTCATTCAAGGCCTCGCAGACTTTCGGATCGTCACTGAACTCAAGCAGCTTTTCCATTGCCTTGCCACTGTCTATTATTTCCTCAACCATTGGGATGGCTTCCTTTATGGATCCCGCCTTGCCTGCAACATAGAGAGCTGCGGCTGAATTTATTACGATAAGATCTCTTTTTGGTCCTTTCACACCCTTTAATATGGATACAATGTCCCGGGCATTCTCCTGGGGCGTGCCGCCTGTGATATCAGCTATTGTTGCCTTTTCAATTCCCAGCTCTTCGGGAGTGATCGTGTAGGAGGAAATTTTACCGTCCTTGAGTTCGGAGACGTATGTTTCAGATACGTTTGATATCTCATCCATGCCGTCACCATGTACGGCCATTGCTCTTTCAACTCCGAGCTTCTGCATCACACTGGCAAAAGATTCGCAGAATTTTCTGTCAAAAACACCAACAAGCTGAATCTTTGAGTTTGCAGGATTTGTCAATGGCCCGAGTATATTGAAAATAGTTCTTATCCCCATTTCCTGTCTTATGGGTCCCACTCTTTTCATGGCCGGGTGGAAGATCGGAGCGAACATGAAGCCAATTCCTGCCTTTTCAATGGATTCCTTTACTTGATCAGGCTGCTTGTCCACTTTTATGCCCAGCTCTTTCAGTACGTCCGCACTTCCCGAAAGAGAGGTAATGGAGCGGTTGCCATGTTTTGCAACGGCCACGCCGGCTGCTGCGGTTACAATAGCAGATGCCGTGGAAACATTTATTGTGTTATGCAGGTCTCCGCCTGTGCCGACCACATCGACAAGTGCACCATCCACCACAGGTGATATGGTATTGGCAGCCTTTTTCATCCCTGTTGCAAAGCCTGCTATCTCCTCGGGAGTCTCTCCCTTCATTTTCAAGGCAATAAGAAGGCCGGCAATCTGCGCATCGGTGGCCTCTGTGAATATCTTTGTGATGGCATCCTCAGATTCTTCCAGGCTGAGGTTCTGCCCTTCACTTACTTTTTTAATATAATCTTTCATTTTAGCACCTTTGACTGCATCAATGTATAATTATGTACAATATTGATTCAAATTGTGCTTATTTTATATATGCTTTATGGATTTCAAAAAGTAAACTGCTTGTTATATTAATAACTGGATCTGGCCATTTTTGTCGACCAATAACTCTTACGATTTTTCATTGATGCAATAAATGTTAGTTAAGCAAACATTTATATGGGATAATTAACTATGGCTTCTAAAATTAGGAATGACTACATTTCAGAGGATTGATAAACAATGTTAAACTTCCTTAATAAAAAAAGTTGCTGCAGTGTCGAAACCGATACTCCAGGCGACCTCGAAAGGATAATCCTGGTAGGAAACCCGAATGTTGGAAAAAGTGTCATCTTCAACCACTTCTCTGACAGCTACGCGGTGGTTTCCAATTACCCCGGAACAACAGTAGCCATCAGTAAAGGAAAGACAAAGATCGGAGAGAAGGAGTTTGAAATAATAGACACTCCAGGAATGTATTCCCTCCAGCCCATCACTGATGAGGAACGTGTCTCGCAGAACTATCTCTTTGACAATAAAGCCTATGTTTACCTGCATGTGATCGATGCCAAGAACCTTCAGCGTATGCTCCCCCTGACGCTCCAGTTGATAGAAGCTCAGGTTCCGCTCATACTTGTCCTGAACATGATGGATGAAGCACAACATCGGGGAGTCAGCATAAACGCATCAAGGCTTGAGAAGATGCTGGGTATTCCGGTTATCTGCACTACTTCCATCAACGGAGAGGGGCTTGATAAACTTGAGGACGCAATAGCCGGTTATAGTTTCCAGCCCGGTGCCGGTAATGTAAGATACAGCAAAGGGATCGAGTATGCTATTGACTCAATATCATCCCTGCTTAAATCCGAATATAGCATATCAAAAAGGTCTGTTGCACAAATGCTTCTCCTGAATGACAAACTTGCATATGAGAAGGTGAAACAGAACAATGAGGACACCGAAGTGATCAGGAGGATCGTTGAGGGCACCGAAAAGGAATATTCAGATCCTCTTAATTACACGATTACCGTTGAAAGACAGAATTACGTAAATGAGATCGTCGATCCGGTAATGAAAACAGACAGGATTGTCTATCAAAAAGGTATAGAGACAAGCAAAGAAAACAAAAATTCCCTTGGACAGCGTATCGACAAGCTTCTGATACAACCCCTGACAGGTATTCCTATATTGCTCATAATCCTGTACTTTGGCCTGTATAAGTTCGTAGGAGGATTTGCAGCAGGGACTGTTGTGGACTATCTTGAAGGCACACTATTCGGAGAGCAGATCAACCCCTGGGTAATTGAGAATTTCAACGCCGTTGTCCCATTCCCGATCATACAGGATCTCTTTGTTGGAGAATACGGAATATTCACACAGGCAGTCACATACGCCATAGCACTTATCATGCCCCTTGTGGGAGCTTTCTTTATCGTGTTCTCTATAATTGAGGATACAGGATACCTCCCAAGGCTTGCAATGCTTATCGACCGTGTATTCAAGAAGATAGGAATGAGCGGCAGGGCAGTGATTCCAATGGTACTCGGATTCGGATGTGCCACCATGGCGACCATGGTTACCAGAACTCTTGAGACAAGACGGGAAAAACTGATAGCAAGCATGTTGCTGGCTCTGGCAATTCCCTGTTCAGCACAACTTGGAGTAATACTGGGCGTACTTTCATTCAGCGGAACTGCACTGGCAATCTGGGCTATTGTAATCGCTATCGAACTTGTGACAATAGGATACATCTCATCAAAGCTCATGCCAGGAGAAAAACCGAGTTTCTTTATCGAAATGCCTCCCCTCAGGTTGCCAAAGCTTTCAAATGTGCTTGTAAAGACCTATTCGAGGATGCAATGGTATTTCCTTGAAGTACTTCCGCTCTTTGTGCTTGCAAGTGTACTGATATGGCTTGGCAGACTTACAGGCCTGTTTGATATCGCAGTTCGCCTGCTGGGATATCCTTCACAGTGGATCGGCCTTCCAGCTGAAGCAGGACTCATGTTCTTCTATGGCTTCTTCAGGAGGGACTTTGGTGCAGCCGGTCTGTTCGACATGTATAATGCCGGAATGCTCACAGAAGTGAATCTTGTGGTCGCGGCGATCACACTGACACTGTTCATGCCATGTATCGCCCAGTTCCTGGTAACTGTAAAGGAAAGAGGGATAAAGACCGCATTTGCAATGGCAACGTTCATTTTCCCCGGTGCCTTTGCAGTGGGCTTCATTGTGAACTACCTACTCACTAACTTCGGGGTGGTTCTGTGAAGTGCCCTCTTTGCGGCAAAGATTTCGACGAGCCCGACAGGTCGAAATGTTCAGGATGCGGAAGATTCAGCTCGTGTAATATGCAACGTTGCCCAAACTGCGGGTATGAGATCGCACCGGAAACAAAACTCGGGAAATTTATCAGAGGGATATTCAAATGAAGATAAGTGAAGACGCGGAAAATATCATCGAGAGAATGTGGGTACATATTAATGAAGAAAAGAACGAATCAATGGACCTGACATCACTTGGCCTCGATGATAAATCCCCTGCTGTCCAGGAGCTTCTTGAAGCAGAGAACATAGTCCTGTCAGATACCCACGCAACTCTTTCCGAAGAGGGAGATGCAAACGGAAGAACCGTTGTAAGAAGACGCAGGCTTGCTGAGAGGCTTCTCGTGGATGTGCTGAACACAAAAGAGAAGCATGTACGCAGTTCCGCATGTGAATTTGAGCATATACTCCACAGAGGTATCGATGAGAATGTGTGCATACTGCTGGGACACCCGCGCACCTGCCCGCATGGAAAAGAGATTCCTGAAGGCGAATGCTGCATTAAAGCGCGGGAAGAACTGGAACACGTGGTTGCCAGCCTCTCTGCACTGAAGAAGGGACAGTGTGGCAATATTGCCTATTTCGACATGAGAGAAGACAAGAAAATGCAAAAGATGCTGGCAATGGGCGTACTTCCGGGAATTCCCGTTAAACTCGTCCAGTCATATCCGTCATATGTCTTTGATCTCAACCACACAAGATATGCAGTGGACAAAGAGATTGCAGATAGTATCTATGTGAGGATAGAAAGGGACTGAATCCACATAGCAAGACTTTGGCAGCTAAAACAGAAAAAACAAGAGCAGATCAGTTCTGCTCTTCTATTATTCCGTATATCTTATTCATATCAAGGCAGCTTTCAACAACCTCTGCAAGCTCATCATATGCTTCTTCCTCGGTTGTCACGGCTTCAGGATGATACTCCACGCCCTTCTTCTCGGCCAGGTAGATCATGAGCGCATGCCTTATGTTTTCGTTCTCGAAAAGGCCGTGCAGGTACGTACCAACCACGGTACCGCTCTCATCGATGCTGCCATCATCTCCGAAAACGGTTCTCGGGGTTTTTGTATCTCCCATGTGGATCTCGTAGCCCCATATCTCATCACCTTTGATGTTCTTGAAGATCGGCCCGTCAGCTATTATCTCCTTCTGGACCTGGACAGTCCTTTTTTTATATTCACCAAAGGTAGTCTCAATGTCCAGCAATCCAAGACCCTCATAGTCTGCCTCAGCTCCGTTCTCGATACCGGAATCATGGATGACCTTACCAAGCATCTGGTAGCCTCCACAGATTCCGAAGATCGCTGCCTTACCTTTAAGCTTCCGGATCTGGGCGTCCATGCCACTCTCCTTCAGGTCAAGCAGATCACTTACAGTGTTCTTGGTACCGGGTATTATGACACAATCGGGATTTCCGAGATGATCATCAAGGTCCACATACCTGACATGTGCTATCCTCTCAAGTGGCTCGAAATCTGTGAAATTGGAAATCCTTGGCAGCCGGATGACTGCGATATCAACGTCATTGAGCTGCTCGTCCCCGACACCTATCTTTTTCTTTTTCCTGATCGCCATGGAGTCCTCGGAAGGGATCTTAAGATTATAGTATGGCAGCACTCCAAGTACAGGCACACCAGTCAGATCCTCAAGCTGCCTGAGTCCCGGCTCGAGTATTGCGGGATCGCCCCTGAACTTGTTTATCACAAAGCCCTTCAGATTCCTGCTGATATCCTCAGGCAACAGGGCCTTTGTACCATATAGGCTTGCAAAGACACCACCGGACTCAATATCGCCTACAAGGATTATGGGCGCTTCCGTGATACGCGCGGTTCCCACATTCACAATGTCACGGTCATAGAGGTTGATCTCCGCAGCGCCACCTGCACCTTCCATGACTATAAGATCATACTCGGATTCCAGCCTTTCCAGGGCTCCACGGAGTACACCATGCATTTCCTCGATTGAATCATAGTAATTGCCTGCAGACTTATCGGCATACGGCTCCCCCATAACGATCACCTGGGAAGTCCTGTCACCCTTGGGTTTAAGCAGAACGGGGTTCATCTCGGCTGTAGGCTCCACACCTGCCGCCTTGGCCTGTATTGCCTGGGCTATTCCGATCTCCTTGCCATCCTTTGTGATCCATGAGTTCAGGCTCATGTTCTGGGCTTTAAATGGTGCAACCCTGTACTTCCTGGAGAGAATCCTGCAAAGTCCGGTAACCATTATACTCTTCCCGACGTCCGAGGCGGTACCAAGGACTAATAATTTCTTTGCTTTTTTATTATCTGCCATTTTGAAACAACCCTTAAGTCTGAACTGTATAAATCATACAATAATGCAACAGTTTTATGAGGGACAAGTTATATCTACTTAACTCCAGTAAATCAAATTTATCTTAGTTAAGGTGGAACATGACAGAACTTTTGCGAGTAAGTGGCGGACCTACAAAACCAGAGATAATTGCAGTTTCCCTATCTAAACTTGATTTGAAGGATGGCAGCAATTTCTTTGACATAGGTTGTGGCACAGGAGCTGTGTCGATCGAAGCCAACAAAATGGTGCGTGACCTGAAAATACATGCCATTGATGCCAGGGAAGAGGCCATAGAGGTTGCAAGGAAGAACTTTGAGTCTTTCAATGTTGAAAACGTGACCGTCTTTTCGGGAGAATCCTCCGCGATACTTGAGAAACAGCCTGTTGGCAGCATTGACTGCGCATTTATCGGCGGTACCAAGAACATTTCCCGGGTACTTGAGGTCCTTGCTGAGAAAAAGGCAGGCAGCGTGGTGGTCAATGCAGTCAGGATCGAGACAGTCGTAAATGTAATAAACAAGATGAAAGAACTTGGCTTATTCGATGAGGTACTGCATTTAATTGTTTCACGTGGTGCACCACTTACAGGTGAGACCATGTTCAAGCCTGAGAATCCGGTATACATGGTTGTCGGCAGATCAGGTGCTAAAAAAAATAATGGTGATTGAAAATGCTTGTTGGAGTAGGACTTGGACCCGGAGACCCGGAACTTTTGACACTTAAGGCCGTTGAGACCCTGAAAAAAGCAGACAAGGTATACGTACCCGGCAGACTTGCGGCCGATCTTGTTAAACCCTATGCAGATGCGGAGATCCTCGAGTTTCCCATGCTGACAGATTATGAGGTGCTCAATGAGGTCTGGAAGAAAAATGCTGACATGCTTGCGGACGAATCAAGGAAAGAGCTTATTGCATTCGGCCTGATCGGCGATCCCAACTTTTTCTCAACATTCACTCACTTAAAGCGTGTTATGAACAAATTCTACCCGGATGTGGAAACAGCGACAATCCCGGGAATCAGTTCCATAACATCTTTTGCAGCACAGACCGGATCGGAAGTTGATTCTTCTTTTGAGGTCAGTGATGGTTCCGACAGCAAGTATAAGATCAGGCTCAAGGCAAGCAGGCCTGTGGAGATCATAGATTCCTTTGAAAAGGAAGGTTTTAACAAGTTTACTTTCTGTGAGCGTCTTTTCAGCGACAGAGAAGTCATAATCACGGAAAGGGAAAAGATCCCGGAGAAAGGTAACTATTTCAGTATAGTGTTTGCGGAAAAGGAATAATCCAAGGTGAATCCAATGACAGAAAGAAAAGTCTATTTTGTGGGGGCTGGCCCCGGAAATGCTAAATTCATAACCGTAATGGGCAAGGAGCTTCTTGAAGAAGCCGACCTTGTAATATATGCGGGTTCCCTTGTGAATCCAGAAGTACTCGACTACTGTAAGGGCGAAAAGATCGACAGTTACGGGCTTACCCTTGACGAGACCAACAAGCTCATAGTTGACAATCTCGAAGAAGGCAAAAAGGTCGTCAGACTGCATAGCGGTGACCCTTCACTCTATGGTTCGATTGTTGAGCAGATCGAGGAGCTCAAGAAGTTCGACGTGGTGGTTGAGATCGTACCGGGAGTATCATCAGTTTTCGCAACCGCAGCAGCACTTCAGACACAGCTTACCTTAAATGATGTTTCAGAAACACTCATCATCACACGCCCTGCAGGCAAGACACTAGAGAAGGACCAGATAAAGGAACTTTCAAGACACAACGCAACAATGGCAGTTTTCCTGGGAACCCAGAAGATAGAAGAGATCATGGAAAAGGTGGAATACGCACCTGATACCCCTGTTGCGGTGGTCTTCCATGCATCATGGCCCGACCAGAAGATCATAAAGGGCACGGTTTCCGATATTGCCGGCAAGGTCAAGGAAGCGGGCATCAAGCGCTCTGCAATGATTCTGATAGGCGGAGTCGTCGAGCCTGTGGAATACGGCAATTTCGGGAGGTCTTACCTATACGGAGTGGCACAAGAACCGCTGTCATAACCTTTGAGAGAAATCTTGAGGTTGCAGAGCGCCTGGCAGGACATCTGACTGCCGATGTCCTGATGTATGACAAAAGTGTCTTCAAAAAGGCCTTCGAGGAATATGATGCCATAGTGGCGGTATTTGCTACTGGCATCGTGGTGCGTGAGATAGCACCGCTCATAGAGGACAAGTGGAAGGACCCTGCGGTTATAGTGGTGGATTCGAATATGAACTTCGCCATTCCACTGCTTGGAGGACATCATGGGGGCAATGAGGTTGTCAGGAAAATTGCGGAGATTGGTCCTGTTCCTGTTGTCACAACAGCTACAGAGGTCCATAACAGGAATTCCGTGGAAGGTATAGCCAAAAGGCTTGGATGTGACATAGTCAACAAGTCATCCACAGTGCAGGTGAACTGTGCTCTGCTCGATGAGGACGTCGAGGTTCTTGAAATAAAAGGCCCGAAGATAGTTATTGTCGGGGACGATGTGTCAGTCCTGAAGAAAGATAAAGACAAGGCTGAGAATCCATGATAATAGGTATCGGAGCCAGAAGGGGCATCGACAGCCAGGAAGCCATCGATGCCATAAACAATGCACTTGCGGAGGCAGGCAGAAGTATTGATGAAGTGGAAGGGCTGGCATCTGCAAAATTAAAAGAGAACGAGACAGGACTTCACGAGGCAGCAAGGTCGCTCGGGCTCACTATCACATTCATAGATCACGAAGAATTGAATAACTATGATACGCCGTCGGCTTCGCAGGCAAAACGCTTCGGGCTTACAGGTGTGGCAGAACCTGCTGCGCTGGCGTTGTCGGAAAAAAAGGAATTGATACTAAGGAAGAAAGTATATGGAAGGATCACAATCGCAATCGCAGAGTAAAGGAAAACTTTACATTATCGGCATAGGCCCGGGTTCCGTGGAACAGCTCACAGTTAAGTCAAGGGATGTAATTCTTAACTCGGACTACATCGTAGGAAATGGTACCTATCTGGACCAGATGGCAACACTCCTGAATGAACAGGAGATCGTGCGCAGCGCCATGGGCAAGGAAGTTGACCGCTCCCGCAAGGCAGTGGAACTAGCACAGGAACACGTTGTATCCATGATCAGCGGAGGGGATGCAAACGTTTACGGCATGGCAGGTCTTGTCCTTGAGGTCGCAGAACATGAAGGCCTGGATGTTGAGATAGAAGTACTTCCAGGCGTTACGGCTATCACAGCAGCTGCCAGTATACTTGGTGCTCCCATTGTCAATGACATGTGTACCGTCAGTCTCAGTGACCTTCTGACACCATGGGAAGTCATCGAGAAAAGGCTTGATGCTGCAGCATCAGCAGATTTTATCATGTCACTCTACAACCCAAAGAGCCGCCAGCGCAAATCCAATTTTGCACGGGCAATCGAGATAATCAGAAAGCACAAGGATGACTCCGTTCCTGTTGGTCTGGTAAAGAACGCCCTGAGGGACGAGAACCAGGATTATATTGTTACCACCCTTGGCGAAGTTATGGAACACAACGACTGGGTGGACATGAGCACAACGATCCTTATCACAAGCAATGACTCCCGAATATGGGATTCACCTTACGGCAAGAGGATAATCACTCCCAGGGGGTATCACCGGAAATATGACTACTGAATCCGAAAAGAAGGACACAGGTATCGAAGAACTTGTGGAAATGACAACCGAGATCGATCCGGATCTTGTTGCCATCTGTAATGACCTTGGATCACAGACCGACGAGGCGAAAGCCATCTACATGACAAGCCGCAATATCGCCCGCAAGCTGGTAGGTGACGAAACATTAGAGGACAAAGTTAAACAGCGCTGTGTAACCTCTACGGGCGATCCTGCTGTTGCAGACCTCATGCGCTTTGTCAACAACCCCATCAAAGCAGGCGTGGAGGCCATCAAAAAAGGTGCTCCCATCCTTGTTGATATTAACATGGTCAAATCAGGAGTTACCAAAAGAGGCCACAACTGTGAGATCATCTGTGTTCTGGATAAAGACGAGGACGCAGAACTTGCCAAAAAGCACGGAATAACAAGGACCGCAGCAGGCTTTTTGAAATGCAAGGACATCCTAGAGGGTTCGATCGTTGCTATCGGCAATGCACCATCTGCTGCTTTTGCAGTATGCAGGATGATCGAACATGGCATCAAGCCGGCAATTGTTGTAGGAACTCCCGTGGGATTTGTCAACGCCGCAGAATCAAAGGAAGCTGTCAGAAAAGAACCGGTACCTTCCATCACCTGTGAGGGAACACGTGGCGGAACACCAATGGCAGTTGCCTGTGTCAATGAACTTGTTGCAATAGCAAACGATGATGAATGTGTGATTGACTGAGCACATTCACCTTATTTCTAATTATTTCTTATTCATCCGATCATTGATCCATTCAGGTCTTCACCATTATTCTCACAAATATAAAACAAGATGATTGCTATAGATCATCCACAGACCTGCCAGCACAAGCACAAGACCTGCCAGTTTTTTCAGTTTTACATCAAACCTTGAGATCTCGCTCAGTCTGGAAGATGATATGTTTACAGAATATGCGATCAAAAGCATTGGTATGGCAAAACCTATGGAGTATATAAGAAGATGTGTTGCCCCATAAGCAATGTTTCCTTCGATGGCCACCCCCATAAGTATCGCTCCAAGTATTGGCCCCACACAGGGGATCCATACTACCCCCAGTGAAGCACCCACCAGTAAGCCGCCAAATATCCCTTTCTTTTCCACATGAAGGTTCCCTGTATATTGTGCGAACATTCCGAAAAGATCATAATCCGTTAGCATCGCCAGTCCAAATATGATTATCAGGAGTTCGGCCAGTATTCTGAAGAACTGTATATATACCTGAAAAATTGCACCAAAGGCAGATGCGGCTATTCCCATAACTACAAAGGTAAAGCTAAGTCCCACGACAATGGCAAATGGACGGAATTTGCTCTGATCCGTGGAATATGCGAGGATCACCGGCAGTAAGGGGAGCACGCAGGGGGAAAGTATGCTTACCACACCTGCAAGAAAAGATGCGGCGGGATCCAGTATCAGTGTATCGGACATATCAGTTCAACATAAGGCTTGGCTTTACTGCCGGACTTCTATTGCTTCTTCAAGGGTCTGCACAAGTGCAGCTTTCTCAGCAGGCCCGAGGAATCGTGCAGTACTCCTGTCCGTGGTAGTCTGGCCGTCAGGTTTCATATAAACGTACTGTTCATCCTCTATATCCACAATGACAAAAGAATCTGGAACATAACCTGCCCCGAACCATACAGCAAGTTCATTACCTCTTTTATTATCAATGTACAGCACGCTGGCATCCTGCTGGTATTCGGTTGCTATCTCATTCATTATAGGTTTCTGGGCAGCACAGGCAGAGCAGCTCTCAGAACCCACTTCCACCATAACAGGTCCGGTGGCAAGGCTCTGATTTATCTCTTCAAAGGTGGTGACCTCTGTCATCTCCACACTCTCCTGTATTTCAACTGGGGCTGCTTCAGCCTCAACCGAGCTGTTTTCCTCCTGGCGCATCTCTACTGCAGGATCAAGAGCCTGCACAAGGCTTTCTTTATTGGTCAGGCCCACAAATCTTGCATTATTTCTGTCTGTTGTGGTCTGGCCGTCGGCACCCATATAGACGTATTGATCGCCTTCCCTATCCACAATTACAAAGGAATCGGGTACATATTCAATACCACCAAAGCTCAGAGCTACAGGGGTGGCATCCCTGGTATCAACATACATAACACTTGCCTGACCCTCGTACTCGGCTGCGATCTCGTCCATTATACCTTTCTGGGCAGCACAGGCAGAGCAGGTCTCAGAGCCCACTTCCACAAGTACCGGGCCACTCTCGAGTGCCTGGTTGATATCCTCAATATCAGTGACTGCAACCATGCCCGCGTCTTGCTGTGATGTATTCGCATCCGAACCACTATTGTCTACACAACCACTGAACAGGAGTATCAGGGTTACAATAAGTATTGATTGCAAGATTATTTTGTTCATAATATTACCATGCTTTTCTTAATTATTATAGACTTCTTTTTACATGTATTTATGCATGGTTGTGGATACACCTTACAAAAGCTTTTGCCAAAAAAATTAATCAGGTATTCAGGGCAGCAACTTCCATTTCAGAAGAACCCCTTCTTCCATTTTTTCTGCTTCGATAAGATCAAGCTTCATAGATTCTTTCTCAGTAAAGCCCTCGCCATCGATCAAAGTGGGAGACGTGCTACCACCTATAAGCAGATTACCCACAAATGTATATATCTCATCAACAAGGCCATTCGAGACCATACCCCAGTTAAGGGTGGCTCCTCCCTCGATCATCAGTCTTCGAACACCTATTTCCCATATTTTGCTCATGGATGCGATAAGGTCCACCTTGTCTCTTCCTGCAACGATCACGGTTGCGATATCCTCAAGTTTCCTGACCTTACCGGATGGTGCGGATTCGGAAACAATTACAACTCTCCTGCCCTCGCCTTTCTTGAAAATATCAGCATCCGGAGTTATCCTTGCTTTACTATCGATAACGATTCTTATGGGATTTTCCTCAAGTCCTGCCTGTTTACGTTCTGCCCGCCTTTTTTCTGATTTGACCGTCAGGCTGGGGTCATCTGCAAGTACGGTCCCGATACCCACCATAATAGCATCCGAGCCTGCCCGAAGAGCATCCATCCTGTCAAAATCGATATCACCGGATATCCGTACCTGTTTTCTTTCATTGGTGGATATCTTTCCGTCCGCAGACATCGCAGAATTGATGAATGTAAAAGGTCTTTCCATGGTGATCACTCAGAGTCAAAAAAGAAAAATATGAACCTTGAAAAGGTTCGATATCAGTTGCCGTTAACAATTGCTTTCAGCAGATTACGGTCCTTCAAAAGACCGAGGAAACGCTGATTTGCATTAACGATAGGAATCTGGTCAATACGGTTGCGCTTCATCTTAAGCGCACACTCGCTGACACCGGATATATAAGCGGCTTTTACAAGGTCACTGACCATTACATCCTTTGCGGGGATTGCAGGCACCTGGACCCTTGAAACACTGTAATAGATACTCATGGTGTCTCTCATGGATTCCCATGTCCACTCATCGTCATCTGCTCCGTTTGACATGTCTGACATTTCAACTGAATCCTCAATGACGCTTGCACTGATGACATCACGGTCAGTAATCATACCCACTACCTCAAGGTCACTGTCGATCACAGGGACAGCTTTGGACCTTGCAAGCTCCATTATCCTTGCCACAACATTCAGCGGGGTGTTTGTCCACACAGGTACTGACTTCGGATTCATGTACTGGCCAACATGATCCGGGATCTCCATTTCAGCAAGTACTGCCACGATATCCGCCACGGAAATAATTCCCCTGAGTTTACCGTCTTCAACAACCGGCAGTCTTCTGATACCATTATCAAGCAGTGTTTTGGCTGCAACGGTGATATCCACATTCGGATCGATGGTCAGTGGATTACGGGTCATCAATAAAGCCAGTTGTTCCTCTTCGGGATTTTTAAGCAGGTTAGCCCTGCTGACAATCCCTACAACTTTTCCGTCTTTAAGGACAGGCACACCGGATACCCTTTTCTCTTTGAGCAATGCGTGAACCTCATCCCTTGAACCGGGCAATGTCGCAAAAGCAACATCCGTTCTCATTATATCCATTACTTTAACATTCTTTGGCATCTTAAGCCTCCAATTATTCTTCGGAGGATTTACCACGTACTACAAGTACTGGCACCTTTGAATTTCTGATGACGTTCTCAGCAACGCTACCAAGTAAAAAGTGATCGAGTCCTCTTTTTCCAAGAGTTCCCATAACAACAAGATCCATGTTCTGTTCCTCTGCGAATTGGACTATCTCAGGACCAGGGTGTCCTTCAAGGACTACAGATTCAAATGGTACAGACTCTTTTTCCGCCATTTCTCCAACTACACTGGTTGATTCCTTGGCTTCCTGTTCCAGGAGTTCGTACATCATTTCCCACCCCGCATCCATTGGTATCGAAGCAAAAGCAGCCGTGTCAACCACATATCCTGCATACAGTTTTGCCCCACATGTTTTTGCAAGCTCCAGTGCATGCTGGACTGCATTTTTATTTTGCTCGGATCCGTCAGTTGCAATAAAAATCTTCTTGTAGAGATTGCTTTTCATAATCCCTCTCCTATGTGAATAATATGTGATAATACGGAATCAAAGGATTACAGATAGTATATCGTCAGGTCTCCCCCTTCGAACGATGCTGCTTACGGGGTTTTTTATTCCTGAGAGATTACTTGAATTTCCATTGAGGATCATCACTTTAGCTCTGTTCCCTTCCATAATAGGACCTATGTTACCAAGTCCTAATACTGCTGCACCCATAAGTGTACACATAATAAATACTTGTCTGTCCTCGAGACCAAAAACTTTAGATAGTAACTCCATTTCAGAGAACATGTTGACCGAGTTGAGCATTACATTGTCAGTTCCCACGGCAACATCAATCCCGGCCTTTAGCATTTCCCTTACAGGTGCCATTCCGACCCCGGTTATGAAATTGGACCGCGGACATACGACAACAGGTATATCCATATCAGCCACTTCTTTCAGGTCAGTATGGTCAGCCTGTGTAAGATGTATAAGAAGATCAGGATCCAGGGAAAGTGCTTTGTCAATATCATCCCTGCCATTTTCCCCTGCATGGATGGCAAAGGTCTTTTGATTGCTTTTTGTAAGCTGCTCTACGGTTCTAAGGATTCGCATATCCATGTCACTGGCTCCACTCATTCCGAGCCCGTCTGCGTCAAGCAGGATGCGCTCGACCTCCTGGCGCAGTTCCTGATTCTCAGTATGGATGTCCCTGGGTCTTGCAAGTATCCTGCTCATCACCTCAGAGTCCTGAAGGGCCTCCTGAAGTGCAAGAACTCCTTCCAGGCCACCTTCCCTGAAGTCAGCAAAGGCACATGTTCCCGTCCGGAGCATATCCGTAATAGAGCGCCTCATGCCTTCCACAAGCTCATCGTGCCCGGTACTTTCGAGTACCCTATGTTTGAGCCCGTGAGGAGGCTGTACCAGTGAACTCAAATCCCTCTCCACATAATAGTCCGCACATTTTCCAAGCGGAGGATCCTTTATCACAGAGTCACCGATATGAGTATGGGCATTTACAAAACATGGTGCTATGATATTCTTCGACCTTGTCCGCTCTTCAGCAACTTCAGTAATGATACCATCTTTTATGGCAATATATCCCTGAATAGTTTCCAGTTCAGGGCCGTAAAGGATTGTTCCGTGAACGGTCTGTTCCCTAACCATAGAATCATCTTTTAGCAGTAGGTATCTTACTACTAATATTAGTTTTTATATATGCATTCCATAACATCGACAGATATATAAAGCAATTTCCTCTTTATGGAATTGCGTATTATTAGGTCCTTGCATGAGAAAATGGCAGAGCCTATCCGTGATTGTACAGACAACCTCAATACGCTACATCAGGATAGTGCGACACAAGCCTGTCACGAGGGAAACCGGAAGGGACAGCGGGAATCCCAGAGGATGAACTTCCGGAGTTAGTGCGTCAGGCGACAGCATTATCTCACTTATTCTTTATGTATAAATTATCACATACGGTTACGAGCGTTGTTATGTCTTTTGAGGATGCGTTAAAACAGGCTGAGAACGGTGTCATCATCCATGTGGAAGTAACACCGGGATCCAGAAACATATGCATTCCCAGCGGATACAATCCCTGGAGAAAGAGAATAGAGGTCAGGCTCTCGGAAAATGCCCGTAAGGGTAAGGCTAACGAACAGTTGGTCGAGAACATCGCAGCCCTTTTCGAACTCAAGACATCAGAAGTTGCGATCAGCAATGGTCATAAGAGTACCAGGAAATCTGTTCTTCTAAAAGGTATTGATATTTCCAGGGTCGTTTCCGTGCTCAAAGCCAATTTTGAAGGAGCAGAATAACTGTTTTTACTAAGATTTTTTTATACAATCCGTAAAGATACTAATTAAAGAATACTTTCACCCCGCTCGGAGTCTCTTAATATATGCGGGAAGCCATTTTACAGACTGAGGTGAAACAGATGGATGAATATTTTGAAAATCTGGTAGATAGAGCAACTTACTATGAACAGTTCGAAGAATTCGTTCGTTATTACAAGTGATAGTATTCCGGCTTCTGCCGCAAATCCCTCCTGATTCCAAACGGTTTGCTTTCGTTGCGGCAGGGAGCCTACTTTCACTTGTTCTCCGTTTATTTCTTTCTTACCCGGATATAATTAAATCAAAATACGTAGCAACTTTTAAGGCCATTGTTTTTTTATTCTTAACCTGACAGAAATATAGGGATATAAAGTATATCTGAAATCGGAGAAGTTCAGGGAATTCATGTCCAGATATAAAAAAGACCGCAGATCTCTAAAAGCACCATTGCATGTCTATGAAAAAAGACTTGAGAATATCGAAGAGATCATTGATGAGCTTCTGCACCTGCCAGAGGATACAGTGATCATAGTCGAAGGTAAAAGAGATGTCAGAGCACTTAACAGGCTTGGTATAAAAGGACATTTTGAAATGGCAACCCATGGCTCAACTTCAAATCTCTGCGAGGATATTGCAAAAACAGGCAAAAATGTGATAATCCTGACAGACTGGGACCGTCGGGGGAACATGCTCATGTCCGATCTGACAAAGCATTTCCATTCCCTTGGTGTAAACCCCGATGTCAGGATACGTGAACGTCTGATAGCTATTGTCCAGAAAGAAATAAAAGATGTGGAAGGCCTTCCCACCTACGTCCTGAAATTAAGACATATAACAGGATATTCCACACTTTAAGACTAAATTCGTTAATATCGATCAGAAAGTATCGTTATGATGTGGTTCCCACGTCCTTTCAAATTCAGGATAGAGTTCTGACTTATCCATCAGTTCGGTGTATACATCATGCCTCGGGCTGACTATAACCACATGGGCAGGTGGATGTATCTTCCTAAGCTTACTTATTGCCGCACCTGCATTGTTGTCAAGTTCAACGAGAGCGGCTGAACTACATTTAGCCCTGAGCGGAACGCCGGCAACGCTTACAAGAAGGTTGTCAGCAAAATTTGGTTCGATCCGTTTTGGTTTGGAGGCGAACCTCATGTGTCCGTAATGTTCAAGGTCATGTAGTGCAACATTTACTTTATCCGGATTATCGCCCCGGATTACGGCAAAAGATTTTACTTCGATCCCCATTTTAATTTTATCCCCCTGTTTTTTTACTTGCTAGTTTATTTCAATCCTTTTTGTTTTTCTACCCTCTCCACGGCAGTATAGAAATACCAGCTTAAGTCTTATTAAAACTTTGCGATATAATAAGCTTTTCTATTTTGATTCGTATAAAAATAATAAAAGGTAAATATTAATCAATCCCCAAGTTCCTTAGAACGGTTAGAAGATGCTATAACGGCATTCATAAAAGCAGCCCTCACACCGCTTTCTTCGAGCACATGAACACCCCTTATGGTCGTTCCTCCAGGGGAGGTGACCATATCCTTTAGTTCTCCGGGATGCGTACCGGTCTCAAGTGCAATCTTAGCAGCACCAAGTACGGTCTGTGCCGCAAGTACCAGTGCACTGTTTCTGTCAAGACCTTCAAATACAGCCCCGTCGGCCATTGCTTCGATAACAGGGAAAATAAACGCAGGTCCGCTCCCCGAGAGTCCGGTCACTGCGTCCATAAGGTGTTCCGGCACGATCAAAGAACTACCCACCAGTTCGAAGATCTCCAGTACATCATCAGCATCTTCTACGGATGCGTTTTTACCGGGCGATATTGCAGAAGCTGCTTCGGCTACTGTTGCGGCAATATTGGGCATCACCCGTACAACACGTGTATCCGGCTTGAGTTCTCTCTCAAGTGCTTCCAGTTTGACACCTGCTGCGATAGATACGACCAGTTTGTCAGAGCCGATCTCAGCTCTTATATTATGAAGAACGGATTTCAATATCTGTGGTTTTACGGCAAGGATGATAATATCAGAATTTTGTATTGTATCCAGATTATCCGTTGATACGTTGATTCCGAGATCATCGTGCAGCTCCTTAAGAGATGCTTCGAAAACATCACTTGCATATATGTCAGAAGCAGGGATGATCCCTGAAGCATGGATACCTCTTATTAAAGAACTTCCCATTTTCCCTGTTCCGATAAAACCAATTTTTTTTCCGTCCAAGCCCATTATAACCACTAAATCCTCTTGTCAATAAAAATAAAAAATAAATTATTTCCTTTTGATCGTTACTATATCGCCGAGCGTAGTACCTTTGTTCAGGCGCTCTCCACTCCAGTCATCCTGGCTGGTTCTTTCCGTAAGCTTGATGTCCAGTTCCCTTTCAAGCTTTTTACGGACATCCTCTTCCGGTACGATATCTCCCCGTTCAAGCTTTTTGACCAGCGATGACTTCTCTTTTATCTTGTGAGCAAGTTCATCGTGTGTAAGCTGCTTTTTCTCCCTTGCTTCCTTGATGATAGAATCGTAATCAGGCACAAGTTCATCAGTAAAGGCCTCAAAACCTTTTGGTTTAGATTTTTTCCTCCGCTGGGCAGCAGGTGCTGTTGGTGCTATTTTTCGGGATACCGGCGTGCGTTTATCCACGTTTTTACCATATTGTGAACATCTTCCACAGACAGTGAGTTCACTACCGTCTATACTTACTTTAAAAGAAGGCCCCTTAATATCGGTGCCACATATTTCACATTGCATAGATCTCAACTCATACAAGCCAAATCTCGTCTTTACGAAAGGGCTATATACCCTTCGGGCTTAAATAATGTTCGGAGGCATATGAGCGAAACCACTGACAGTGATGTAAATAATCACGAAAGATACGATTTCACAGGCGTTAACAAGGCGGAGTTCGGTTATGCCGGTGCAGGAAGCGAAGAGGATTTTTCAAAGTACCTTCTTGACCGCATGAGGCAACTCGAATCGCGCAACAGCATGCTAAAAGAACAATGCGATCAGATGGAATCTGAGAAGCGCTTTGTTGAAAGCCAGAAATTGAAATATGAAAGAGAGGTCAGAAGGCTTCAGTCTGAGATCGACCGTCTGAAGACCGTTCCACTGGTAGTTGCCACTATAATGGATGTGATCAGCAATGATAAGATCCTTGTGAGAAGCTCTACAGGTCCTCAGTTCATGGTCAACGTATCCCAATACATAGATGACGACAGCCTTGTACCCGGTACCAAGGTAGCTTTGAATCAGCAGACCCTGGCAATTGTCGATGTCATTCCTGCTACGGAAGATCCGACAGTATCCGCAATGGAAGTTGTAGAGGCCCAGGACGTCGATTTCAATGATGTTGGTGGTCTTGACGAGCAGATACAGGAACTGATAGAATCTGTGGAACTGCCACTCTTAAAGCCGGATTCATTTGCACGTATCGGCATATCTCCTCCAAAAGGAGTATTGCTGTACGGTGAGCCGGGAACCGGTAAGACACTACTTGCAAAAGCCGTTGCCCATAGGACTCAGGCTACCTTTGTAAGGGTAGTGGGGTCCGAATTGATACAGAAATATATCGGAGACGGTGCCAAGCTTGTAAGGGATCTGTTCGACATGGCCAGAAAGAAATCCCCGAGCATATTATTCATAGATGAACTTGATGCCATCGCATCAAGACGTCTGAATGACACCAACGGAGCTGACCGTGAGGTACAGAGAACCCTGATGCAATTGCTTGCAGAAATGGATGGTTTTGACAGCAGGGGTGAGATACGTATCATTGCAGCCACAAACAGGCTGGATGTACTGGATCCTGCAATCCTTAGACCGGGAAGGTTTGACAGGGTAGTATACGTACCGATGCCTGATGAAGAGGCAAGGGCAAATATCCTGAAGATCCACTCACGCTACATGAACCTTGGAGAGGATGTTGATTTCAAAAAGCTTGCCCGTATGACCGAAACTGCAAGCGGAGCAGACCTGAATGCAATTGCAATGGAAGCAGGTATGCTTGCCGTCAGATTCGACAAGGAATCCATTGGAATGGAAGATTTCATGGAATCCACCAGGAAGGTCATGTCAAAACTCGAAAGCAAACAGGAAGAATTACCAACAGGAATGTTCGGCTAATTCACCTTTTTTAATTTTACATTTTAGATTAAGCAGATCATCCATTATAGGATCTGAGTGGAATCTCTGCAAATCGGTAAATTACTTCTGCAATCTTCTGTATAATTGCTTTTGTGAGCAGACGTTTTCATATCAAAGAAGAGATCCGCATACTGGGTATCGATGACTCTGCCCTGATCAGTGAAAAGATACTTGTTGTTGGCGCTTTTTTCAGGGGAGGGCTGTGGATAGACGGTGTAATGAGTTCCTACCTTACGAAAGACGGACTGGATGGTACGGACACTCTTGTGGAAATGGTCAAAAGCAGTAAACATTATCCCCAGATCCGCATCATAATGCTGGATGGTATAACATATGGCGGATTCAATACCATAGACATAATCCGCCTGTACGAAGAAACCGGCATACCTGTAATAGTCCTGATGAGACAGCTTCCCGATTTTGAAATGATAGACAGGGCATTGTCATATCTTCCACATAAGAAAAAGCGCAGTGAGATTATCAAAAAAGCGGGAAAAATAGTAAAAGTGAATACAGGAGACGTGAACAATCCAGTCTACATCCAGTGCAGCGGGATAGAGATGAAGGACGCTGCCAGAATAGTCCAGATCAGCGCCACAAGAAGCAATATCCCCGAGCCTCTGCGTGTGGCTCATCTCATTGCCACAGGGATCATTCTCGGAGAATCAAGAGGAAAAGCCTGAAGCAGCATCATACACTGCATTCTTCCACAAGCTTTACTCCTTCCTGCATCAATGCTTCTGCTCTGTCCTGTGTCTTCGATTCTGCGAAAATGCGTATAATTGGTTCGGTTCCTGAAGGTCTTACGAGTACCCAGCCGTCATTATACCATACTTTTACCCCGTCAATGGTATCCACCTTATTTTCGCCACCTTCAAAAGCCTGTTTCACTTTTTCCATTGTACCTTCAAGATCATCACATCTGACCTTTGTTTTGGAATTATAATATACAGGAACGCTTGATGCAAGTTCGGAAAGTTTTTGTCCGTTCGCGATTATTTCCAGGAATTTCGCACAGGCCATGCCACCGTCACGACAGTATTGGTGTTCAGGGAAGATGAGCCCGCCATTGCCTTCACCACCGAACACAGCATCAATTTCCATCATCTTACGGGCAACGTTGATAGAACCCACTGCCGTCCATACAAGATCTACACCTGCATCTTCAGTAACATCCACCATCCTGGAAGAAGAGCTTACAGGCGTTACCACAGGACCTTTTTTCCGCTCAAGTACATACTTTGCCATCATCGCAAGCAGCACGTCTTCTGGTATGAAATTGCCCTTTTCATCAATGAAAACCGCACGGTCAGCGTCGCCATCCTGGGCCACCCCCATAACAGCACCTGTTGTTTTGACAAGATCGATCAGCTCCACAAGAACATCAGGAGTTGGCTCGGGATTTCTCCAGGGGAACGTTCCATCCACCTGGGAATTGATAGTAATCACTTCGCAGCCGAGTTTCTGGAGAAGGAAAGGAAGAGTTACCGAACCCGCTCCGCAACCGGTATCCATGACCACTTTGAACTTCTTGTCACGAATACTTTTACTGTCAACCGAGTTTATTATTCCGTTAAGATAGTACTCATTGGCATTGAGATCGGTTCTAAGATCTCCCGTCCTCTCCCATGATACGGCTGAGAATTCCCTGGAATAGTATATCTTTTCAACTTCCTTTTCCCCTTCCCTGGAGAATTCACTGCCATCGGCAGCCACCAGTTTTACTCCGTTGTACTCCCGGGGGTTATGCGAGGCCGTAATCACTATGCCTGCATCGGCATGGTCCTTTACATAATATTGAATGGAAGGAGTGGGGACTATTCCCACATCTATGACTGTCAGTCCCGCAGATAATGCACCTGCTATGGCAGCAGATTTGAGCATCTCTCCTGAAGCCCTCGTATCCCTGCCTATGGCCACCGTTCCCTTTGAACCCATATAGGTACCAACACTTCTGGCAACATCGATCACAAGCTGAGGATTAATGTATTCGTTTGCTATTCCCCTAACACCATTTGTTCCAAAAAACGCCATTTAAAAATCACCCGTGTACAATAATCAGATATTATCTTAGAACTAAGACTTTATGCTATTCTTAATGTGATTATCTTAATAAGGCATTTTCCCATATTCAGTAATATGACAGAAGAAAAGATCACAGAACTTGAAACTGCGATCAGTGATAAAGAAAGTGCCATTGTGGCCTTTTCAGGAGGAGTTGATAGTGCCACAATCGCATATCTGGCTCACAGAGCACTTGGAGACAGGGCAGTGGCCGTCACCGTCAAGTTACACTCGTTTCCGGATAGGGAGCTCGAGCATGCCAAAAGTGTTGCCCGGGAGATTGGGATCATACACAGGATCATATTCTTCGATGAACTGAAGGTACCTTCAATAGCCAGCAACACTGCCCAAAGATGCTATCATTGCAAGAAAGAGATATTACATCTGCTTGATGATGTCAGACAGGAGCTTGGATTCAATGTCATCCTGGAAGGTAGTAACGCTTCTGACAGGAATGTCTACCGACCGGGAAAAAAAGCCATCCAGGAAAGCTCTGAACCTGTTTACTCCCCATATCTGGATCTGGATGTTACAAAAGAAGAAATACGTGAGATCGCCAGGAGCGCAGGACTCTCTGTTTCTGGAAAACCTCCCTCTCCCTGCCTTGCTTCAAGGTTTCCCTACGGAAATGAATTGACAGAAGATGCGATCAAAAGAGTAGAGCTGGCAGAGAATTTCCTCTCGGATCTGGGGTTTGCGGAGCTGAGAGTAAGGAATCATAAAGGTATAGCCCGTATCGAGCTAAAACCCTTTGACTTCAGGGATATGCTCATGCACAGGGAAAATATCGTTTCTTACTTCAAAGACATTGGTTTTGATTATGTGACACTGGATCTGGAAGGATTCAGAAGTGGCAGTATGGATGAGATATTGTGAACCCGGACATATCCATTCGTGACGCAACGGAAGATGATCTCGAAGCCATAAAGGTACTGATGTCAACATATTTTCTTGACATAGAAGGAATATCAGCGGACAGTTTTGCAGTTGCAGAAGTCGATGGAAGAATAATAGGTGCATGTGCCCTTGTATATGATACTTTTCCAGAGATCCATTCAATAGCTGTGCATCCCAACTACCGCGGAAAGGGAATCGGCAAATCCCTTATCCACTACCTATTACCAAGAGCCAGGGACGAGAGTTCTGTTTATGCCAGAACGACATCCCCTGGATTTTTTGAAAAGGCAGGGTTTGTGGAAACGGATCCTTTGAAAAAGACAGAAATATGGGAAGACTGTGAAGAATGCGACAGGTTAAATACATGTAATCAATCTGTCATGTGCCTTAAACTGGAATAAAAAAGAAAAAGGTGAAATATGCTGACCCTTGGAATAGTGAATACATATGATAAAATAAAGGTTCTTGATGCCCATTACAGGGCCATTGCAAGGGCTGCTCCCATATGCCATGCCTTCGGATTCTCTTTGGCTTTGTTTGATTTTCCCTTTAAGATGACAGCCGATGAACTCGTGGACTATGTGGCCGACAAGACCACCATCGGTGAATCCGGGAAATTCCTTCGCCTGCTGCATGAGAACAGGAAGCTCTTTGTATTCGACCTCCCAAAAAAAGGATTCCAGGCCCAGTTTGGATCAGTAGTGGTCACATCCTCAAAACCCGAGGATAAAAATGCCATTAGTCCGGAAGAACTGGCTAATGAGATTATGAATAACAGATCTTTCCTTCTGCTTGTGGGACTGGGTCACAAAGGTTTGCCAAAAAAACTCTTTGGAATGGCACCGTATCATCTTGACATCACAGGGAATGGTATTTCCCTGGAAACTTGCACCGCCATCGGGTGTATTCCGGCATATCTCATGGGAATTGTGAATGCTGGAAAGCAGAAAGGGCAGTATATGGGGGAAACCTAATTAACATTTGATACTGACATCCATATCATGCGTCTTAACGTCTTTTATTCAGGCGATTTCGGAAAAAAAGTTATTGGAAACCTTATTAACTCTGACAGGTTCTGCGTATCCTGTGGGGACCTGTGTGACCATTGCAGAGAATACCGTAAAGGATTTGCAAATATAATCACAGGAATATTCGAACTGAGAACTGATCTCCCGGACTTTGTGGAAGAGCCCATGGAATACATGCCCGAAAATATTCCAGATTGTGACCTGATCCTTGCAATTGACCTCAATCCCGACCTTCTTATGGCAATACCCGAAATTGCTGAAAAGTCCGGTGCAAAAGGTGTTATAATTCCGGTGGACGACTCAAGATTAACACCCGCAGGCCTGACCGAACAGGTAAAAAAAGAGCTGGAAGCAAAAGGTATAGAATGTGAATGTCCCAAACCATTCTGTTCTCTTGAAATTACAGGAAAAGATCCAATCGACGAGTTCGTAAAACTTGGATTCGGAAAACCTCTTCTGAAGATAGAGCTGGACAAAAAGAATAATATCTTCACCCACACAGAGGTTCTAAGGGATGCTCCATGTGGATCCACGTGGTTTGTTGCAAAGAAACTAAAGTGGTCAGATCTTGAAGATTACAAGGAAACAATTTCCGGTGCTCATCATTCATATCCATGTACCGCAAGCATGGAAAAGGATCCTCAGATAGGAGATACTATCCTCCATGAAGCAGGCTATATAATCAGGAAAAGTGTGGAAGATGCAATGGAAGATTAGTAAATTAATAAGTGATGATTAAAAACAGCTAGTTAAAAAAAATAAAATTTGGAAGAATATAGTGGAAATTCAAGTTCCTGATAGGAAACAGATACTTTTATCTCCACCATATCTCAAAACGTTTCCTTTAGCTTTTATCCGTTCCCTACTGTAATAGTACCCTGATATGTATCTTCTCCGATCTGAACTGTGTATTCGTATACTCCAGCAGTTCTGAATAGACGACTGTACATACTACCAGGTTCGATTGAGCCAGAATCGAATGAATCACCGCTTACAGTAGCAGTCTGGTTACCAGTGTTGGTCCATGTAATACCTTCATCCACAGGAGCACGGATGTTTTCAGGATTAATGCCAGATTCACTGATTGATACCTCGTCAGTATTCACAATTTCACCCTGAACAGTGGCCTGAGAATCCTCACTGGTATTCTCAGTTGCATTGTCTGAGCTTCCGTCCTCCATTGTTTCATTGGTCATGTCACCGGTTTCATTTTCCATGGCTGTGTCATCCGTAGTCGCATTCATGTCACCGGTCGCATTCTCATCCATAGTGGCAGTGTCATTACATGTTACCCATGCACTGTCATCCCCCATCTCTCCGATATTGTCGAAATCTACTGCGATATTATATCCTGCATCATTTGGTGGCAGCATACCATCCCAAGAATCATTGAAGTATATTGTTATCGGACCATTGGACATATTACTCTGATTGGACATGATCCTCGTGATCACGGCCCCTTCAGCCTGGTTCAATACCGTCCAGTTACCCTGACTATCGGTCACGTTTGTGATCATGTCCCCTGGTACGTTCAGGAGAATTGTATTGATCACGACATCCGGGAATGTATCCATTGTCTGGTTGGTGATCTCTATTTCCGCAGTGTAAGGAGTGGTATCATTGTTGACCATGAGAGTTGCATTCAGGTCTCCCTGATACTCACTCTTGGACTCTTCCACATTGTTAAGGTAGCATGTGACATTATCTGTAACATTGTCAGTTACATTGTCCATACCA
>DACO01000186.1 GCA_002508635.1 Methanolobus sp. UBA118 | reverse complement strand
ACCATGTGATCGGGGCATTTATGAAGATCACTCTCCTTGGCACAGGCGATGCAACCGGGACGCCTGTCATTGGCTGCAGTTGCAGGACCTGTATGGCTGCACATGAAGGTGGTAAAAGCCGCAGGACCAGATGTGCGGTGCTGGTGGAATCTGATAGTGGTTCAGTGCTTATAGATACCGGTCCGGACCTTCGTTACCAGATGCTGAAGAATAATGTCGGCCATGTGGACGGGGTGATATGGACCCATGGTCATTACGATCATTTTTCAGGTTTTGCCGAGTTTCACAGGGTCCAGTATAATGTGGATGTCTACGGACTTAGGGAAACACTGGATTATATCATGGATTACCTGCAGTTTCTCAGACCAAGGAAGCACTATGTGTCCATGTACGAGACCTTTGAACTGATAGGCCTGGAGTTCACATTGTTCAAGGTAGTGCATCCCCCTGCAAAAAATCCCGTGGGAGTCATAATCCGGGAGGGCGATAAGAAGGTGGTCATCACGGGAGATACTCAGAGAGAGATACCTCAGAAAAGCATGGAGCTGATAATGGACCCCGATCTGCTGGTCGCCGATGCGATAGTCCCTCCCACCGTAGAGGTCAAAAAACACATGAATACCATCGAGGCCACGGATCTTGCAAGAACATTAAGGGCAAAGGATGTGGTGTTCACACATCTGAGCCACTTCTTCAAGCCACACGATGAGGCAATTAAGGAATATCCCCTTGCTTATGACGGTATGGTTTTTGAACTGTAGCCTGGTTATTATTTCCTGTGAGAATTATCTCAATCTTTTCCTTTTCCCTTTTTTTCCTGGAACTGGCCTTCGATATCCTCCCTGATCTTACCGAGTTTTCTCTTTTCACGGTAGTATCTTGAAAAGACGATCAGTGCTGCAAGACCTAGTATCCCCACTGCAATTATCAGACCCTGCGGGGCAGATTCAGAATAGTACTTGACACTTATTGCCCTTGGGACCGGCTCAATTTCTGATTCATTCTCTCCGGAAAAGCTCTGCAGGCTCTCCAGGATACCGCTGGTGGACATTACTTCATTGATCCACACAAGGTTTTCCCGGTTCTGTGAATCATAATATCTCTCAGTGGGTTCAGGGTTTGTTTTTCCAATGAAAGGGTTGCCAGTGGTATAGCCTTCGGGAAGCACAAAACGTACAACCGAAGGTGGAGTGGTCACGTGTACGAAATCCTGTCCCATTGGTGTGGCCAGGGTGAATGCTACAAATCCTGTAACCGGTTCACTGAATTCGATATAGATGTGTTTCTGTCCTCTGACCACATCTTCGGATAATGTGTAATTGATCTCTGCCGGTTCAGGAGACATTGATAGTTCTGTGAAGTATTCGACGGAGGCGTTTGTGGAGTTTGCATAATCTCCGACGACAACAATATTGCTTACAGGATCCTGATTGGGTGAGCTGAGATCCTCAAGCGGTATGACATCTATGGTAGTCTCGTTTTCAAGAATATGGACTGCTTTTGCATTTTCTTCTGAAAGGTAGAATGTACTGGTATGTATGAATTCCCCCTCCACGAAACTATTGTTCAGGAAAGGTTGAAACTCATAGGTGGATGCATCCTGTGTGGTGGTCTCACCGTCCACGGGAACAAGTTCGTCGATACAACCTCCTGCAAGTATGCCAAGAAGTGAAATACAAAGCACAAATGTGATCCATTTTCTCATCAGTACACAGATTAACAATGTATTTTATGAAACTATCGCTGATTAACACCGTAAATTACGGGTAAAAGTAACAAGGATCAAACGACAAGTCTCTTTTTCATCATATTTATTGAAAGTACAAAAAGTATGGCGCAGACAATTATTATCCATACCACATCGAACAACAGGGACAATTCCAGTATCCCGTACCCGAGAGACCTTATCACGTTCACAACATGTGTGAGAGGCAGAAAAGCAACTGCAAAGTACTGGATTATCTGCGGAAGGGCGCTCAGCGGGAAAAATGTACCGCTGAAAAGGAACATGGGTGTAATGAACAGAAGTACCGGGTAATTGATGGACATGATGTTCGGGGTAACTGCAGTAAAACACATGCCGATAGCTGCAAAAAGCAATCCTCCCAGAAACGCGAATGGTATTATGAGCAGCGAATAACGCAGATCAATAAGCCCGAACAATGCAATTACAGGTATCATCACGGTTGCATTGATCATACTTCTGGTGGCACCCCACAGCATCTCTCCTGCAATCACCTCTTCGATTGTCAGGGGTGTGGCGATGATGGCATCAAAGGTCTTCTGGTAATACATCCTGACATAAGAGCCATAACTGCACTCGAAAAACGATGCGTACATTACGGATATGGATATCAGTGCAGGTGCTATGAATTGTGCATAGGGTACGCCATCGATGCTCTCGACAAAGCGTCCCAGCCCAAAACCAAGTGCTATCAGGTATAATATGGGTTCAAGGAAAGGAGGCAGGAAATTCAATTTTATGTCTTTCATGAAGACATCCTTGTTGCGCTGCCAGACCTTGTATGCATTTGAACTTATCCTGGGTATTTCAAAGTAGCTCGCAAATCTCATTCCCTCAGCCTCCTGCCGGTGAGCCTCAGGAAAACATCTTCAAGTGTCGCGGGTCTTGCACTGAACTTTGTGATAGAGCACTCCATGGTCAGGTAGTCTGTGATCTGTTTGGGATCATCCGTATAAATGTGTACGAGATCGCCGATAACCTCATAAGATGCTTCCCTTTCATTGAGGCATTCCAGAAGTTGTGGATCGTTCTCAGCCTCCACAATACCGGATCCCACATATTTTTCAATAACATCTGAGGGGCTGCCTTCCACCAGGATATCCCCGTTATCCATGACAACCAGCCTGTCACAGAGTTTTTCAACCTCATCCAGGTAGTGTGAAGTAAGGACTACAGTAACACCGTTCTTTTGAAGCAGGCGCAGTCTGTCCCAGATCAGGTGTCGTGCCTGCGGATCAAGGCCCACAGTCGGTTCGTCAAGTATCAGTAATCTCGGACGGTTTACAAGTGACCTTGCAAGTATGAGCCTGCGTTTCATTCCACCGGACAGGCTTTCTGTCATTGTATCCTTCTTGTCGGTAAGCTGTACGAAATCGAGAAGTTCTTCGACTCTTTCTTCAGCTTCTTCTTTAGGGATGTCAAAATATCGGGAGTAGACCATGAGATTTTCGTAAACGGTAAAATCCATGTCAAGGTTGTTTTCCTGCGGCACGACACCCATGAGTGATTTGATCTCTCTCTGGTGATCTGAGACATCCATGCCGAATATTTCCAGACTGCCGGCTGTGACCGGGGATATGCACTGTATCATACGCATGGTCGTAGTCTTACCCGCACCGTTTGGCCCAAGAAAACCGAACATCTCCCCTTCTTCAATGCTAAAACTGATGTTGTCTACGGCAACAAGATCCTTGAAAGTCTTCCTGAGGTCTCTGGCAACGATTACAGGGACTATGAATAATCACCCTCTATGGATGTTGGGAGTATATGTATTAACCATTTCGATGCTTTTTTAATTCTGTTTATGTATGATTTCAGCGGGCTTTACGAAAATTATTGTGTGAAGTGAGTATTGCATTATTCACAATACAGACTGAAACTATTTTTATTGAAGAAAAGCGTTATTCACATCAGAGGATAAAATGGCGGAATTAAACAATCTTATCGATACTGCAAGAGAAAAGGGTTCTTTCCCTACATTGCTCAAGGCTGCTGAAATACTCGGTCTCCTTGATAAGTACAGAAACGAAGGACCTTATACTGTGTTTGCACCGGTAGAGTCTGCTTTTGACCCGATACCTGATGACGTCATCGATGAATCCTTTGAGGATCATGAATATCTTCTGGGAATCATAAATTATCATATAGCAAAGGGAAAATACACCACTGATGATCTTAAAGGTCTGGATTCCCTCGAAACTGTCAGTGGCAACAGCCTGAAGATCACTGCTGATGGTGAGATTAAGGTCGATACGGCCAGGATTATTGAGGCTGATATCGAGTGCACAAACGGTATCATACATGCGATTGACGAGATACTTGTGCCGTGATTCTTAAACAAATAATTCTGATATTAAGATTACTTTATTTAGAAAAAATTTGGTGGGATCGCGGAGATTTGAACTCCAGTCGCTAGACCCCCAGCCTAACAGGATGGACCAGGCTACCCTACGATCCCGCAGGATTGTATGTAGATATACATTACAGTATTTTAGTTTTTCTGAGTCTGTGAACGCAGCCAGATCTCATATGCTTCGACAACTTCCTCACCTTCTACAAATACAAGGTTGTTATCTGTTCCGTACTGCTTCGCATCCTCTTTCTCAAGAGCTCTGCCGGTATCGTCGTCAAGCATCTCACAGACAACCATTGCAGGTGTTATGCCTGCTATTTTAGCAAGGGTGATAGAGAGTTCTGTCTGCCCCATGCGCTCATGGACCAGTCCCTTTGCAGCGCGCAGGGTTGCAACATGTCCGGGAGTCCTGAACTCGCTGCCGAAGTGGATCTCTTCACCGTTCAGGGTTTTGTCAACAACCTCTCCCAGCTTGTTGATGGTCAGTGCACGGTCATTGTCCGGGATTCCGGTTCTTGTATCCCTGTGGTTCACCCAGATGGAAAATGAAGAACGTGAATCGTACTTGAGGTCCCCGCCCTTTTCCACGACCTTGCCCAGTGAGATGTCCTGCTGGTTTGCCTCTCTTATTATATCGGCCATCAGGGGCAGACCAAGTTCTTCGGAAGCGTCCGGGTCCAGGGCAACGCAGATAAGACCTCCAGCATCCTTGCGCATCCATCTGACATCAGAAGGCCTGACGGCAGTTGCCGGAATGGTGAAGTCGGTTTCAGCTTCACGTCCCTCAAGGTCAAAAAGCAGTATCATCTCACCGTTCTGAAGAGCGTTGATGGCTCTTCTTATATTCTCACTGTATCCGTTTGCACCTGAATCCATTGTATCACTCACATCTTTGAGGGTTCTTCACCACTATCCTTACTTCATCGCCGTCACTTATATCGAGCGTTTCCCGCAGTTTCAGCGGTGCGATTATCTCTAAAAGGTCTGTGGGATAATGTGTCCTGTCAGGGATTATTGCCGCACCTTTTATGCCTTCTATTTCCACAGAATAACATTTGACCCCTCCAAAGCTTCTCTCACCGTCATTGAAACCATGAACGACCATGGGCTGTATCATATCCATGTTGTCGCGTAACTGTGCACTCTGGTCTTTGAGTCTCACATTAAGTGTCCCCGGGAATGGTATGAAATCCAGTTTTTCCCTGAACTGGGACATATAGCCTTCCTTTGCAATGTAGTACTGCCCTTCTCCAAGACCTGTGATCACATGTCCGTAGAGTTCAAG
>DACO01000166.1 GCA_002508635.1 Methanolobus sp. UBA118 | reverse complement strand
CAAACTGTATAGTATTCAGTATTGTTTTATCCGTATCATCAAGATATATCATAAGATCACTGTTTTTCAGGTACGTATATACAGTAGGGTTCCTCTTCGAGATAATCCCCGGTGGCAGCGTATGCACGTGCACGACAGCCTCCGCATACTTTATTGTATTCACAGTCACCACACTTGCCTTTCAGTTTTGAGACATCCCTCAGATCATTGAAGACCTTTGAGTTCTCCCAGACATCCTTAAAAGACTGCTCTTTAATGCTTCCTGCAAGTGCGGGCAGGTATCCGCAGGGATAGACTTCCCCTATGCTGGACACGAAACAGAAGCCGGTGCCACCCAGACAACCCTTTGTCATGGCCTCATAGCCATGGGTCTTGACGCTGACCTCGACACCTTCCTTTTTTGCCTTCTGGCGCATGATCCTGAAGTAGTGGGGTGCACATGTGGCCTTGAGCTGGATCTTTGCGCTCTTCTGCTTATCATAGAACCAGTTAAGGACCCTCTCATATTCCACCGCCGGGATCTCCTCGTCCTCGAGTTCCTTACCCCTGCCGGTTGGCACCAGCAGGAATATGTGCAGGGCCTCTGCTCCTATACCGGTTGCCATCTCAAGTATGGCAGGGATCTCAGTGAGATTGCGTTTTGTAATGGTGGTGTTTATCTGGAATCCTATTCCTGCCTTTTTGATATTATCGATACCCTTCATGGCACCTTCAAAGGCACCGGGCATGCATCTGAAATCATCGTGGGTCTGCGGGCTGGAGCCATCAAGACTTATGCTTATCCTCTTTATCCCGACGTCCCTGAGCCTTTCAGCAACTTCCGGAGTCACAAGTGTCCCGTTGGTTGCAAGGGCAACACGCAGGCCTTTTCCGGTCGCATATTCAGCAAGCCCGTAGATATCATCCCTTACAAGTGGTTCACCACCACTGAGAATCAGTATGGGATTTCCCATCTGTGCAATCTCGTCGATAAAGCGCATTGACTCTTCAGTTGTGAGTTCACCTTCCGGTTTTTCAAAAGTCGATGCCCCACGGCAGTGCCTGCAGGAAAGGTTACAGCCTGCAGTTGTTTCCCATGCTATCAGTCTTGGAGCTTTTACCATATTCATCAATTGTAATTTTTGAAGTTCTGAGCTTCATTTACTTTTTATAGGATGGCACTATACTAGTGCACACCCGTATTAATAGTTAGTTATTAGTACGAAAATCATCAGCTAAAAAAACGGATACAGATTCATATTATTGAATATCTTTCAGTAAACCGGGAACCTTACACTTTAAAGAGGTGAACATCATAAGCGCCTTGGAACTTGCATTTGCATATACATGGATCATAGTTGGAATATATGCCCTTCACCTTTTACGTGTACGCCGGTCTCTGGAAAAAGGTATGAGTAAGCTAAGGGAATAAACTATACTAATCGAAGGTGCTTTAATGGACAGGAAACAGAAAACTGTTCTTGCAATATTTTTTATTATCTTTGTCGGGGCCGTAGGACTCTGGAATGTGGACCTCTCACAGGGATATCCCATGATATCCGAATTAAAGGAAAAACCGGACAAATATGTTGGCGAGAACGTCAATACCATGGGTACTATTAAGAATGGTACACTGGATGTATCCACCGAAGGAATATCCTTCACTCTGATGGACGTGGAAGATGAGAATTTTGAGATCGGCGTCGAGTATACCGGAGCGCTTCCCGCAGACCTTGATGAGGGGAAGGGTATTAGCATCAGTGGCATGATGGTCTCGCCGAACATGATAGAAGCTAATAAGATCGTGATGGGGTGCCCTTCTAAATATAAGGAATGATAAGGCTCGAAAAACCATGACCGAAATAGAGAATCTTGAGGAATATCAGCTAATCAAGGCTTCAATGGATGAACTGGTCGCTTCGATGAACGATAGTTCCAATATGAAAAAAATGATGCTGCACATATGCAGTTCCGGGGGCAAGAGCATCAGACCTATAATACTGATGCTGTGCACTGAGCTGTGTGGCGGAGATTCCAGGAAAAGTATCAACGCAGCCCTTGCTATCGAGCTTATACATTCCGCCTCCCTGATACACGATGATGTTCTGGACGACGGAGTCATACGCAGGGGAGTCGAATCGGCCCACAAGAAATACGGAGTCCCCGCAGCAATTCTCTGTGGCGATTTTCTTATATCAAAGGCCATATCCCTGATCTCATCATACGGGACTGACTCCGTACTTGAATTTGGTAGAGCAGGGATGTATATGGCTGAAGGGGAGACAATTGACATCTCAAGTGCTGATGGTGAGTTCAGGAAGCAGAACTATTACGATTGTATCTCCAAGAAGACCGCATCCCTGTTTGCTGCAAGCGCAGCCATAGGAGCATATGTTGCGGGTGCTGACAGGGAACTTGCCCTCAAGCTGAGGGATTTCGGAGAGTGTGTGGGTAATGCATACCAGATAGTAGATGACCTCCTCGAATACCTTAACCGGCTGGAAGACAAACAGTCAACATATGAGTCAGTTACCTTACCGCTTATACTACGCCGGAATATGGGTCATGAGGAGACCATAGACGCAACTGTTGACGAGGTAAATTCACATGTGAACAGGGCAAAGAGCATTCTTGATGAGTTCAGCCCTTCGGTTGCAAAGGATAAGCTGTTGATGGTGACAGACCTAATCACCCTTGATATGCTGCCATCAAATATCCTTGCCAGAAATCAATCTAATTCTTAATTACGATTACAGGTGTATTTATGAAAGTTTACGATAGATCAGTATTAAAAGTAAATGCAGATACAGTAGATGGCAAAGTGGTACTCGATACCGAAGGACCGCTGTCTCCTGTTGCAAAGCCCATTATAAAACGCATAAACAAGATATTCCAGGAAGAAAAGCCCATCTCTTCAGATGAGGAAAACATCATATTCTCAACATGGGTACCCCCCATGCCAAGCGAGGCATTCAACCGCATGATCAGTGCACAGGTTGCATCCATACTCAAAAAAAGGATTCCTGACCAGTTCTCCATTGGTATCACCGGAAAATGTCCTTATGATTGCATTCATTGCGGAGCAGCAGGTATCGTTTCAGACCCCGAACTGAGCTTTGATGAGATAAATCTTACAATAGAGCAGGCCCTGGATCTTGGCAGTTACTATATCTCATTTGACGGCGGAGAGACGATGCTGCGTAAGGACCTTCCCGAGATGGTTGCCAGGGTAGATAAAAGCAGGGCCATTGCTACCTGTTTTACATCCGGTTTTGCTCTGGACGAAGATCGTGCCAGGAAACTCAAAGAAGCAGGACTTTTTGCATTGCACATGAGTCTTGACAGTCCTGATGAGAAGGAGCATGACAGAGTAAGGGGCCGTGAAGGAGCCTTCAAAAATGCCATTGAAGGAGCCAGGAATGCAATTGGTGCAGGCATACTCGCAGATCTCTTCGTAGTAATGTCACCTTATAATATAGATGACCTTGAAGAATTCTACCAGTTTGCATGGGACATGGGTATGCAGGAAATGTCCATATATGAGATCGTTGCCGTGGGTCGCTGGATGGAACATGAGGACGAAGTAATCACTGACAAAGATGTTAAGCGCCTTGCAGATTTCCAGAAAAGGATAAACAAAAAACCGGACGGACCAAGGGTTACAGCCCTGCCTTA
>DACO01000165.1:6787-7610 GCA_002508635.1 Methanolobus sp. UBA118 | reverse complement strand
ACTGTTGTTTTCCTGTAATCATTGGCACTTCCGGAACTGTGAGAGCTTATGCCGTTGTAACCTCCTGATGGCAGAGCCTGATGATAGACAATACTTATGTTCTCACTTTCCGTTCGAGTATGAGATACGGAAACAATATTCTCAAGAAGCTCGTTTTTCAGTGAACCGGAAGAATCACCGGAATGGAAATTCCAGCTTCCAGTACCATCGACACCAGGACTGTAGGTTTTGTAAGACCAGTGGTAATTATAATTAATATTCCAGCGGGTTTTAATTTTGAACTTCAAATCATATCTAACCTGCCAGTCGAATGAGTGGTTTTCTTTTGAAAAATAACCACCTACCCTTTCATAATCAATCAAACTGTCATTACCAAGATATGTATAAGTGACGTCCACCCCTTCACAAACTATATCAGTAGACACATGCTCCACCTGCACAGAATTGAAATACCATTTATGTGATGAGGCATCAATATTTACTTTATGATTTGCTTTTAACGTGCCTTCAAAATTATAATCCGGTGTAAGAGCACAGGTATGGGAAATAATGACAGGGTAGTATCCTTTCCAGCTGACATCTTTACCGGTTTTCGACTCCCCTGTTTCATATGAAACTGAATCATGAGTGGTTGGCCCTGCCTTTAAATTATAAGGTGTTATTTCATTAAAACCGTCCCTGAATACCTGACCCTGAATAGTTCCACTATAGACCTCATGGGTCACATCATGTATCAGATCCGGATAATCATTATCTGTCCAGACATCGGCATCGTTGTAGACCCAGTTGCTGTAAACCTCATCTGTGAAATTTGATACCGAGA
>DACO01000165.1:2497-6503 GCA_002508635.1 Methanolobus sp. UBA118 | reverse complement strand
GTTGATCCCTTCTGAAACACTCATATTGAATGTGTCACCACCTGACAGGTCATCATATGTGGTGCTCAGGTTGCTTCCTTTTTCCTCCTCATAGGAACTTGTATCCTGCTTGATATCACTGTAGAGCACCTTGCCGTTGTAATAGGTAGTATACGTAAGAGCCCAGGGGTCTACGGAATCGAATACGCGTTTCTGGGCATAGAGTGCACCGGAGTTCACCGACGAGGTAAGCGAGGGTCCTGTAACGATGTTCAGGGGACCGTTCAGGTAGTGCTGCCACGGGCCATAGGTGAACGTTCTGATATTGGTTGCTCCGAGTACGATATCCGATGTAGTGCCGCTGCTTAAGGTCCGCTCGTACTCGGATGTCAGCTCTGCAAGAAGGGGTTCTCTGGAAGTTATCAAAGTCGACACATCCATGCTGCGGTTGTAGCTTTCACCTGTGATCAGGTCAACCAGCGTATAGTTCAGGTCATCGATGGACATGGTATAGTAGAGAATATAATCCGTGTCATCCCCTGCAGAACGCTCGATCTCACGCTTCAACGTGCCATTGACAGTACCGATCTTAATCCTGGAAGCGGATATGTTCTGTTCCACATTTATAGCGTAATTATTGAAAGTATGCAGGTTTCCCTGATAGTTATTTTTCAGGAACTCGTTAAAATGGAAAACTGTAATATCCTTCAGCGGATTGCTGCCCACACGGACCCAGTTTGTAGCCTTGGTCTCGTTTTCATACATGAAGATAAGATAAGCATAACCATCCTCTGCATTTACCGGGATTGTGATTTCTTCCTCAAACTCCGATCTGCTCCAGAAGGAATGTAACTGAGTATAGGATATACTCTGATACGTGATACCGGAAGGACTTTTTACGATCAAAGTCCTGGGTTTATCTGTAAAAAAGCAGGAAACGGCTTTAAATGCATCAGCCGGCAATTTCACACTGACATTCACCCTTCCACCCGGCTCTACATCCCGGGTAGCCGGATCAACAAAGAAATCATCCTCACCCCATTCCTCATAGGCAGCATCCTCTGACTTTATGACAGGATGTTCACCCTGCCATTGCAAGGCCTCCATACCGGCATAGTTAAGACATCTTGAAAGATCGGCAGCAGCCAGATCTGCGGCTGTTTTTTTCATATCAGTCCCATCTGTCTCGTATATAGTCTCTGCAAGCTCATAATCCGTTTTAGCCATATTAAAAGAAACAAAGACCGAGGATAGAAGTACGAAGACCCCTATCACCGCAAAAGGAATATAGGCTCTGGTATCCTGAAAAAATTGATCTGCTGTTTTTCCTTTTACGGGCATCACGACCATACCTTTTTCACTTGATTAAGTTTTGAAGGAGTCACGGAAAGAGAATATTTAAACATTGTTATTTTGTTCTAATATAAACCAAAAAAATAAAAATAAGGCATAAACAAACTATGATAATTTAATAAACAGGTCAGTCAAAACCAATCAACAAATATATTGGTTGAAAACTGAGCTAATCGAAAATCTAAAATAGGCTACCTTATACTATCCAAGCAAAACTGGGAATGCATCTAATTATCAAGAATTCAATAATCATTCTATCAGGTTGATCCATAATGAAGATAAGCAGGCCACGTGGCACAAGGGATTTCCTTCCAGAAGATACCAGACGGAGAAGGAATGTAGAGAACATATTGCGCAATGTCGTCAGGAACTGGGGTTTTTCAGAAATAATCACTCCAACCTTTGAGAAGCTGGAGCTCTTTACCTTAAAATCGGGTGAAGGCATTGTAGGAGAGCTCTATAATTTCACCGACAAAGGAGACAGGGAGATGACCTTACGTCCGGAACTTACAGCGCCTGTTATGAGAATGTATGTCAACGAGATGCAGGCAAACCAGAGGCCTCTAAAACTCTTCTATTTCGAGAACTGCTTCAGGTATGAGCGGCCGCAGAAGGGTCGCTTCAGGGAATTCTGGCAGTTCGGTGTGGAGCTGATCGGCAGCAACAAGCCGGATGCAGATGCAGAAGTGATCGCTCTTGCAAGCGAGATGCTCAGTGCTGTGGGCATTAAAGGTAGTCTTCATGTGAATCATCTTGGTGTTATCAGAAATCTTCTGAGCATTCTCGAACCCGAGCATCAAAGCAAAATAATGAGACTCGTGGACAAGAAGGATGATACCGGTCTTGTAGATTACCTGGAAGAGATAGACGCCCCCGGGCATCTGCGCCTTGAGCTCATGGAACTGATATCCCTTACAGGAGATAAAGCCATTGAAAGAGCACGCCGGATCGTAGGAGACATACCTGAACTCAGTGAATATCAGGAACTGCTGGACCTTCTTGATGCTTACGGTGTTGAATATGTCATTGACTTCGGCATTGCAAGAGGACTGGATTACTATACAGGAATGGTCTTTGAGATTTATGCAGAGGGACTCGGAGCGCAGAACCAGGTCTGCGGAGGTGGATCCTACCAGCTTATCAAACTATTCGGAGGAGGAGATGTGCCATCCACAGGTTTCGGACTTGGTTTTGACAGAATAATGGAAGTATGTGAAATCGAGCCGGATGATGAAAAGCCGGTTGTTATCATAGCCAAAGACTCGACACGTCTGGAAGCAGTCAAAGTTGCCACCAGACTACGTGAGCACATGCCTGTATATGTTGACCTGATGAAACGAAACTTCAAAGCCCAGTTTTCCTATGCGAACAATATCGGTGCCCACCATGTGGTGATAATCGGCGAGAATGAAGTAGAGGCCGGAAAGGTCACCCTTAAGGATATGGACAGTGGCGAACAGGAGCTTCTGGAACTTGAAGAAGTCATACAGAGAATAGGCAATTGAGCAGGATAAAATGGTGCAGGGCCAGAAGAAAAACATTCCAGGCAATATTATTTGTGATGAGCGGGCTGCAGATGCCCTGCCAATGAGGTTCACAGCTGCTGCCATCATAATTCTTGTACTTATGTTCATTTCAGGCACAGCTATTTCCGGAGTTATGGAAAAAAAGAGTCTCCATGATGCTGAAGCAGTACTTTCGACAATCGAATCGAATGCCGAAATAATTTCCGCAAACGGTGCAGGCAGCCGGATCACACTTGATGTAGACATAGTTGAAAAGGTCACCTTAGTACTGGGTGCAGTTCCGGACAGAGAAGCCAGGTGGCCCGAGGATGCACGGAACTATTATATAATAACCGACAGCAAGCAATACATGGGAGAATCCCCGGCCGCGTATTCCAATAGAGACCTTAACGGCACGGCAGTCTTTGGTCCGGGGAATCACAGGATCGTTTTAGAAAGTGTTAAAAGGAACACTGACAATAGAATTTTTGTGAAAGTATATGAAAATTAGGGATAAGCTAATTATTTTTCCATGCAACAATCTTCCATACAGCGATTTTCAATACTTCATGAATAATGACAGAGCATGGATTGATCTTATCCTTTCAAAGACCGCCCTGATCTTTGCAAGCATCATCATACTGGCTGCCCTTTATCATCTGAGCGCAGACCTCCAGCAGGCTGATAAACAAAGACAGCTTGATGCAATTGCGCAGGACTTCAGGTCTTCGATCGACTCGGCAGGACAGAGTCCCTACGGCACATCATCTGCAAATATCAACTATTCTTTTGATGCCTGCGGACCGGAAGGAAAGTTCACCGGCCAGCCGGATGCATGGGTTTCAGGAGAATATATCGGCATGTCATATGAAGAGGATAAAAAAACCACACATGCAGTGAAACCGCTTGCCTACAGAACTCTGCCATACAATGAAACCATGATACGTGACGAGCTTCTTAGTAGATTTTCAGCCAGCGGAGATTTGGCAGACCCCATAATATCACCATTCACAACCTCTAATGTCACAGACTTTGTCACAACTCTTGGAGCAAAAGAAAAAAATTTAAATACAAGTGCAAAAGTTCACATTGTTAAGACATTGATACATGTCAAAAATGGAACAGAGGTCAGAAAACTTGAGTATGTGCTTGTTTATCAATAACGATGA
>DACO01000165.1:0-2188 GCA_002508635.1 Methanolobus sp. UBA118 | reverse complement strand
GCCATTGTTTCACAGACATACATCACCTTTGATGACAACTCGTATGCCCTTGAGAACTATGAACAGGCTTCCATGATAGCAAAGGACATAGCAGAGTATCCCGGGATACAGGGAAGCCGTACAGACCTTATTTCCGCAGAGGAGCTGGATCGGATCTGTGTTCCGGTAAAAGATCAGGAAATGCATGATATGTTCTTCCAGCGTTTTTCCTCAAATCTTGATTTTTACGTAGAGGTTGCTACCAATGATGGAAACTACCAGTGGACAATTAAACACGGCGGCACTGGAAGCAGTCATCGGGACATAATTGCAGCATCTGTTCCTGTGGTAATCGAACTTGGCAATAATGCAAGGTGCGTACCCGGCACTCTTACTGTAAAAATGTGGAAGAACAGCTGGACATAATAGTAGAGAGGATTTTCAAATGAGATCAATTAAGGATGAAAAAGCATTCTCTTCAAGCCTTGATTCCATTTTCTTCCTAATCCTTATTTCCATATCAGCAGTCATTCTCATGCCGTCACTCTCGGCAGAGGAGCAATACAGGTCAGCAGGCTATGTGTCCATGCAGGAAACGGATAACCATCTTCTTGGTACAATTTTGAGTACTAGGGCAGACGAGTTCGAATACACACTCAAGCCGGCGGAGATAGCAGGCCTTAATTTGACATTTCCTGAGGGGTCTATCTTAGAAAACTCCGAAGAGACACTTTATGGAAGGGAACAGAAACACAGGACATTTGCCGATATAATAGCTGAGGATCTGGTCCTTGGAATTACATTTGACAACAACAGCAACACCGTAGATCTCAATCCAATGGCAAAGATCCATCCTGTAAGTACGGAGGATTCGATTGAAGAATTCCTTGATTCCATGATAGGTGAACGTTACAAATACAGATTCGAAGCGCGCTGGCATCTGGTCAGCGGATATGGAATCGGAAGCGAGATCAAAATAGGAGAGGCAGCTCCTGTTGACTCGTTCCGGCAGCGTGCCAAAGTATCACTACCTCTGGCCTATTCACCTTCAAGGGAAGAGTTCTTTGACTCCATGAACAATTCTGTCCTCCTGGCTGCTGCCAGTTCACCTGATCCTTCAAAAAAGCTGCATGACGGATACAACCATAGCATCGAAACCGCCTCAATGGGAGCGGCAGAGGCGATCACGACAATTATCTTCCCTGCAGAGTATCTGGAAAGTCTTAATACCACGGACGTCAGCTTCAACAGTGAACAATTGTCCCTTATATCGAGTCCCGACGACATGGACATTGCAAATCCTGAACTTGTCATTGCTTTGCACAGCATCAACTACACAACAAACGAAGTCTTTGGCCTTAATAAGTCAATTCCTCTTGAAAGCGAAACTATGTCGTTAAATCTTGTAGATGAGATAAATGACGAACTGGTAGATTCGAATAATGAGATGATATCCGCGTACCTGAAAGAGGACATGTCCGGTGAGATAGATCAGACTGTTGCAAACATTATCAACGCCACAGATAACGATACAAAAATAGCATTACATGAAGAACAGATGGAATCTATTTACGGAAGGGTCAACCAGGGAGGAGCCGATATTATCCTGTATCTGTGGCAATAAAGTTCTCTTTTATCGATCAGACACAGCAATGTCCTTCAATCACAACATATATATTTGATAATGCTTTTTGTAGAGAACACTTCGCCAATCATAGAACTGACTGCCGTACGATCAAGGTTCTCCTGTTCGTTCAAACAGCCTGGAAGAGTACGGTCAACTATAAACTAATAAATCAAATATCATAATTATCAGGAGGAATTGCATGGCAAAGATGCACACCCGGAGAAAAGGACAAGCCGGGTCAACAAGACCACTTCGCAGTGAGCCACCTGCATGGTCCACTATGAGTGAAGAGGAAGTAACAGATGTCGTTATCGACCTGTGGAAGCAGGGAATAAGTACCAGTGAGATAGGAATGATACTCAGGGACAAATACGGTGTGCCTGATGTCAAACTCGTAACCGGCAAGAAGATCACCGGTATTCTCAAGGAGAAGAATGAAGCACCTGCAGTACCAGAAGACCTCTACAACCTCATTGTAAAGGCTATCGGGATCAGGAAGCACATTAAGGAAAACAAGAAGGACGTTCACAACAAGCGTTCACTCCAGAATACCGAATCCAAGATCAGAAGGCTTGTTAAGTA
>DACO01000126.1 GCA_002508635.1 Methanolobus sp. UBA118 | reverse complement strand
CATGACAACATCCTCAGGCTTGCAAGGGCTGAGTGGGATGCATACAGGACACAGGTACATGAATGGGAAATCAGTAGATATCTTAACACATTTTAACGTGGAAAAGGATATCATCATAAGGGAAGCTGCAAAGGAAGACTTTAATGCAGTCTTCCGTTTTATAGAACTTGTTGACAGTGAGTTCTGCCCTCCCCTCTCACAGAGGGGAGGAGGGATCTATGAAAGAGTCCGGAACACTCTTGCAACCCCTGATGCAAACTATCTCATCGTACAAACTAAAAATCCGGACCCCTCCGATAAAATTTATGGATTTCTTGCAATCGTTGGCTGCACCAGAGGGTGGCATGGGAAGGACAGAGCATACATCAATTTCTTTGCCACGCACCCGGCATATCGTAAAGCCGGACTGGGCGAGATACTGCTTGCAGAGCTTGAAAGAAAATTACTTGAAAAAGGCATTGATAAGTTATATCTCTGTACCTGGACCGGTAATAAGAAGGCTATGAGATTCTATGAGAAACTGGGATACAGTATATACTCTGTGATCCTGAACGACAGAGGCAGGAACATCAATACTTTCAATTATCGGAAGAAGATCGAACCTGCTAAATCTGCAAAACAATAATATAAGATTGTGTTCGATAAGAGAAGAGCTTTCCTTAAGGCAGGTTGAAAAATCCCTTTCATAGCGGTTTTGTATATCAGGCATTCATTGCCGTACCTGACCGCTTTGAACATTGAAAAAGTCCGGACACGATACCTATTGCATGGTTAGGAAGAATAGAGGAAGTGTATAGGTACCGTGTCCATAAATGTGATATTTGTTTTTGTTTACTCCTCCGGCATTCGGCCAAGCTTCTTTTTTGACAGCTTTTCCACCGATTCCAGATTCACATCATTTTCAATTGACAGTTTTCCATTGTCCACAGCACTCTCTATGAACTGTTTGCCCACGGCACTGCGTATGATCAGGGTCGTGTAACCTTTATCACTGCCAATGGAACCTGCAGATACATCAGCGTCCAGAGCCGTGAGATCCGTACAGATATTACATCCAGGACGTACACAGTCCTCAACATCTTTCAGTGAAATGATGGTCATGCTTCCGTCTTTCAGTGTTATTTCGAGTTTGCCCTTGACATCAAAGTGTATAATGTCAAGAGGATCGATCTGACGCTCTGCAATAAGCTTATCCTGTACGAGTTTCTCGTAATCAAAGGTCTCGGTACAGAAAAGTCCCATTACAAGACGGATATATTTCCTGAAAGGACGCAGAAGATCAAGATCACTTTCCCGCATCTTCTCCACTGCCTGGACCACACATGGAACACCTACAACTGCTATGTTGGTGAACTTGCGCTTCATGACGGCTTCCTTGAGTGATGCGACAAGAGGAACCCACCAGTTGTATCGGCTCCCTGCCTGATGAACAAGTACTTCAGATGAAGTGATAACAGCGGATGAAGGCCTGAGCGTCCAGGGATCTTCCACGACAGTGACCACCGCATCGATCATACCTTCATCGAGTGCGTTTGTGAGTATTGCTGTCACAGCACCACCGCTCTGTTTTTTCGGGACTTCCATCTCTGCCTTCGCAGATACGATATCAATATAGTCTCCGAGAACCTCTGACGGTGCTTTGTCTATTCTCGGGCATACCTCATAGCATGCACCACAGGGTACTCCGTCATTTACATCCTTACAGTAACCACTGTTAAGAGGACTTGTGGAATCCCTGCCAATTTCAAAATAAATAGCATCTGCCGGGCATACGGCCACACAGGCACCACATGCTGCACATTTACCCATATCCCAGATTTCTGCCTTAAGATCTAGATAATTTTTACCTGCCATTGTGATCACTCCCATGTGTATTTACCTGCAAATGGTCTGCTGCTTGCAGGAATAATTCTTGAATAGTCCATGTTCAGGAAAGGAGAAGGGTCTATGTCGAACCTTCCACAGAACTCTTCTATCACAGGAGTCAGTCTCTGGAGGTCTTCATCGGTGAATTCAACCTTCTTGGCTCCTACACCGAGCAGCCTGTCACTGACATCGCCCCGGATGACAATCTCGCCGCCGTGTATACCACTGCCGATACCACGGTCCTGGACCGCTGGCTCATGACCGATACCAAGCACAAGAATGAGTCCTCCGGCCATATATTCGCCAAGGAATGCATGGGACGTGCCGCCTACAACAAGTATCGGGCGCTTTCCCTCGTATTCTTTCATGTGGATGCCGCCACGATAGCCGATATTACCTTCAACAAAGACCTTACCGCCACGCATGCTGTGTGCAACGGCGTCACCGGCACTTCCGTGAATGACAAGTGAACCCTTATCCATTGTATTGCCCGGTGCATGTTCTGCATCACCGAATACCTCACACTCGGGACCGCTCATGAACATTCCAAGATCCCCACCGGGTACACCATTGATGGTGATTTTTGCATCGCCTCTCAGTCCGTTACCTATGAAACGCTGTCCAAGAACATTATTGAGTACTATCTCCTTTACACCGGAAGCAATGGCAGCACGGATCTGTTTGTTCAGAGGGGTGTAGTGCACACCCTTAGCATCTATTACCACAGGTTCCACTTTCAGGCCCCCACGGATTCGATTTTCAGTACGTCAAGCAGACCTTCGTCAAGCATGTAACCACGCAGACGTTCACGGTTACCACGCAGGCTTTCAATACTGTTCAGACCTGCTGCTCCCATGAGCTCACTTAGCTCGAGTGTCCAGCCGCGGATCAGATTTGCAACGTTCTCAGATCCGACATCAGAGTCGATACGCTCAACCAGTTCCGGCCTCTGGGTTGCGATACCCCAGGGGCAGAGTCCACGATAGCAGCTGCCACAAACGCGACAGCCCAGTGCTATAAGCGAAGCAGTACCAATGTATACCGCATCCGCACCGAGTGCTATGGATTTTGCCAGATCTCCGCTGTTACGAAGACCACCACTGGCAATGATAGAGACTTCATTTCTAATGCCCTGGTCATTGAGCTTCTGGTCAACGGCAGCGACGGCAGCTTCGATCGGAATACCGACATTGTCCCTGAATACCTTTGGTGCTGCACCTGTACCACCCTTGAAACCGTCAATTACAACGGCATCCGCAGACGATCTTGCAATACCTGCTGCAATTGCGGCTACATTGTGGACCGCAGCGATCTTAACAAAGACCGGCTTCTCCCAGTTCGTAGCCTCCTTAAGACTGCGTACCAGTTGCGCAAGATCTTCTATACTGTAAATATCATGATGAGGAGCCGGACTGATAGCGTCAGAACCTAGTGGTATCATACGGGTACATGATACATCGGCACATACTTTCTCTCCCGGGAGGTGTCCGCCAATACCTGGTTTTGCTCCCTGTCCTACCTTAATCTCGATGGCTGCACCGCGTTCCAGATAGTCGATGTCAACACCGAAACGTCCCGATGCGATCTGGACGATTGTGTGGTCCTGATACGGGTAGATCGCCTCATGCATTCCTCCCTCGCCGGTTCCCATGAAAGTTCCGGTCTTGGCGACTGCCTTTGCAAGACTGAGCTGTGCATTCAGACTGATAGCACCGTAACTCATGTGACCGATCATAATAGGAGTGTCTAGCTTGAGGTTTGGAGCAAGCTTTGTCTTAAGTTCCACATCGCCATCCTTCATTGTGAAATCAAGTTTTGCAGGCTTCTTTCCGATATATGTCCTCAGCTCCATTGGCTCTCTCAGAGGATCGATACTTGGATTGGTCACCTGGCAGGCATCCAGCACCAGCCTGTCGAATATAATAGGATAGTCAACTGCATTGCCCATACCGGAGAGGATTATCTTTCCTGAACGTGCCTGGTTTATCACGTCCTCACGTGCCTCTGTTGTCCAGAGAGGGTGGCTCCGATAGTCCACGGGCCTCTCCTGAAGCATTATGGCATCCCTGGGACACATGGAGATACAGCGATGACATGCCGTACATTTACGGGAGTCGATGATTATCTTATCATCCTCTATCCTGTACACACCATAGGAACAGTTGTCGACACAGCGCATACATTTCATGCACTGGTCACGGTCAATACTGATCTTGTATTTCAGGGGAACACTACCAAGACTCATTCTGTAACCCTCCCGATAACAGGTTCGCCTGCTCTTGGCATGTAAATTTTATCCACATCAGGATCCATAATACGGATTGCTGCCTCTTCACTGGAGATATAGAGTTTCGAATCATTCTCTCCCACTATGAGGGGACGCAGCTTGATTCTGTCAGTAAAGCCGACTATTCCATCCTTTGTGGCTATTACTATTGCAAAGGGCCCATTCATCAGTGCAGGACCGTATGTCAGGCGCAGTGCACGCATGAACTCTTCTTGCTTTTCCGGCATTTCGTCAATCTCGTCCCAGAACGGGGGAGCAAGAGCTTCCACAACCATATCTGAAGGAAGACCATGTCTTCTGCCAATCAGGTCGAAGAGATAAGCTACAACTTCCGTATCTGTTAACATTGTACACTGATAACCGTGGCTTTCCACATAGCGACGGTTGGTACCGTATGAGGTGATCTCACCATTGTGAACCACCGACCAGTCGAGAAGATTGAACGGATGAGCACCACCCCACCATCCGGAAGTGTTGGTAGGATAACGGTTGTGTGCAAGCCATATGTAACCTTTGTAGTCCTCTATTCTGTAAAAATTGGCTACATCTTCTGGCCATCCGGATGCCTTGAAGACTCCCAGGTTTATACCGGAGGAGAAGACCAGAGCACCTTCAACGGTTGAATTGATGG
>DACO01000199.1:679-17509 GCA_002508635.1 Methanolobus sp. UBA118 | reverse complement strand
CGGATATTATTCGATCAATATCTTTTTCTTCTCTTCTATCTGAAACTTCGGGAGTGTGACTTTCAGTACACCATCCTCAAGCCGAGCCTTCGCCCCGTCTGATGTGACCCTTTCAGGAAGAGTGAGTGTCCTGGAGAACATGCTGTAAGTCCTTTCCATGTGGGCGTAAGCTTCATCCGAATCCCCGGACTCCCTTTCACATTTTGCGGATATGGTGAGCATGTTGTCCCTGACATCGATATCGACATCTTCCTTATTAACGCCCGGAAGATCTGTCGTCACCGATATATTGTCGCCTTCATCCTTCACATCCACAAGTGGTGCCAGAACCCCACCTTCGGACCATTTGTCCCCGAAACTTATCTCTTTGAACATATCGTTAATCTGATTCTGCATCTGCCTCATTTCGTACAGCGGATCCCATCTTGCTGCCCTTGCAGGCTGCCATCTTGTCAGTCCAAATCTCATATGATCACTCCCATTTTTAATGGATTTTACAGGATGTTTGTTTTGTTCGTCTGCGGTACAAGGAAATTGTATTGTCTGAATTTCTTATCTGAAATCTGTACAACACCTCCTTATAAGTAAATAAATGAAAAAGAAAATGCGATCAGATTATGATCGCTGGTGCGTGGCTGTCCTTCTCATCATCGTAGTCGGTCACAAGTGCCTCTGTGGTCAGCACCATGCTTGCAATGGATGCTGCATTTTGAAGGCCGCTTCTGACAACCTTTGTCGGATCGATCACACCGGCCTCGAAGAGGTCCTCGAATGAGTCGGTCTTTGCATTGTAACCTAGCTGTTCGTTAGCTTCGGCCTTGATTCTTGCAACGACCTCGGCGCCCTCACGGCCTGCATTGACAGCGATCTGCCTCACTGGCTCCTCGAGTGCACGCCTGACAATATTCAGACCGATGTTCTGATCGCCTTCTAATTCCATTCCCTCAAGCACTGATGAAGCATGGAAAAGGGTTACACCGCCTCCTGCGACCACGCCTTCTTCCACGGCTGCCTTTGTTGCATTAAGTGCATCATCGATCCTCATCTTCTTCTCCTTAACCTCGGTCTCTGTTGCCGCACCTACCTTGATTACTGCAACTCCACCGCCGAGTTTTGCAAGGCGTTTCTTTAGCTCTTTCTTCTTGAACTCAGCATCTGTTACATTGATCTGGGATTCGATCAGGGACATCCTCTGCTCGATGGCACCCTTCTCACCCTTACCTTCAACAACAGTTGTCTTGTTCTTGTCGATATTGACCTTGCGGGCGTGTCCGAGCATGTTCTCTGTGTATTCCTCGATTTTCATGCCCTTGTCCTCGCTGATGACGACACCGCCTGTTAGTACTGCGATATCCTCGAGCATCTCCTTCTGCTCATCACCGAATCCCGGTGCCTTGACCGCACATACCTTGAGGGAGCCACGAATGATGTTTAAGATCAGTGCTGCTTCAGCATCGCCTTCGATATCCTTGGCGATCATCACAAGAGGCCTGCCTTCTTTTGCTACCTTTTCAAGAACCGGGATGATCTGGTTCATGGTGCTGATCTTTCTGTCAGTGATAAGAAGATACGGATCCTCGAACTCGCAGGTCATCTTCTCCTGATCGGTGGCCATATACGGTGAAACAAAGCCGCGGTCAAACTGCATACCTTCCACGACTTCAAGAGATGTTTCCATTGTCTTGGCGTTCTCAACTGTGATAACACCGTTGTAACCTACCCTCTCCATTGCATCGGCTATGAGGTTGCCTATTTCTTCGTCATTGTTAGCAGAGATAGTGGCTACCTGGGGGATCTTGTGCTTGTCCTTGACATCCTTGCTCTTTTCCTTCAGGTCTGCGACAACCTTCTCCGTTGCCTTCTCGATTCCTCTTTTTACTTCAATGGGATTTGCACCTGAGGTAATGTTCCTTAATCCTTCGGTGATTATAGCCTGTGCAAGCAGGGTTGCGGTTGTTGTTCCGTCACCTGTATTATCCTGGGTCTTTGAAGCTACCTCCTTGACAAGCTTTGCACCCATGTTCTCGAACTTGTCCACAAGCTCGATCTCCTTTGCAATGGTCACACCATCATTGGTGACCACCGGACTGTTTGCCTTGTCAAGTACGACATTACGCCCTTTCGGACCCAGAGTTATCTTTACGGTATTGGCTACCTTGTCAACACCATTTAACAATGCCTTGCGTGCATCCACATCAAACATGATCTGTTTAGCCATCTTGATTACCTCTTATTGCAATTACCTGCTTATCTTACTCTTCCACCACAGCTAATACGTCCTTAAAATCGATGAACAGGTGTTTTTCTCCGTCAACATCGACCTCGTCACTCCTGTAGCCGCCATATATTATGTGATCTCCGGCTTTAAGTGGAAGCGTTTTGCCATCTTCAAAGGTACCTACTCCTACTACGATACCTTCCTTCTTCTCTTCCTGGGCGGAGTCAGGGATAAATATACCACTTTCCGTGACCTCTGCCTTCTTGACAGCTTTTATTAACACTCTTTCTCCGATTGGCCTTATAATCATACAAATCATCCTCTAGATATTGTCCGGCAAATCACCGGATTACAGACATCTATATCGTTAAACCAGTATATAATACTTTTGCATAAAATGTACAATTTATACTTATTGTAGATATGATATCGATAAAATGCAGAAACATTTATATGCAATATGATAGATAGAATCATAGCATGGCACGGCAGATATTACTTATCAAACTGGAAAAGCCACGGGAGAAAAAACTCGAACAGGATATCCACTGGCTGTGCAACAGCTTTGGGTTGTCATCGGGCAGGGATACGGAAAACCTTGCGACCAGGATCGTGATCGACCTGCTACAGCAGATTTCCGAAGACGAGGAGAAAGTTTCATCTGACAAGATAGCAGATAGCCTCGAAGTAACACCATCAAGAGTCAATCACCATGTACGTAACCTTATCAATGCAGGGCTGCTATACAGGGAAAGAAGAAGACTACATCTGAGAGGAGGAAGTCTCAAAGCTGCGGTTCAGGAAATGAGAAAGGATTCAGAACGTATCTTCGATGAGCTTGAAGAGATTGCCGAAGAGATCGACAAGCAGGTAGGATTAAAGAACCGATAAAAACAAAAAAATAAAAATTCAGAGTTTTACTCGTTCGATTTGTCGTGAACCCAGAAATCGCCGTCTATAGTGAATTCCTTTTTCCATATGGGTACTTCTTCCTTCAATCGCTCAAGTGAATCAATAAGAGCAATGAACAGTTCTTTTCTGTGACCTGCTGCAACTACGATATAGACGATATCCTCACCGGCTTTGATCAGACCGGTACGGTGATGCATCACAACATCAATGATGCCTTCTCTCTTTTTCATTTCAGTACAGATCTTATCCATTGCCTTTTCGGCAACATCTGCATATTTCTCAAATTCGAGAGCCTTTGTATGAGTTTCACCTGTGACCTGACGGACAATACCTGTGAAAGTGGCGATACCTCCTGATAACCTGATATCAGGATTGCCCCTGACTTTACGTATAAGTGATTCCAGGGTTACCCAATCATCCTGTTCAAGAGTAAGGTCCACCAGTTTCCCGATATCCCATTGAGCCTTTTCGGGAAGGCGGGCAACGACATTGCTCAGGTCCTCCTTTTCTGCGGCCTCGCCAAGAACGATCTTTGGCAGAGAACTGCTCTTTGCACCCTCAACTATGGCAAAGTCCATACCCATATCAGCCAGAGAGTCAAGAGCCTCATCAAGGGTGGGATCTCTTTTGATAGTGACAAGTTCATCTTCTGTTATTGCGACAACACCCTGTGCACCTGCATCGAAGTGCTTCCCGGTATCGCTGTCCCCGGGATTGAAACGATGATGGAACATCATCTTTACAGTACCCACTGACCCTTTTCCAGAAAGAGCTTCGACCAGACGGGTTACAAGTGTTGTCTTGCCGGTCTTCTTATATCCTGCAACACAGATTACTTTCATAAAAATGAGTTAAGATTATTCATTCTATAAGTATACGACGAACACGACAATTTAAATAAATATAAAATAAGTGAAAAATTATAATAGCATAATTTAGAATAATTTATAAGTGTCAACATTGTTCAGATTTTCATGGATGATTATAAAATATGTATTCGTGAGATGCCCGAAGATGAGCGCCCCAGGGAGAGACTGCTCAAATACGGACCTGAAGCATTATCAAACGCAGAACTGCTGGCCATTATTCTAAGAACAGGGTCACGGAAGGAAAATGTTGTTAATATGTGCAGCCGCATATTCTCTGAATACAGCCTCAAAAGACTGAGCCAGGCAAATATCAAGCAATTGATGCAGATACACGGCATCGGTGCCGCAAAGGCTGCACAGATAGCAGCGGTCTTCGAACTTGCACGCAAACTGGAAGGATTCACGGATGAACCAAAACGTAAGATCAGATCCCCCGCAGACGTATATTCACTGCTTTATCCGAAAATGCGCGAACACAAAAGGGAAAGACTTGTGGCCCTGCTTCTGGATACAAAGAACCATGTACTGCGTGAGGAAGTGATCTCCATCGGCAGCCTGAATGCCAATATCGTGCACCCCAGAGAAGTGTTCAAGGCAGCACTCATGGAATCATGTGCTTCGGTCATCCTCTCACACAACCACCCTTCAGGTGACCCCACGCCAAGCAGGGAAGACATTGCCGTAACCGAGAAACTTGTGGAAGGTGGAAAGTTACTGGGAATTGATGTGCTGGACCATGTTGTTATAGGGGATGGCAGGTATGTGAGTCTGAAGGATGAAGGGTATGTGAGATAGAAGACATAATAATTTAGCTATGGATAAAATAAAATATTCTATATTCATAAACTAATTTTTTCCCTGAAACTGACAACTATCATGGTAACCAAAATAAGGAGGCCGATTAATTCTAAAATAAAAAAGATGGAAATATCCGGGGAGAATAATCTGGCAAATATTGCAAAAAAATAATCAGAGCCACCGTGGACTGCCTTATAAGGAAAATCCCATCCGAATATCGGCCAGAAAAAGGTAGTTGCCTGTGTCCACATCTGATCTTCAAGCAAGTGACAGAATGCAGCACCGGATATAACCAGGATTCTGGTATCTCTCTTGCTCACATAAAAGTAATAGCCCATAGAAAACAAAAGAAAGCAAAATACCAGTGTATGTGCAATGATCCTGCCGTTTGCGATAGATTCTGCAAAAATTACTCTTCCAATCGGCTTATCGATCAGATCCGGAAGCAATGCCCCAAATGCAACGTAACGGTAATCAATATGAGACCTGACTTCAGGTAAAAGAAAGCCAAGTAACAAAAATATTCCCAGGGTGACACCGATATGGCCTAATATAAACATATTCGATTAAAATTATTTTCTATGTGGACATATGTGCTCATGACCATGTTGACATAACTGCACTCACATGATCTTCTGGCAGCCATCCACCACAATTACCTCTCCGCTGACATAATCTGCGAGATCTGAACTCAAAAACAATATAACTTTCGCGATATCTTCCGGAATGCCTATCCTTCCAAGAGCGATATTTGACAAAATTTTCTCCCGAACTTCATTTTTGATATCTTTTATAAGATCCGTTTCAATGAGACCCGGAGCTACAGCATTGACCGTTATTCCGTACATTCCAAGCTCCCTGGCTGCTGATTTTGTAAACCCGATAACTGCCGCCTTGCTTGCAGAATACACTGTCTGTCCTGCATCACCGTTGAGTCCCGAAACAGATGATAGATTGATGATCTTGCCTGATCTTTGCTTTCGCATAATGTTTGATGCATACCTGGTGCAGAGAAAAGTACCCTTAAGATTTACCCCGATGATCTGATAGAACATTTCCGTGTTTGAAAGCGACAGAAGGCTGTTTTTCATAATTCCTGCATTGTTGACAAGCACATCAAGCCCGGAGTGTTTCTCCTTTATGTAGCTGAACATCGCTTTCACATCTTCTTCGGACGAGACATCGGCTTTGACCATCGAAGCATAAAAACCCATCTCACGTATCTGATTTACCAGCTCAGTTGCCCGGTCTTCACTCTTGTTGTAGTTGATGATCACATGTGCATGGTTCGCTGCCGCCAGCAGGGCAGCAGCTTTTCCAATTCCCCTGCTTGCCCCGGTTATCAGCATTACTTTGCCCGAAAGCATTTTTAGTAGTTACCGTTTAAAGTGAACACAGGTGCAGTTGCACGAATGTATTCTGTATTTTTCCTGACGACATCAAAGTTCTTCAGGGCCTTGATTATCTTCTCTTCAGGCAACCCTGTGTTCTCCTGGATCACATCCATAGGAAGCTCATGTTCCTGAGCATATAGTAACTGATCTATTGAATGCATGGGCATACGCCAGTAGAAATCCTGGTCAGAAGTGTAATGACTCCAGGTATCAGGACTTGGAGGTCTTTTTCTAATAGCCTCACTGACATTGAGATGCTTTGCCAGAGCGTATACCTGTGTCTTATAGCAATCTGCCAGAGGTTCGATATCCACACCTCCGTCTCCGTATTTTACGAACTGGCCCAGAACCATCTCGGTCTTGTTGGTTGTCCCGCAAACGGCATAGTTCATTTGTTCAGCATACATATACTGAACGATCATTCTTGAGCGTTGCTTAACGCCCTGCAATCCTATAAGTTCCAGATAATCCTTTGCCTTCAACCTGTGCTGTGCAACGATCTCGCCGTCCTTTGCCAGCTTTATATATGGAACATTTATTGATCCGCCATCTAAAAAATCAGGTAATGCAAGTGACGTTTTATGCACTTCAGGATCATATTCCGGACAGGCTCGCTTTATTAGCTGGTCTTTCTTATTATAGATATCAAGTGATTCCAGTATGGGGGATATGGGTACCTCTTCATACTTCACACCCAGGCTTTCACATATTTCCGCACCAAGAGGTGTGCTGGAAGAAGCGGATTCCTTTTCAGGGAGGAGAAGACCGTACACATTTTCCTCACCCAGTTCCTGTACGCAAAGTGTAAGCGTCACTGCGGAATCAACACCTCCTGAAACCCCCAAAACTACTCCTTTTTTTCTAAAATCAACAACATTTTCCTTTATAAAATTCCTGAGATCCATCGATAGTCTGTCGATGTCCTTGTTAAATTCGTCCAGTATTTGCATGGCATTACTCCCCTAAGTTTATTTTACCCTCAAGTTAAGTTTCTCCGCAGCATCCAGTATCAGAGGCTGACATAATTCCTGATTTAGCTTCTTAAGTCCCTCTTCCCGGGACATATCACCGCTTCTGACAATCCCTGCTATGTCAAAGGCATAAGCATGAATCCCGTATTTTTGCAGATGATTGTAACAGGCAAATGAGTTCAATGTACAATTCGTTGAATTACTGTCGTTGATGCCAGGAGGATTCCAGCCAATTTCCTCCAGTTTCTCCAGGATTCTTTCTTCGTTGTAATCCCACATGCATAAAGGATGTACGATTTTTGGGATAATATCACCCATATTCTCAATTACTTCCCTTTTTATGACGAATAGCTCATCCCTGTCATCAACATCTATTTTCTGAAGCTGTTTTTCAAAGAGGTTTCTTGACCACCTGACAAAACTGCCGGAAAGATCAATAATGGGATTTGGTGTTTGTCCCGGCGTAAATGCAAAAACAATGAAAGGAGCTTTGTTGACAAGTGCCAGTTCTATCAGTTTTTGTTTGATGATACCTATACAGGTATTACAGATATCACTGGCTCTGTATTTGGCAAATTTGGGAAATGCATCATAGGATATGGCAGCCTTGCGGAAAATATCGTACAGTTCCTCATTTTCCATGGTCAGTTTAAAGTAATCACATCCAGTGATCTCACACATCTTCTTTGCATTATCAATTGCATTGTCCGATATGAAACCGTTATCAAACTGAACGGCCATTACTTTAAGGGAAGGATATTGTTTTTTGAGTTCATATAAAGTATATGAAGAATCCTTGCCTCCCGAAAGTGCAAAAATCGCGTCATACTCTCCCTTACCACTTTCTTCCTGAAGCAACATTTCCATGCGTGCAAGGTGTCCGGCCTTTTCTTCGGATAACAGAGGTTTGTATGTCTCGCAAAAATAACACAAACCACTATCATCATTTATATTTATACCTGGAATATCCGAGTCCAGAATGCATTTTTTACATACTGTTCTTGACACTTTGGTAACCTTCTATAATTGATCTATTGCATATTTTCCCGTTCTCACTCAAAGGAAGATGATCGATATACAGCACTTCCTGAGGACACAGGTAACCGGGCAGATTCCTTTTGCAGAATGAAAAAACGGAATCAACATCTGTGTTGCAGTTAGGCATCACCATAAGACTGATCGCATTTCCCAGGATCTCATGGGAAACCGGAACCACAAAGACACCGGATACGTCAGTATTTTCCTCTATGTATTTTTCAAGTTCCCGCGGATTGACACGGTGATCACCGATTTTTATAATATCATCTTTGCGTCCGAGCAGCTTGAAATAACCATTTGACAACTTCTTTGCAAGATCTCCTGTATGCATCCAGCCATCTATGATCTTTTTTTCTGTGGCGTACTCATTATCCAGATAGCCCAGCATAATGTTCTCACCTCTGGCAACCAGTTCACCGGTAATGTCCGTTTCAGTGGGATTGTTGTCTGCATCGAAAACATCCAGAGTAACACCAGGTATAGCTTTGCCTATCGTATCATAGAACTCACTCACATCATGAGCAGGCAAATAGGCAAGACGGGCTGTAGCCTCTGTCTGACCATACATTGGCATTATACGGATGTCAGGATTTGAATCCCTTAGATTATTCACGATTGTATTATCAATGGCCCCTCCTGCAGTTGCAGCAAGCCTTACATTTCCAAAAGCACTTTTGAACTTTTCCGGGTATCGAAGCAGCAGACGATAAGTGCTGGGTACTCCATAGAACATTGACATCCCGGACTCAAGCATGCTGAAGACAGAACCCATAAAGTTCATAGATCCGATACATACACAACCTCCGACTGTCAGATGAGAGTTGATAATGGAATTACCGAAAGCATGATGCGGAGAAAATACCAGTGCAGCTTTGTCAGCAGATGTTATCCCAAGTATCTCTATTATTGATTCCGCATTTGCGACCAGGTTCCTGTCACTTAACATAACACCTTTTGGTGTTCCGGTAGTACCGGAAGTATACAGCACCAGTCTTAGATCCGGATTGTTTTGCTCGTCCACAACCACTTTGCGTAAAATATCCACGGATGAGTCATCGTTAACAAGTATGACTGTACTGAAACGATTGAAAAAAGTCTTTCCAAACCTTGAATACTGTGTTTCCGTAACAATTATGTTCCTGATACTGGCAGTATCAAGAATTCTTTCAAGACCAAGTACCGCCAGTTCTATCGGAAGTGGAATTGCAATATTATCCGACCGGTAGACTGCCAGAAGCATTTCTACATACTGTATACCGGATTCTGCCATTACTGCAAATCTGCAATTACCGAATTCCCTAATGGACAAAGCAATATGGTCTATGTTTTTATCCAGATGTTCATAGGAGATCGTTTTTTCCCCGTCGATTAAAGCCAGTTGATGAGGTTTTTCTTTTGCATTTTTTCCTACAAAAGAATCAATTCTCATGATCTCTCATCTTTCAGTTTGATAATAAGGTTGGTTATTCCCTGTACAGAGTCAAGATTATCCGGAGTTAACATGTCTTCCGGAACTTCTACGGAATAGCTTTCACTGATGTAATCCAGAAGCTCCAGCAATCCAATAGAATCTATGATTCCGGCCTTGGTTAGAGATTCGTTATCATCGAAATGAATATCGTTATCCATGAAAGACTGGGCTCTCAAGAAGTCAAGTATATCTTCCCTTATTTGCTGCATGTGCATTGCACCCCCTAATGGGAATCAGCTTGTTAACTAGTGCTTTTAGTTAGCACTAGCCAAGTAATAACAACCGATTTACTCCCGAAGCCCACTTTGTATTTAATGATATATAAGAATTATTCATAAAACCGGAAAGCTAATTCCTGATTACTATCTTAAAAATCTATCTTTGATGTAAATTATTATATGAATGATCATATCAGATTCATCCACCTCAAGGAATAACAACCAAAAAATAACTAAGTACAAGCTATTTTCTGAAGAGAGTTAATATTAATCTTATACTGATCATAATCAGTAACAACAGCAAGTATATACATATTATTGATCAAGTAGCTGCAATAGCATATCCTGCCAGTGTCGAGTGTCTTTCTAAGGTACGAAAGAATACTTTTATTCGAAAACTTGCAATATGCTTCTTTTACAGTCCATGTTATTAGAAAATCAAGATTTGTTACTTCCTTGTTCTCACAAGTTCCTTTTGCCTGCATGTACCCTGAGTTACTATTAAAAGGCAGACACCTTTTTTTCTCTACATCAATACCTACCTTGATCTTTGAAACCGCCAGAAGGATTACATTACCCGTATACGAAAGGCAGATATTAATTTTATTATTACCGGAGAGATGCAGTTTTCCATAATTGTCTTTATAGAGTAGTATATCCGATATGAATTCTTTATCAAGAAGAACTCTGCATATATACTTCAGAGCCATTCTTGAAACAATGAACCTTTTTTTGAAGTTTGGAGTTTTTAATCCTTCCAGATATTGTTTCTCTTTTTCATCAAGATGATCTGCATTTAAAGTGCCATAATCGTCCATATCAATTATGAACAGAAGGACATCGTTCTGTTCCCACAAATCCGGTATATTTTCCAGAGAGACATTAAATGATACATCTAAAGTCTTGACTTCCATCCTTATCCTTTGGCCCCTATAATAATTTGAAGTAACATATATAAGAAGAATCCTGAAGCTGGAAGAAACTCTGAATAAAACACTCAATTATTTTACTTACCGAATATAATTGTTTTGTAACTTACTCACATTTAAAAGTATAAATACTACCTTTTACAATTGTTACATGGGGAGAGCAACGGAGTCCAAAGAATTCCGTGATAAGCACCAGTGTTTATTGAGCATACCTGGTATCAAACCAAATTTAGTGGGGAATACGATATTATAGGTTTCATGTTGCTAATTGTATCGGGAAAATCCGTGAAGGAATATCCCGGGAACAGGCCGATAAATTACGAATCATCAAAATGTATAAACTATACTGGTTATTACCGATATCCCATAAAGACATAATGAGCGTAGTCAAGAATAATAATGTGCAGCTATTGCGATTCCTAGCACAAAAGTAGATATCCGTAGTCATGAAATCTGAAGGCTATCTTTATGGAAAAATCAGATCTGGAATGGGAACAGCCGTACTGGAAGAAAAAGATCTTACTTCGCTGGTCAAAGCAGGAGTAGGTCGTTTTATCCAGATGTTTGCATTATATCTGCCCATGACCCCGAACATGAGGGTCCAATTCCAGAAGACCAGGGGAGTCAATATTGGAAAGAATGTGTTCATAGGTTTCGAAGTTTACTTTGACCCCGTACATCCGCATATGATAACTATAGAAGATGATGTGGCTCTTAGTGGCAGAGACCTGATATTGGTCCATACTTCTCCTCCTACATATTTAAGTGAATCAAATCCCAGGGTTTCCAGACTTTTTACAAAAACAGCACCCGTAACAATAAAAAGAGGAGCGTGGATCGCTGTAGGTGTTGTTATATTACCGGGAGTCACCATTGGAGAAAATGCAGTCGTTACAGCAGGGTCTATTGTAAGTAAGGACATTCCGCCGAATTGTATTGCAAGGGGTAATCCTGCTGAAGCGGTATTTCGATTCGATAACAAGCCTGGTTTAAAATGATGAATAAACTCTGCTACAATCGAATTATGAGAGTGAAGAGTATAATCTGGCATAATGTGGGGATATATCATCTAAAAAGCGGGTATCATTCATGTTAAATTAATAAAATGATAGATCAGGTAACTGTATGGGGTATGTTCCTGGATGATATTGAAAATTGATAAACTAAATAGGTTTGTGCGGATTTACAAGTTGAATTCTGAGGCAGGTATAGGTGAATCCTTGAATGTAACGGGTAAAAAGGGAGCAGTAAAATGAAAATCGCGATTATCCTTGGAACCCGGCCTGAGATCATAAAAATGAGTCCAATAATCAGAGAATGTGAGAAACTGGGTGTTGATCGCTATATACTCCATACGGGCCAGCATTACAGTTTTGAGATGGACAGGGTATTTTTTGAGGATCTAAAATTAGCTTTGCCAGAGTATAATCTAGATGTAGGTTCTGGCAGCCATGGAGAGCAGACCGGAAAAATGCTTGCAGAAATCGAGGGGATATTGTTGAAGGATATGCCCGATATTGTTCTGATACAGGGTGACACCAATACCGTCCTTGCCGGAGCGCTTGCTGCCTCAAAGCTGCATATCAGGGTTGGCCATGTTGAAGCAGGCCTGAGAAGCTTTGACCGAAGTATGCCTGAGGAGATAAACCGGATTGTTGCCGATCATGTATCTGACTACCTTTTCGCACCCACAGAGAATTCTAAGAGACACCTGCTCGATGAGGGAATTCCTGAAAATAAAATATGCATAACAGGGAATACTGTTGTTGATGCCGTATATCAGAATCTGGAGATCTCAAAACAGACCAGACATACACTTTCAAAATTAGACCTGGAAAAAGGCGAATATTTCCTGACAACTGTTCACAGAGCGGAGAATACAGACAAAAAAGATCGTCTTTCAAGCATACTCATCGGCTTTGAGCAGATATACCGAAAATTCAGGTTGCCAGTTGTTTTTCCCGCCCATCCAAGAACTGTAAAGATGATAAATAAATTCAGACTGAAAGTACCCGGGGGTACAAAAGTTATCGAACCGGCAGGATACCTGGATTTCCTGCAACTTGAAGACGGTGCAAAATTGATACTCACCGATAGCGGAGGGTTACAGGAAGAAGCTTGCATCCTTGGTGTGCCATGTATCACTTTAAGAGACAATACTGAAAGGCCCGAAACAGTTGATGTAGGGGCTAATATAATAGCAGGAGTTAACGGCAATATAGCACATCTTGCAGAGAAAATGACTGCTTCGGAGACAAACTGGGATAATCCGTATGGTATCGGAAATGCAGCCAAATTGATAATTAACAAAATCCTTGATTAATAAAATTTCAAATATGTACAGCAGGTGTTACCTTGACAAAATTATGTGTTCTGGGAATGGGCTACATTGGCCTTCCGACCGCGCTCCTGTTTGCAAATAACGGAATAGATGTTGTTGGAGTGGACATCAACGAAAGAGTTGTGAATACCCTAAAAACCGGCAGGATGCCCTTTGAAGAAGAAGGTTTCCAGGAACTCCTTGAAGGAGCATATCAAAAAAAGAGCTTCAGAGCGAGTACGAAAGTTGAGGAAGCTGACATCTTTCTCATAGCCGTACCTACTCCTTTTGATGCGGAGCTCCACATGGCGGATTTGAAATACGTGGTTTCAGCCTGCGAGATGATAACGCCTTACATTAAAAAAGGCAACCTTGTTATCGTTGAATCAACAATTCCTCCGAAAACTTGTGAGAAAAGAATAAGGAAAATACTGGAGAAATCGAATCTGAAAGTATCTCAGGACTTTTATATATCCCATTGTCCCGAGCGTGCCATTCCTGGTAATACCCTATATGAAATGATCAATAACGACAGGGTTATCGGAGGCCTGAATCAAAAAGCTACCGAGCTTACCCGTGATCTTTACTCCACCTTTGTAAAAGGCGAACTCTATCTCACGACCTGCACCACAGCGGAAATGATAAAACTTATGGAGAATACCTACCGTGACGTTAATATCGCTCTGGCCAACGAGCTTGCCATGCTTGCTCAGGAATACAACATCAATATCTGGGAAGCCATAGATATAGCTAACAAACACCCGAGGGTCAATATCCACAGGCCCGGCCCGGGTGTAGGCGGACATTGCATCGCCATAGATCCGTGGTTCCTCACTGAAAATACAAATGACAGTAGCCTGATAACCTTAGCTCGCAATATCAACGACTCCATGCCCATCCATGTTCTGAAAAAGGTAAAGGAACTTGTCAACGGTCTTGAGAACCCCGTGATCACTGTGTTTGGTGTGGCCTACAAGGGAGATATTGCAGATACCAGGGCAACTCCTGCTCTTAAATTTATCAAGTTAGCCGAGAAGGAAGGGTATACTGTTAAGATTTATGATCCGTTTGTGAAAGAATTCGAATACCCTATTTTGAGTATGGAGGAAGCTGTAGAGGGAAGCGATTGTATTGTAGTATTGACGGATCATTCGGAGTTTCGGGAGATAGACTCTGATTTTTTGGTTTGTGAAATGAGAAATCCGAACGTTGTTGACTCAAAGAATATTCTGCCGAAACAAAAAAATCCCTTTATCAACTATTTAAGTATTTAAGTCATATCCATATGAAAACATACCTATTTTTTAAAACTTTGAAGCTTTTTGATTAATGATATGGTTATTAACATATATTCAATACTTAATATTACAAATGGAGATCCAGATACAGATCTTCTTGGCCACTTTTGTCTTTTAGAAAAAATCTTTAGTAGCTCCATTTTAATGTTTCCTATATCTCTATATACCTGATTTCAGAGATAATAATGCTAGATGCACGCATCATGGGGTGGGTTAAATCAGCATATCTATCGGAATTGAAAATTTCTATCGAAAAATTGCAGAAAACAAATATCTGCTATTGAGTCAGCTGAGGTTGTTGAGTGATGTCATCTGTTCAAAATGTACATCTGAAAAAACCAATGTGTGTATGAACGCATATTGCTCAATACATGAATTTCCTAACAATCCGAGAATAGCTCGGGTGTTGTCCAAATAAAGGAACAATGTTGATTTTTTTGGAGTGTTGTGATGATCAGATATAATCAATTTGACTTTACACTCGATAAATTCCAACAACTTTGCATGTCATTAGATGAAAATAACTATTCTTCACTCACCATGGAGGAATACCTGACAACAAATTCGTTGCCTGAAAAATACATAATGATGCGGCACGATATTGACAGAAACCCTTCAAAAGCACTGGAAACTGCAAGAATAGAGCAGGAATATGACATCAAAGCAACCTATTATTTCAGAACGGTTAATGATAACTTATTCTGTCCGGAAATTATCAGTGAAGTCAACGAAATGGGGCACGAGATAGGATACCATTATGAGGTACTAAATGAGTGCAAAGGAAATTATGAAGATGCAATAAAACTATTCGAGAAAAATCTCAAGAAATTCAATGATCTGGGCAATGTTAAAACTGTCTGCATGCATGGGCAACCCTTATCGAAATATGACAATCGTGACATATGGAAGAAGTATGATTACAGGGCTTTCGGGGTTATCGGAGAAGCTTATCTATCTATTGATGATTCTGTAAACTATTTATGCGATACAGGTCGAAACTGGAATTTTGATCATTGTCTGAGAGACTATATTCCTAATAAAAAAGAAAGCATTCATGTTAACTCGACAGATGATCTAATTGAATTGGTCGAAAGCGGAGATATCAGCAATTTTTACTTATTAACGCACCCGGAAAGGTGGTCTGCTAATGGTTTCGAATGGGTACTCTTTTATTCAAAAGATATCGTAATCAATCTGGGAAAAAGGGTTCTGAGGGTGGCAAGAACGTGGTAGAAATAACTGAGAATGTTACAGAAGAAGAATGGAAAAAATTCTTGTATGAATGTGACGACGCAACTATTTATCATACTCCTGAATGGAAAAAGTTTTTGAAAAAGACTTTTGGCTATAAATCCAGGTATCTATTTGCAAAGGATGAGCATGGGAATATTGCCGGATTATTGGCCTTATTCCATGTTAAAAGTAAATTGAGAGGAGATGAACTTTGCACAATGCCATTTTCTCACAACAGTAGTTGTATTGGTTCCGAGGATGTAAGAAATATTCTGTTGGACAGGGGTATAGAGCTATATCATGAATTAAACGCCGGTCGCTTTGAAGTTAGAGGCAAGGTTGATCATGATAAATTCCATTTTCAAAAATCATTTTGTGTACATACCATTGAACTATCCTCCAATGCAAATGAAGTCTGGAAAAGAATAAGTAGGGGTGCCAGAAGTTCAACTAAAAAACCAATAAGATGCGGAGTAGATGTCTATCCTACCAAAAATATAGAAGATTTAAAAGATTTTTGCCAATTGAACCGTATTACTAAAAAAAAAATTGGAGTCCCATCCCATCCATGGAAATTCTTTAAAAATTTATTTGAGTTGCTGAACGAATATGTCGTCCTGTATGTCGTGAGATATAACGAAGAAATCATTGCAGGAGGAATTTTTGAGTATTTTAAGGACAGCGTAACTTTTGGATATGCTGCTTACAATCCCGATTACCTGAATTTACGTCCCAATAATATACTCGTCTGGAAAAGTATTGAAGATGCATGTGTAAATGAGTATAAACACTACAGTTTCGGGCGTACGTCATATGACAACAAAGGTTTAATCGCTTTTAAAGAAAGATGGGGCGCGGTTGAAACTGAATTGTATTATAGTTACTATCCAACAATCCCACATTCGATAATAATGGACCGTGATAATATCCAATACAAATTGGGGATAAAAGTTTTCAGAGATATGCCAGTTAAAATTTACAACCCCTGTAGTGATATCCTTTTCCGACATTTGTATTGAAACTTGCAGTCAACCATTTCAGAGGATGAATGAATAACAATAATAATGCTTACAGAAAAAAAAACCACAATATCTGTATGATTGCCTATAGGTCCGTGCCTAAAGATATTAACAGGATGAAAATAGCCCGTTCATTACAAAA
>DACO01000199.1:0-386 GCA_002508635.1 Methanolobus sp. UBA118 | reverse complement strand
ATAAACATTACAAAAGTAGCAAATGAATTAAAAACAAGCAATTTCTTTAGTGTATACATAAACCATCTAGTATACATGGTAAATGCTTTTACAAATATATATTCTTTAAACAAATCCAAAAAATTCTCTTACTTCCATGTACATAATCCTCCGGATTACCTGATCTTAGTAGCAATTCCCTTCAAACTTATTAATGGCTCCAGGATCATTCTGGATCTGCATGATATGTTTCCCGAAGCTGTAGAGAGTAATCTGCAGTTCAAGGGAAACGGTATTCTGGTAAAAGCGGCGGAGATTATTGAAAGGTTCGCAATTTCCCATTCAGATGCTGTCATAGCTACCAATTCGTATGATAAGCAAATAATTACATCCAGGAATAACATTGA
>DACO01000198.1 GCA_002508635.1 Methanolobus sp. UBA118 | reverse complement strand
TCACGGGCCGTAAGCCTTTGCTCGGATATTGTGAGCTTTGTTTTCATTTCTTCGGGAGATACTTTTTTGAAAGGATTCTTGAACACCATCAGAGTTCCTCCTCCATCTTTTTTTGTTTTGCATACCTGATGCACAATTTAAGAGCTTCAGATTTGTTGATCGCTATACCCATTTCTACTAAGCTTTCAAGATATATTTTACTGTCTTCAGATATTCTGGCGCTTACCGGATAGGATCTTGTCATAGTTTTCATCTTCACCGTTATTCTATTACTATTGTATACAATGGAAAACAATATATATAATACTTATCCAATATATAAAACAGAACATAGCCTGAAAATCAAAAGGTGGCAAAAATGGCATTCAAGTGGAAAAGAAGTGAAAGCGACATCGCCCGGGTCGTACCAAAGAATAAGGTCAAAGGTTTTTTCAGAAAGGATATAATACTCTCGCCCAACGAAAAAGCAGCCATGATCAAGAACGGTGAATTGCAGGAAACCGTAGACGAAGGAAAACTAAGAGTTGGAGGGCTGCTGAAGCCTGGCAACATCGGTAAGGACGTTGATGTAGCACTCATGGATACATCCCCAAAGGACCTCCAATGGTCACTGTCCGAACTCTGGACCTCGGATAACCAGAAGGTTGCATGCAGCGGGCTTCTGCGATTTAAGGTACAGGAAGCAAAGAGGTTCTTCCAGATGCTGTATGCTTATACGACTCCGGACAAAAAAGGTGAAAGGATGCTTTCAGTAGAGGATATCTATAATCGCCTTGAAAGTGAAGCCATAACACTGGTACTTGAACCCGAGATTCGCAAAGAGAGTGTAGAGAACCTCTACGGAAACCGTGACCTGCGTCTTAAGCTGGAGAACGAGCTTGAGATGAGACTTAAATCAACCCTTTCACTCTGGGGACTTGAGACACTTAAGTACACTGTCAGGTGGGATCTTGGCTCATATGGAGTTGTCATGCAGGCCACAAATGATTTCAACACTTCCGAAGAACTGTCCGAGCTGGACACCATGGCAGTTGAAGGAGACGCTGAGCGCAGGTCCCGTGAAGAAATTGCGGAGCTGCGTGCCGATAACGCAAGCATTGCCGTTCAGAGTGATTTTGATCGAAGCCAGCAGTACAGGAATGTGACATCCCGACTCGAGCTTGAGAGATTGGAACATGAAGCAGACATACGTGAAGCAAGAGAAGCCATCTCCCTCAAGGAAGAACTCAAATTTGCAAAGGCCAGGGGAATGAAGGCGGAGCTTGAAGTGGAACAGGATATGAAGGACCGCGAGCACGGCCGTGACATGGAATATCTGAAAACCATCACGGAGACCGGAGGAGCCGATGTGGCGAAAGTGGTCAGTGAGGGTCGCGAGTACGGGAAGATGTCAGCAGCACAACTGGAAGCCCTTGCGAAGGTCAGGCAGAGTGAGGCCATCGCAAAAGAAGATAAGGTCCGTTTCATGATGGATGTCGAGGACCGTGAGCGTGCTGACTCATACAGGAGACAGGAACTTGATGCCGCCCTGATGGGAGCTGCACATGATAAAATGTCACCCTCTGTCAGGAAATGTCCAGGTTGCGGTTCTACCGTACCTGCGGAAGCAGGTTTCTGCGGTCAGTGTGGAAGAAAGCTGTCGGGGAGATCAATGATCACTCACAACTTTTGTTTTAGTTAATTCCTTACCCGAAATTATATAAAAACAAAGTACATACTGCTTTAAAAAACAAATGGGTGGCAAATGAAATCAAAACATATACGACACTCACTCATATTCTTCCTTATCATATCTTTTTTAATTCCGACTGCTGCGGGCTCTTCTGTTGAAGAGTACGACATACCGTTGATGGAAGGCGAGTTTGCTGACCTGGGTTACGGCTACTACCTCAATGTGCTTGAGGTTGATACATATAGTGAGACCACAAGACTGACAATAACCTACTACGGAACCGTTCTTTCGGACGACTACTACAGTGTGGGAGACAATTTCTACTACGAGGATGATGCACTCCTGCTTGAGTTCCGCATACGTGATATCTACACAGTTGATTATACCGATTATGTCCTCTTATCCGATGTCTATCTTTATACGTATGATTATTCCACAGACACGAGAACAACGGCAGAAACCAGAGATACCAGCACCGATTACTATTACGATGACAGCTATTCAGACAGTTCCGACGAAGATGCATTCACTGGATTACTGACCCTGGTGATACTTGTCCTGGTTCCGATATTCATAATCAGGAAAGCCGGAAAGAAAAGGAAACAAAAAAAGGCTGCAAAAGCAGCAGAGCAGGCAGGGTCCTTTACCGCAGCACCACATACCAGCAGTGAATCCACCAGAAAAAAGGCTTCTGTTCCTTCAGGGATTAAAGATGTTGTGATAAAGTCTGCAGTCCAGTACAAAGGTGCAAGTATCCTCTACAAGATAAAAGTCGAGAACCCATCGCAGGAACCTGTCGGCGATATCCGCGTAACTCTCTTCGTCCCTGATGTTTTCAGACTGAAGGAAACGGATAAAACCATATCCATGCTCCAGCCCGGAGAGGGTAAGACGGTCACCTTCCAGATACGCCCCACCGGAGAGTGCGGCAATTGTATCATATCAGGAAGTATACGCTACTATGATTACAGCAAGAAGAAGCATATTCAAATGGACCTCTCCGATAAAATGGTAGATATAGTATGTCCGGTCCTCAGGACAGTGGAGACCGACGAGTACACATGGAGAGAGGATATCAGTGACATGCTGATCGCCGAGGAAGATACAAGGGACCTGGATATACCTGCGGAGAATCTCTTTGACATGAGCACACGCATTCTCAAGGACATGAACTTATATATGATTCCTGCCGAGATCACATCCACACAGCAGCTTTTCACAGGAGTTGCACGATTCTACGCCGAAGGTGTTGCAGGATTGCGATATGCAGCTTACGTAGAGGTCGTTGGTAAGCGCAAATCCCGGCTGATCATAAAGGCATGGGCTGAAAAGGAGGAGGCTCTCACCGGATTCTATCACAAGATCCTTGAGGAGATAGAGAAACGGACGGACGTAAAGCTTTTCGTCGACGACTCGGTGACAAACTACAATATTAACAATACCACAATATCCGACAGCGTAATACAGCGATCAAACATCGGCAATGGAAAGAACAGGTGTCCAAACTGCGGACATGAGACAAAAGCCGGTGAGAAATTCTGCATGAACTGCGGTGATAGGCTTGAATGAATGAACTATAG
>DACO01000140.1:518-2852 GCA_002508635.1 Methanolobus sp. UBA118 | reverse complement strand
GTCAGTTCATGGTTCGAGACCTTCGCAGCCGTGGCAGGAGGAAGGGTGCGACCATGTAAGCCGTTAAAGAAGTTGCATTTAAGATAATGCGGGAGCTTCCCCGACTGCCCTATTCCTGAAACAAGCAGCATTTCTTCGGGAGATTTATCCATATCCGCAAGAGCTCGCTTAAGAGCCTTGAGTATACCGAAATCCCCGCATCCGGGACACCATGCAGTATCGAAGCTACCGTAATCTTCTACACTTACCATTTATAGCACCTCCTTCTGCTTAATGGAATCTACTATGAACTGCGGAGTTAAAGGAAGTCCGTCGTATCTCAGCACATTATCCACCATCTCGATTCCTGTCTCTACCATAAGCAGACGAGCAAACTGGCCTGTCCTGTTATTTTCAACACATACCTTCATTCCGGGTTTGCCCAGCATCTCCTTTATCTTTTCGGCAGGCAGAGGATGAATATGTGTAAAATGCACCAGATTTGCGGAGTGGCCCTCTTCCCTGAGAATATCCACAGCTTCAACAAGCGGACCGTAGGTGGATCCCCAGCCTATTAAGGTCAGTTCGGCATCATCAGGACCATAAACTTCAGGAGCCGGCATTTGCTCCCTCAGCAGTTCAAGCTTGTTCATCCTTTTATGGACCATTTTTATCCTGTTCTCCTGAGTCTCATCAATATGCCCGAACTCATCATGCTCATCGCTGTCAGCACCTACAAGCACACCAGCCTGTCCGGGAACTGCTCTGGGCGAGATGCCACTGGATGTAAACCTGTAACGAGCATATTCCTCCTGCATATCCTTTATTTCCCCATCTGAGAGCAGATGTCTTTCAACAGAGACCTTTGATGCATCAAAGCGCTCGCAGGTAAACATGGAATCTGCAAGGTACTGGTCGCTCATCACAATAACAGGAATCTGATATTTTTCGGCGATATTGAAAGCACTGGCAGTCATATAGAAGCAGTCTTCAGGAGTACCAGGCGCAAGAACACATCGAGGGAACTCACCCTGAGCCGCATGTATGGCAAACAGCAGATCACCCTGTTCCGTCATTGTGGGAAGTCCGGTAGCAGGGCCCGGACGCTGTGCCTGGAAGATCACCACAGGAGTTTCAGTAATACCTGCAAGACCCAGGGCTTCCACCATAAGACAGAATCCTCCGCCGGATGTTGTCACCATGGAACGAGCACCTGTAAAGGAAGCACCGATGGCCATATTCAGTGCTGCTATCTCATCTTCTGCCTGCTCAACTACCAGACCGAACTTGCCAGCCTTGCCTGCAATATAGTTCATAACACCTGTTGACGGGGTCATAGGGTATGCTGACAGAAAATGCAGACCTGCTGCAAGGGCTCCGAGACCCACAGATTCGTTACCTGCAATAAGCATCTTGTTACTATGTTTTTCAGGCTGCTGTATATCGAATTTACATCCTCGAGGGTAGTTATCCCTCGCATAATCATAACCTGCTTTTGCTGCCTTGATATTGTTGTCAATGATCTCCTGACCCTTTCTTTGGAATATCGAAGAAAGAACATCCGAGAGGACATCGAAATCAAGGCACAAGAGTCCCATGGCTGCCCCTACTGCCACCGAATTGGCATATAATTTATTGCCACCGGTGTCCTTTGCAATTTTAAGCAGAGGCACATGGAAAAGAGAATCAAAATCATCATCAAGTTTCACAGTATCCCTGTCAACTATCACAACACCATCTGACATCTCATCAAGATGATTCTCAATTGAAGCTCTGTCAAGGGCTATCAATATGTCAACTTTCTCATCCATTGCTTTTATGGTTTCATCACTGATGCGTATCTGAAAAGTATTGTGACCACCCCTTATCCTTGAAAGATAGAACTGAGTGGTGAATACAAAGAAACCACATTTCATTAAAGTACTTGAAAGAACACTGCCAATGGTGTCCAATCCCTGACCTGCTGCTCCACCTATTTTTATAGTTAGATCGACTTTCATCTGAATCCCCTGGTACTGATCATAATGTAAATACATGGATCGGGAAAACTACCTGAACCCGAAAGATACGTTAAAATGCTTTCCAACCACACATATATCAGAATATTCAACCTCCGGCCTTATATCAGTAACCGTTCCTCTAAAAATATCAAAAGATGAATACAATACCAATTATTAAAAAAATAGGATATATTTATATAATATACAACATATTATATTTTCTAGAAACAAAAAAAATCAGGGCGCAAAGTGATAATATGGAAAGAATGCCAACGGGTATTGAGAATCTGGATAAAAAGATCGGGGGAGGATATCCCAGAGGAAAAGGGATACTTGTAACCGGTGTTCCCGGAGC
>DACO01000140.1:0-233 GCA_002508635.1 Methanolobus sp. UBA118 | reverse complement strand
ATGGTCGCAACCGAGGAAACCCCCGAAGACCTTCTGGAACAGGCAGCCATGCTTGGACTGGGCCTTGATTCTTTTATAGAGAAAGGGAACCTGCATATCAAACCGGTTATAGAATTTCGTACCGGGGGCATGGCACGTGATGCAAAACTTACCGATGATTTCAGTGATACTGAGATAGATATTATAGAAGAGTCAGGTCTTGACAGAACCATCAGGCCCGATCAGACAGGTTT
>DACO01000196.1:20352-20609 GCA_002508635.1 Methanolobus sp. UBA118 | reverse complement strand
AAGGAAATATCATACATACATGCTGAAGGATATGCTGCTGGTGAGCTCAAACACGGACCGCTTGCCCTGCTTACCGATGAGACTCCGGTTGTGGCCATTGCCACCAAGGGTCACACCTATGACAAAATACTCAGCAATATCAAGGAAGTAAAAGCCCGGGATGCAACCGTGATAGCAGTTGCAAACGAGGATGATACCGAGATCGAGAAATACGTGGATGAAGTGCTCAGGATCCCTCAGTCACACGAGATGACGGC
>DACO01000196.1:12396-20119 GCA_002508635.1 Methanolobus sp. UBA118 | reverse complement strand
CCTCAGTCACACGAGATGACGGCACCGATACTTACTTCGGTGGTACTACAACTTCTCGCATACTATACGGCACTTGCCAATGATTGCTCTATCGACAAACCCAGAAACCTTGCAAAAAGCGTGACAGTGGAGTGAGCATCACTAATGAAAATCAATTACAGAGGCATTAAATGAAACTGTTCGGTTCATCAGGCATAAGAGGAATAGCTAACAGGGACATAACCGTGGACCTTGCCCTGAAAGTCGGGCTTGCACTTGGAAAGTCAAAGAAGACAGCTGTCATAGGAAGGGACCCAAGGGTTGCAGGTGAGATGATAGAGCATGCGCTTATCTCAGGTCTGGTTTCTGCTGGTTGCGATGTTGTCCGTGTCGGACTCGTGACAACACCCACGCTTGCGTATGCAGCAAGGCACTACGACTGCGGAGTTATGATAACGGCATCCCACAACCCTGCAGAATACGTCGGGATAAAACTCTGGAACCCTGACGGCATGGCCTTTGATTCACAGCAACAGGAAGAGATAGAGTCTATAATCGAGAACGAAGACTTCAACCATGTCAACTGGGACGAGGTCGGTAAGATAGGTTCATACGACGGTGCCGTAAGGGACCATACAGATATGATCCTTAAAAACTCAGGAAAATCATCCATGCGAGTGATCCTTGACTGCGGATGTGGTGCGGGAGGTACGATCACGCCAGCCCTTTTACGGAAAATGGGATGCGAGGTAATAACACTGAACTCCCAGCTTGACGGACACTTTCCGGCAAGGAATCCCGAGCCCAATGAAAAGAATCTTGCTATGTTGATGAAAGTGGTGAAAGAACTCGATGCAAGCCTGGGTATTGCACATGACGGTGATGCTGACAGGATGATGGCAGTTGACGAAAAAGGAAATTTCGTAACAGGAGATGAAATGCTTGCCATATTTGCATCCGGCGAGTGTAAGGGCAGATCAAAGATCGCCGTGCCTGTGGACACTTCCATGATCGTGGATGATGCCCTGCCGGAGGCCGAGATCATCAGGACACGGGTAGGAGACGTTTATGTGGCTGAAAAGATGAAAGAGCAGGGAGCGGATTTCGGAGGGGAACCATCGGGAAGCTGGATATTCCCGAGAATCTCCTATTGTCCGGATGGCATTTATGCGGCCGCAAAACTCGTGGATATTGTTAACGAAACTCCATTATCGGAATTAAAGGAAAGCCTTCCCCAATACCCAACCCTCCGTGGTACACTTGCATGTGACGACTCAGCCAAAAAAAAGCTGATGGAAGCAGTAAAAGAAAAACTTGGATCCATGGGGACGGTCTCAGATATCGATGGCATAAGGGTCGAAATGGAAAAAGGATGGGTACTTGTACGCCCGTCGGGAACCGAGCCCAAGATACGTATTACGGCCCAGTCCGGTGAAAACGTAGAAGAGCTCTATGAGACCACAGAAGCTCTTGTGAAGGAGTGCCTTCAATGAAAGCCGTAATCCTTGCCGCAGGTGAAGGTACACGGATGCGTCCGCTCACGGAATCAAGACTCAAGGTGATGCTTCCCATCGCCAACAAACCCATGATAGAGCATACAATTGATGCTGCAATTGCTGCCGGGATAAGGGATTTTGTACTAATTACAGGATATCATGAAAATGCACTTAAAAATTATTTCGGAAACGGTAAGGATGGAATAAGCATAGAGTACGTCCATCAAAAACAGCAACTTGGTACTGCGGACGCAATCGCTTGTGCAAAAGGCCATGTGAAGGGCAGTTTTGTAGTGCTCAACGGAGATATGCTGATAAGTGCGGAACATATCAGAGAGCTCATATCCTCTGACAGGGATGCGGTGATCACTGTAAAGGAAGTTGACAATCCATCCCATTTCGGAGTGATAGAGACAGACGGAGACCGGGTCACAAGGATCATAGAAAAACCGGCAAATCCGCCCAGCAACCTTGCCAATGCGGGAATATATCTTTTCAGGGATTCAGTCTTTGATTTCATTGACCGGACCGAACTTTCCCCAAGAGGGGAGCTGGAAATAACCGACTCCCTGCAGATGATGATCGAAGCCGGAAGTAATGTCGGCTACCAGGTGCTAAAGAGCGAGTGGATAGACATAGGACGCCCCTGGGACCTGCTTGATGCCAATAAGGTACTTCTGGGAGAGATGAAAGGGGAGATCTACGGCACTGTGGAGCCCTATGCAACCCTTAAAGGTGACGTTACTGTAGGCAAAGGTACGATAATACGCAACGGAGCATACATTATAGGGCCCGTGACCATTGGAGATTATTGTGATATCGGGCCAAATTGCTTTATCCGACCATCTACTGCAATAGGTGATAATGTACATATCGGAAATGCGGTGGAAGTAAAGAACAGCATCATAATGGATGGTACCAAGATCGGACATCTCAGCTATCTTGGAGACAGTATTATTGGTTTTAACTGTAATTTCGGTGCGGGTACAAAGGTTGCCAACCTGCGCCATGACGGGAAGAACATCAAGTGTCCTGTAAAAGGAGAAGTCGTTGATTCCGGCAGGAGGAAACTTGGTGTCATTATGGGCGACGATGTACATACCGGTATCAATACAAGCATAAATGTAGGCACTGTCATGGAGGCCGGAAGCTATAGCCTTCCGGGAGAAGTTGTCATGCCACAAAAGAAAAACTAATTAAAGCACTTTAGCCTTTTTCCATTGTCGAGTGATATAATTGAACTTCAATGTCGAGATCCAAAAACTTAAAGATCTGGCACGGCAGGCAGCTGATGTCATAGAAGAGCAAAATTATGTCCGGGTGATATCGCATAACGATGCGGACGGACTGACATCAGCGGGAATCATATGCCGTGCGCTCATGAAAAAAGGAATTCGTTTTCACACCACAATAGTACCAAGGCTGGATGAGACTGTAGTGGACATTGTCATCGAGAGTGCGGGAGAAGATGACCTTGTCCTCTTCTGCGATATGGGAAGCGGCCAGTCTGATATGATCTCACGTATCAGTCAGGACATCGTAGTCCTGGATCACCATGTACCTGTTGGAGAATCACCTGCAAAGGTACTTGTCAATCCCCATCTTGTGGGAATCGACGGGGCAATGCATCTCTCAGCTTCCGGTACCACCTACCTTGTGGCAAAGGCACTGGATGAGAGTAATGTAGAACTTGCAGGTCTGGCAATTGCAGGAGCCGTAGGTGATAAACAGCTTATGGACACCGTCAATGGTACGATCCTGAAAGAAGCTGAAAAAGCAGATATCATATCCACGCGCAAAGGTCTGAAAATCGGAGACGGTGATATTGCCGATGTGCTTGAGTACACACCCGAGCCCTATCTTGATATTACCGGTGACAGGGAAAAAATAGAGGATTTTCTTGACATCCTTGATCTGAAAGGAAATATCAGCGAGCTTTCAGCCGAAGAACTGAAAAAACTCACATCAGCCATAGCCCTCAAACTTGCAAAAAAAGCAAGTTCCGAGGCAATCGATGCATCCATAGGTGATGTGTACCATCTTGATCGGGAAATCGTCAAGAATGTTTACGATATGGTAGCCATACTCAACACCTGTGGCCGTATGGAAAAGGCCGGTATGGCACTTTCCATATGCATGCATGAACGGGAGCATCTGGAAGAAGCAAAAGTGATGGCCATCGAGTACCAGCGTTCGATTGTGGAAAACATAAACAAGGCACTTGATGAACTACAGATAGGGAACAATATCGGCTATCTTATCACACAGGACATGGAATCCACGGGAATGGTTGCAAGCACCATGGTCCGCTTTATAAACCCAGACATGCCCTTTATCGCTGTCAATCAGGTGGATGAGCTTGTGAAAGTCTCTGCAAGAGGCACCAGGGCACTGGTCGCGAAGGGACTTGACCTTGCATTTGCACTCCGGGAAGCTGCGGCAGATGTCGGTGGCCAGGGTGGAGGACACAATATAGCATCGGGAGCCTCCATTCCTCCCGGAACTGCGGAAGAATTCATCAGCAAGGTGGATGAGATAGTAGGCTCCCAGCTTGAAAGCGGTGAGGATTGAAAATGAAGATAAAGACCACCGTGGAATTCAGGGACGAGGATGCGGGAGAGATTGCCGAAAGAGTTGTAAGGTCACTTGCCCCGGATAACCTGACCAGCATGCATACTGAGATAACAAAGAATAGTGCAAGGATACATATCTCCACGGAAAAGATCACTTCACTCATAGCCACTCTTGACGACCTTCTTATGAATGCAAAGGTTGCAGAAGAGGTGCTTGAGGGACTTGAAGAGTGAGCTTATTCCCAGAGATGCCTGTTCTTGTCTATCAGTTCCTTCTGTTCTTCGATCCTTGATCTCTGATAGATCATAGCTGCAGGATGATAGATTTTCAAAATATTTCTGCCATCCTCATCTACTACCGGAACACCCCAATGCATCTTTTTTCCACCACAGAACGCTTCGTCTGCAGTATTTCCGAGCAGGATGATCACTTTAGGATCCAGAAACTCAATCTGTGCCATAAGAAATGGCTTGCACTGCTCTATCTCACTTTTGCGGGGTTTGCGATTGTTGGGCGGACGACATTTGAGGACATTGATCACAGCGTAATCTTCGTCTGAGAGATCCATGTATTCGATCATCTCATCGAGTTTCTTTCCGGCCCTGCCGCTAAAGGGAATGCTGGTCATATCTTCGGTCTTACCGGGAGCCTCTCCGATAAAAAGGACTTTCGGGTCACGGGAGCCTTTCATGATGACAGGGTTTGTAGCACCCTCGTGGAGGGAGCAGTTGGCACATTGCCTGATCTCCTTTTCGATATGTTCGAAGCCTCCGTTGATCATTTCCTGTATCATGGACTCGTGGTCCGGGCTTTTTTCTATTTTCCGGTCTCTATCTTTTGCCAAGATCATTCACCATCTTTTCTGAACTTCTTTCCTGAATCTGTGGAATAATACTGGTTTTCCTGATAAAAGGGTATCTGCAGAAACAGAGCCTCAAGACCATTATAAAAAGAGAAGCTCTTAATTAGCAAAAGGTACATCAAGCATAAAGTAACCTGACAAAGAAAAGTATTTGTGAAACAATTTATCGCTACTTACATACCCATATCATAATAACAGGAATGGAATTACAATGAATTCGAAGAAAAGAGCCGGATGTTGCCCTTCAGACGATAAGCCAGGAAACGGAGAATTGATAGATTTCAAGTTCAAGCTGGAATGTGCACTGAAGACCAGTGCCGATGCCACAAAAGCTGAAGAGGTCATTGGAGAATATATCGATGAGGCAAACAATACCGTACTAACAAAGGGTGCACCTGAGGGACAGGGAGCAAAGGTCACTGCCTGGAATGTTGAGGGAGACAAAATAAAGCTCACCATTGAATCCGGAAGGCACGTGCGTGTACATGATGCTCTGCTCCGTATGAGAAAACCTCTTGCAGGAAAGCTCGGCAAAGGGTTCAAGATCGGAATTCGCGGCATAGAAGTCGATTCATATACGATTGAAGTACCATCCGAGCAGGAACTTCCGCAGATGAAGATCCCCTATGTCAGTGAAATGAGCTATGAGGACTGCACCATCAGGCTTGAGCTGGATGTGGATGAGGCAGCCATGTCCAACCGTGTGCCCGACAGGATACTTTCCCTGATGGAGGACAAGATAGAGCAGCAGTCCTATGGCGGAAAGACCGAGCACTGGCATATTCTCTGGCAGAGCGAACCAAAGGAGCACAAGTTCACCGAAGATCCCACCAAGGCTATGATGGAGGCCGGATGGCTTAAAAGAGGTGCCAGCAGGGGTCAGTGGATACATGGTCCGCAGTCTACCAGGATGTTCAGGACCTTTGAGAAAATTGTGCTTGAGGAACTGCTTGAGCCTCTCGGATACAGGGAAATGATATTCCCGAAACTTGTGCCATGGGAAGTATGGCAGAAATCCGGACATGCAAAAGGCGTCTACCCCGAGATCTACTATGTGTGCCCGCCAAAGACCCGTGACCCAGAGTTCTGGGAAGAGGTTATCGACCATTACAAGGTCACACATGAGGTCCCGACATCACTGATCAAAGAGAAGATCGGCGACCCTATCGGCGGGATGTGCTATGCACAGTGTCCTCCTTTCTGGACCTATCTTCAGGGTGAGACCATACCCACAGACGAGTTCCCCCTCAAGGTATTCGACAAGTCCGGAACCTCACACAGGTACGAGAGTGGCGGAATCCATGGCATGGAGCGTGTGGATGAGTTCCACAGGATTGAGATTCTGTGGGTTGGAACCAAGCAACAGGTACTTGATGCTGCTTCAAGGCTGCATGACAGATACATGCACATTTTCAACGAGATACTCGACCTTGAGTGGAGAAAGGCATGGGTCACACCATGGTTCATGGCACAGGAAGGACTTACCGGTGTTTCCGAACAGACCGAGGCCGGGACCACCGACTATGAAGCAGTTCTGCCATACCGTGGAGAGGACGGTGAATGGCTGGAGTTCCAGAACGTCAGTGTGAACGGGAACAAGTATCCGTCAGGCTTCAATGTCAAATGCCAGTCCGGTGAGGAACTCTGGTCCGGATGTTCAGGCGTGGGGCTTGAGAGATGGGCATCAGCATTCTTCGCACAGAAGGGGCTGGACCCTGAGAACTGGCCTGAGGAATTCAGAAAAAGAGCAGGGGAAATACCACAGGGGATCAGCTTCCTCTGAAGCTGCCCTGCAATCATTATTTTTCCAGGGAAGCCCGGAATTCAGAAAAGGGGTTTCCTTAATCTATTTCTATCACAACTTTACCCTTCACACTGCTGTCACGCTGATAGACCATGGCATCCACTGCCTTATCCAGGGGAAAGGCCCTGTCAACGTTTACCGTAACAACACCTCTGTCATAAAGTTCTGCAAGCTTCTGCAAGCTATCGGTGCTGATCTGTGTGAACTGACCCTCGGCATTTACCTGATATTTGTCCATCAATTCTTCGTCAGGCTTCTCGAGCATTGATACGATGATACCTCCTTTTTTAAGCACCTGATAGGATCTTCTGTAGGTGTCCCCGCCTACCGTATCAAAGACAGCATCATAATCGCTTAGTTTCTCCTCAAACTTTTCATTCTTGTAGTCGATTATCTCGTCTGCCCCGAGGTCCCTGAGGTAGTCGGTCTTATCTTTTCTGGCAGTAGTTGCCACATATGCACCAAGATGTTTTGAGATCTGGATCGCCATGGAACCGATACCACCCGAACCACCATGTATGAGGATTTTCTGCCCCTCTTTCAGTTTTATCTTTTTGGTGATCACATCCAGTGCACTCACACCTACAAGAGGCAGCGCGGCAGCTTCAAGGTTGTTTGCATTATCAGGTTTCTTTGCTATCATTTTAGTACCGGTGGACAGATACTGTGCATAGGCTCCGGATCCTCCGGCCAGGAAAATGGCAGTGCCATAGACCTCATCACCTTTTCCATATTCCGTTACATCTTCACCGACTTCTGCGACCGTACCTGTGAAATCACCACCAAGTGTTACAGGAGAACCAAGCTCTTTTCCCTGACTGGTGTAACCTTGCGTTATTTTCCAGTCGATAGGATTCACGGCTGCAGCATGCACCTTTACAAGAACTTTACCCGGAGAAAGTTCGGGCACTTCAATATCCGGATTAATTTCTACGATTCTATTAATGTCGTCACCATATTCTTTAAGCCTGACAGCTTTCATAGTTATTCCCTCCACTCGTGAACAAT
>DACO01000196.1:11791-12100 GCA_002508635.1 Methanolobus sp. UBA118 | reverse complement strand
AGCATATATGGTTTTTGTGAACAAAATATATATCAAACGAAGTATACAAATTATGTATTTAGCATTTTTTTATTTTCAAAAAAAAAGTCAGCACTAATAAGCGTTTATAGGATTGAATATTTGAATATGAATATATCGTTAAAATAAAACTAACATACATATTTCACCATGTTTTCAGAGTACTTGTCCATGAATTTACTGATATATAAGAATAAACTGCCTTTTTCAATACATGCATGCACACTATACTCATGTACGTGTTCACCAACTGTTATAATCAGTGCTTTGCAGAAATCTCTGAACACAAAG
>DACO01000196.1:10660-11474 GCA_002508635.1 Methanolobus sp. UBA118 | reverse complement strand
AAATATACAGGCGGAGATCAGATGAAAACAAAAATATTGGTATTGGGCATTGCAATGGTAATTATATGTGCCGGACTGATGGTTTCAGTGGGTGCGGCGGCAAAACCGGGTGTGGACTTTAATGGAGAACACTACAACCTGAACATCATCGGGAAAAAAACAGACTGGAACGGCGGTGGCAGTTATGACAACGGAGACAGGCATACAATGTTTGTTCCCGAGGACACTGGTGCTTTTAATTTCACCGTATATGATGAAGGAAACGAGACGGTACTCTCCGGAATAACAATAGAGATGACACAGGGAACCGAATTTGCTGTCCTTGACGGAAATGCATTTGATGACGGTAAAACAGCATTCCAGCTTGCCCCCGGAAGGTATAACGTTTACATTGCTGCCAAAGGCAAACCTGGAGGATACACGGATATCACAGGATGGGTAAAGTGTAACGATACATACTACTTCGATGTCGGCGATGTGAAAGTTTCCAAAAGCAAAAAAGCAGGATGGACAGATTCTACGGATCTTTTCTACGTAGATGCTTCTGAAGAACCTGATACCGTCGGTTACCTAGATAACCTTACAGAACAGGGATTGTTTGAAGAGAATGAACAGATGTGGGTATTCGATTACCTTACAGGTCTGACAAGTTATGATTCACTACTATACCCTTCCGATGGAACAGATTACTTCTGGCAGTATGACAACCATGGAAGCAAGCTTGTCCAGGTTCGCTTCTACCCGATCTGAATAGATTTTATTTTTTCCTTTTTCTTTTTTAAACCATGTTCAGCCAATCAATCAATCAATCAAT
>DACO01000196.1:0-10379 GCA_002508635.1 Methanolobus sp. UBA118 | reverse complement strand
CCAGCTTTGTTTTCCGGATAATATCAATAAAACTTCTTGTTTCCTTTTCCACATCCTCACTGCACACAACCGCAGAGATGGCTACAAGACTGTCAGCACCACCCTGCACCACACTCACACAGTTCTCCTTATTGATTCCTCCGATGGCAACAACAGGAATGCTTACAGCATCCTTAACGGCCCTGATGCTTTCCGGACCGATTCCATTCCCGGCATCTTTTTTGGTGGAAGTATCAAAGATGGGGCTCAGACCAACGTAATCGGCCCCCTGCTTTTCGGCCTCGATAGCCTCATCAATATCATGGACCGTAAGGCCGATGATCTTATCCGGACCCAGAAGCTGCCTTGCAATATCTATTGGCATATCATCCTGACCTATGTGAACCCCGTCGGCATCCACCGCCAGAGCAACATCGACCCTGTCATTCACCAGAAATATCGCCTCACTGCCACACAGTTTTTTGATCTGTGACGCTTCAATAATCATATCTTTCGTATTTCCAGCTTTTTCCCTGTACTGGACGATCCTGCACCCTCCTGCAACAGCACATTCCACATCCGAAACGGTTCCTTTTTTTGATAGGCCGGAATCGGTTACAAGATAGAAATCGATCAGATCGAGCAACATTCTTTTAGTGTTCATTTCTGACTTCCATTTTTGTTAGAAATAATGACCGGGGCTATCTTACACGGTCAGTATTCCTCAACATTCAGCTTTGACTGTGCATTCTCATCCGAAAGCCCGGCTACCTCGTCATAGAAATGCATCTTGAAAGTGCCCGGACCACCGGATTTTTCTGCCGCCAGTTCCCCGGCTATTCCGAAATAGCACAATGCATCCTTTGCAGCATCACAATAGTCAGGATTGACCGCGGCAAAAGTTCCGATCACAGAAGCTGCCATACAGCCGGTCCCGACGATCGAACCCATTGAATCGTGACCATTCTTCACGATAAATCCCCTCTTACCATCACTGATAATATCCTCTTTCCCGGTCATGACTACCACGCATGACCTTGAGTCTGCATACTCCTTCGCGATTCTTTTCGGATCTGCTTCGATGGAGGTTGCCTCAACACCTTTTGTCTGAGCATCTTCACCTGCCAGTTTGGCAATTTCGGAGTAATTACCCTTGATAACGTCAACATGGACTGAATCCAGTATCTTTGCAGCCATATCATCACGGAATTTAGTGGCACCAACACCCACGGCATCAAGTACCACAGGTATGCTCTTTTCGTTCGCGGCCTTTGCGGAAATTATCATAGCACCTATCAGATCAGAAGTAAGGGTTCCGATGTTTAACACAAGAGCAGACGCAATGCCTGTCATATCCGCCGCTTCTTCCCGGGCATGAGCCATTACAGGTAGTGCACCGAATGCTCTTGTCATGTTAGCACAATCGTATATCGTTACCCAGTTAGTGATATGATGAACCAGTGGTTTTGTTTCCCTGATAGTTATAAGAGGTTTTTCCATTGTAATCTTCCTGTAGATTATACTATTAATTAAGATAAAATGGCCTTTTTAATAAATAACTCACCTATTAACAATGGTTGCTAATCGGGTTATCATATTGGTAATTAAGCCAAAGAGTTCTACATTATTGATCATTCACAATTGTGAATGTGGCTGACATGTAGTTTATCGATAAAAAGTTTTTGTTATAACCAGAAACTATCCGCTGTAAACCAACCATTATACAAAAACAATAAATTCATATAGAAACATTGTATATTTATTTATATGAGTTGGTATGTGGTTGACGCAGTAGATAGTGCCTTTAAAAGAACAAAAAAGAGCCTTCTTGAGCCATTTGATTTCTGGAAATGGATGAAACTCGCATTAATAGTATTCCTCGGAGCAGGGAGCCCGTTCCTGAGTAACAGCACGGGATCTGGTGGATCTTTTGACGATCCGGAGATGAATGCTGAGCTTTCTTCCGCCTTTGATAGTTTTGTTAATTTTGTAACATCAGACCAATATTTCAGTCTGATAGTAACAGCAATCATCCTTCTGCTAGTAATTCTTATTTTGTTCGCATACATCAGGAATGTTATGGAATATGTTTTTGTAGATTCCTTGGTCAGCAACGAAGTCAAGCTCCGGGAATATTTTCGCAACTATCTAGGAAAAGGCTTCTGGCTCTTTATGTTCCGTCTTCTGGTTGCAGCTGCAGTCATTGCCCTGGCAATAATAATGGTGCTTCCCGTATTTCTGCTGATGATAGGAACTGCCGAAAGTGAGTCGTGGATTGGCTTCATGTTTTCTTTACTTTTACTGGTTGTAGCAATAGTAATGGCAGCAGTTATATCCGGTGCATTGACTTCTTTCATAAACCTGTCCATACCCGTGTCAATGTACGATTCAAAAAGCATATCTGCAGCATTTTCCAGGGTATTGCGGACATTCAAAAATGACTGGAAACAGATAATTCTCTACTGGATAGGAAGAGCAGTATTGAGAATAGCGGTCGGTATAGCAGTAGGAATAGTAGCAATAATAGTTACTGTAATTCTTTTGGTCGTTTTGGGAATAGTCGATCTGGCATTATACTACATATTCGAGCCGGTATTGTCCGATCCGAGTATTATTATATGGAGTATGGCAGGCATAATTCTGTTCCTGGAACTCTTGTTTTTGATATTCATAATATCAATCGTAGAGATGCCCGGAAAAGTTTTCCTGAAATATCATATGCTCACGTTCATGCAGCACTGGTATCTGGAAATGGAGATACCGATGTTCGACAGAGCAGAAAAAGCTTGAAAACACGAATGAAACATACTAAAGGCGCAGTTGAAGGTAATTCTGCCCCTATATCATTTTTGTAGGCTCAACCGCTTGCAAATTCGCCGATTCGGACTGCCCGATATTTTTCTCTGCCTTCAATGAATATGCTTTCTTTTGCAGAACAAAACAAAACGTTCAGTTTTTCCACAGTATCGGCAGCATCGGCACCGTATATATCAGCCCCGATCTCAAGAGCCCATTCATCACTTACAGGAGAACCGCCGACGACCGTTTTCAGCCTGTCCCGGATACCTGCCTCTTTTAACTTTTCTTCCAGTACCTTCTGATTTACCATGGTTATATTCATGAGAGCCGATGTGGCAACTATATCTGGAGACAGCTCCACTGCCTTCTCGGTAAATTCTTCAACAGGAACATCGATCCCAAGATCAATTACCCTGTAGCCTGCGATCTGAAGTGAGGCAGCAACAATATCCTTTCCTATTGAATGAATATCCCCTTCAATGGTCCCGATCATGACAGTAGCTTTGAATCCGCTCATTGGAACATATTCTTCATAAGCTGGCAGAAGAGCCCTTACCCCGGCATTCATTGCTTCTGAAGCTGCGATCACATGTGGAAGGTATAACTTCCCTTTACTGAACATCTCTCCTACCTTTTCCATGGCAACACTGAGTCCTTCTTCTACCAGGATGACAGGATCTGTTCCCGCACTAAGTGCATCAAGAGCAATTTCTTCTACTTTATTTTCATCATATTTCAGAACTGCTTCTATCAGTTTCGGGACAAAATATTCCTTGGAATGCATAATGATCAACACTCAGTTATCTGTCTTTAATGACACTAGGATACAAGCAACTTTATTCCGATAAGCAATATAAATACTTTACTAAAACTGGATTGAAAACAATAAGAATATTAGCACATAAAGCAGATCAAGAGTCACTTTAAATCTGATATAAGCGGAAAAGATAAAAGGAAAAATACTTATCTATTGATATTTACCTGTCCTGAGGTTTAATCGAGGTGCTAACCGATTTATTTATATATGGATATGACTTGTATAGAGAGCCAATCTAGTGTACATAATCATTATTCATATAGCGATAGCCCGTTGAACACTTAATTGATCACTTAATTTCATATATCACACAGAATCACATTCATTCGGAGGAATTTCTTGGCAAAGAAAGTACAGAGAAAATTAGACAAATGGAAAACAAAGACCTGGTATAACGTAGAAACACCCGAGTTCATCAGCAGGACAAACATTGGAGTAAGCCCTGCAGAGGATCCAGAGCAGCTTATCGGACGTGTCGTTGAGACAACCGTTGGCGAGATAGCCAATGATTTCACAAAGCACAACACAAAGATCAAGCTCGAGATCAGCGATGTTAACGGTGATGTTGCCAACACCAGATTCATTGGTCACGAAATCACAACCGACTACCTGCGTTCCATTGTCAAGCGCCAGACCTCAAGGATTGACAACAACCTCGATGTAAAGACCAAGGACGGTTACCTCATCAGGGTCAAGCCTATCTGCTTCACTGTCAAAAGGGCAAGAACAAGCCAGATCAAGGGCATAAGGGAAGTAATGGACAGAATCGTAACCGAGCGTGCTGCAGAACTCAATTTCGAGCAGTTCATCGAGGAAGCGATCATGGGCAAGCTTTCCGCAAACATATACAGGAACGCAAAGACCATCTACCCGCTCAGAAGGGTAGAGATCAGGAAGACCGAAGTACTTGCTCTTCCTCTTGCTTCAGCTGCTTAAGTTAGAAGCTGAATAATAACATCAGTATAAAGGCATCACTTGGTTGTGATGCCTGAAACTATCTTTTTTCTGATTATTTTTGCATTCTAAGTTAAAGGATGATATTTCAGATATAGAACCATTTAGCTTTGAATATCAGTGGCACCGCTTTCATATTCCTTCCTGATAAGCCTTGCCATCTCTTCGTTAGCATCCACAACAAAGGAACCTATGTATCCGCAATATTTACAATGATACAGGCCTTCAACTCCCCCTGCCTCATAATAGAGGTCCGTGCTTCCGCAGACAGGGCAGACCTGAATGGTCTCTTCGCCTTCGGTATCGTCCTCACCCATCAGTTTCTCAATCTCATCCATGTTTTCCTGATCAGGACCTTCCATTTAATCTTCCCTCATGTAGTCATATGATTGATCATATAATGTTACAACAGGATATGAAACTGACATGCATATCAAAGTATCTCAAGTTCCTGTTCTGATAAACGCAAGACAAGTTCCTGAGGATACGGCCTGAAAAATGTCTGGTTAGATATATAATCAACATCAAAGTGCAATGCCCATGACAGGAGTTTTTCCTTCAGACCGAAAAGAACGGAAACATCTTCCCGATATTGCTGCAATTGCTGCAGGAAAATGAACTTGTCCTGAGCACTCAGATATCGGGAAAGGTAGCCGAACGCATGCATCATAGCATTGATAGTGGAACCGGTTTCAGAGGGCTCTGACAGCAATTCCGTAAGCAGATCAAGATAAAGTGCAAAAACCTCCTCTGCAGGAAGACCTTCCCTGTTTGCAACGACATTGCCCATCCTTGCCAGGATATTCTTGTTATAGGACATGAACAGAAGCTTGTTGCAGGTGTGATACCCTATCAGTGAATGCATACTCACCGAAGATGACATTTCCCTGAAGGAAGCCAGCGTAAAGATCGTGGTAAGAAAATGGTCCCGCAGGAGAATATCATCAAGCTGTTCATCCTCCATGGCCGGAAGATGAGGATATTTGTCTGTAACAACATCTGCAAAAAAGCCGCTTCCGCGCTTATCCAGACATGTGGTGCTTCCAGCGTCCGGATAAATCCTGGTGCTCAGTATGCCGCAGGAAGGCGATCTGGATTTGAGTATAAAACCATCAAAATCATCAAGATTCTCAAGATAGGATCGGGAAAAGTGCTCCATTTTCTGCGTTAATTCCCGCCCTGTAGCAGGTTGAACAAGCTTTTTCTCCCCATCAAGAACGATCCTGATCGGATCCCTTGGAACACCGAGCCCCATCTCACATTCTGGACAGACATCAATAAAATCCACAAATGCTTTCATTGATTCGATGAAGTCACATGGAATTATCTGCCCGTCATAGCGGCAGGCTGCAAAGCCCAGACATTTACTGACTACAACGATCGGACGGGCAAAACTGGACATCCGGATACCTAAAACTGCTTTTTATTCCCACTCGGACCCCTCATGTATTTTCCGAACTCGGAATCAACAAGCTGTAATCCGTTGAACACAGGTCCGTCCTTACATACCCTGAGACCATCACCATCCATACAGCATGCACCACAAACTCCTATGCCGCATTTGAAATACCTGTGAAGGCTCAACTCGGTCTTTTCCAGGGAACCCTGCCCCTCAAGGATTCCGAAGACGCATTTCATCATCATCTCGGGGCCGCATGTATATATCCTGTCAAACTCCGATGTGTCGGTTTCCATAAGGACATCGGTTACGAAGCCACACCTGTGAGCAGAACCGTCATCTGTTGTGAGGTGAAGTCCTCCACAGGGCGTGAGCCTGTCAAGGAACAGCATTTCATCTGCATTCCTTGCACCAAGTATAGTAGTCACAGAACTGCCCACTGACATTGAATATTCGGCAAGCAAAGCGATTGCTGCAGCACCTACACCTCCTGCTATGATCAGGACCTTATCACCAGCCTCGGGAAGTGTGAATCCTTTCCCGAATGGACCACGTATGCCCAGATGGTCTCCTTCCTGAAGCCCGAACATCTTCTCTGTAGCATCTCCGACTTTCTGCACTGTTATGGCATTCTTGTAGGAGAGAGTCATAGGAATCTCATCCGTACCCCTTATCCAGACCATGACGAACTGACCTGGCAGTGCTTCGTTAAACTCATGGTCGAAGAAAAAAGTTATGGTGGAAGGTGATTCCTGCACAATCTCTGTAATCGTAACATCAACGGGATACATCAGATCCTCCTGTGGGCAAGCCCTATTATATCATCAAATCTCAGGTCCCTGTCCGCAAGGAAATTATCGATCCCATCTGCAATACTTCTGAAAACATCTACCCCTTCATAAACAGCAGAACCGATCTGCACAGCAGATGCCCCTGCCATCATCATCTCCACCGCATCCTCCCAGCAGGAGATTCCGCCCACACCTATTACGGGTATTTCAAGGGCCGCATAGAGATCATATACGCATTTGATAGCAACCGGCTTAACAGCACTCCCGGAAAGTCCTCCGAACCTGTTACCAAGTACAGGATATCCGCTATGGATATCTATTGCCATGCCACGTACGGTGTTGATTGCAACGATTGCGTCAGCACCACCCCTTTGGGCCGCTTCACCTATGCTGACAATATCAGTTACATTGGGAGTCAGTTTCACCCAAACCGGAAGGTCGGTCATATCAGTTACAGCAGCAGTTATTTCCTCTACCGCACAGGTATCACATCCGATGGATGCACCATAGCCCTGCGCATGAGGACAGCTTACGTTAAGCTCAAAGGCATCCGGCCCTGCATCTGCCAGCCCTTCGGCAACCTGCGTAAACTCATCAGCATTGCCTCCGAATATACTGGCAATTACCGGAACATCTGTTTTACTTCCGGCTGTTTCAAGTTCTGCTGAAAAGTCGGGGAAAGAGGGATTCGGAAGTCCCATGGCATTCAGGAAACCATATCCAAGATTGACCATGCTTGGATTCTTGTGTCCTTCCTTTGGCTGCGGACCGATGGATTTTGTCACAACAGCACCGGCTCCCACCTTTGCAACACGTACAAGGGATGCAGCCGTGGTTCCCATGATACCTGCTGCCAGTATCGTGGGGTTCCTGAGCTTAAGACCTGTAATCTCTATCATAATAACAATTGATCAAAGCATTTTATTTGAAAGCTGGCAAACAGCCCTCTGGACAAGTTCCTTTCCGCCCATAGCCACCATTTCCCTGGCAAGCCTGTGAGCATGTTCCTCGTAATTTTCCAGTGGGATGATCTCATCAATACGCACTTGCATGGTACCGTCCAGTGAGAGGACTTCAGCAAGTACATGCAGTTCCTCATCATTCACAAACTCAGTGAAAGAGCCGACAGGTGCAGTACACCCTCCCTCTATGTCAGCTACAACGATGCGCTCAATACTTGTTTCAATACGTGTTTTCTCATTATCGAGCATGGAGGTGGCCTTTTCCGCCTCACTTCCGGAAAGGGTTACAACTGCTATTGTTCCCTGGTTTGCGGACGGACAGAAATCATCCGTGTTGAGTCTTTGAACATCCATCTCCCAGCCCATACGCTGCAGACCTGCTTCTGCCAGCAATATGCCGTCATATAGACCATCCTTGAGTTTTCTGATACGGGTATTGATATTTCCTCGCAGGTCCTGTACATCAAGGTCGGGACGATACCTGAGGATCTGTGCACGTCTGCGCATGGACGTAGTACCGATAACCGCCAGTTCCGGCAACTCTTCCAGTGTAGAACCGTCAGTCGTCAGAAGCACATCACATGGCGAGTCCCTTTCCAGGACAGCCGAGGTACTCATGGTTTCAGGCCTGAGTGTCGGGAGGTCTTTCATGGAGTGGACCGCTATATCCACTTCCCCTTCGAGCATCCGGTCATCGAGTTCCCGCACGAAGGCACCGACCCCTTCCACCTCGTGCAGGGGACGGTCAGTGAAAGTATCACCTGTGGTCTTGATAATCTTCCTTGTAGTTTCCACTCCTTTCTCCGCAAGCATACGCTCAACCTTTGTAGCCTGTGCAAGAGCAAGGTCACTTCCGCGGGTTCCTATGATCATGCGTTTTGCTCCGCTTATTTGAGATTTATTCTGTAGGCCTCCAGGACCTTCTCTATATCTTCTTCCGTATGTGCGGTGGACAGGAAGTTGGTCTCAAACTGTGAAGGCGGTATGAATATTCCGCTGTCAAGCATCTTGTAGAAGAATTTCACATACCCTTCCTTATCACATTTGAGCACATCCTGGTAGTCCAGAGGTTTGTCACCGAAGAATATCTTGAACATCGAAGAGATTCCCGATACCGTATAGTCGAGATTGAGATCCGCCACGGTATCTGTCAATGCAGACCTGACTTTGTCTCCGGTCTCACCCAGCTTTTTGTGTACATTTTCCTTCTCAAGCACATCCAGTACTGCAAGACCTGCTGCAACTGATGTCGGACTTCCGCTGAAAGTACCTGCCTGGTACACACTTCCGGAAGGTGCCACCATCTCAATGATCTCCTTCTTACCACCGAAAACTCCGATGGGCATGCCTCCACCTACGATCTTTCCAAGTGTGGTCATATCAGGTGTGACACCATAGTATTCCTGTGCACCTCCCATGGCGAGCCTGAATCCGGTGATAACCTCATCGAATATGAGCACGACATCGTTCTCTTCGGTTACCTTGCGTACTTCCTTGAGATATCCTTCCTCGGGAAGCACCGGTCCGATATTACCCATCACAGGCTCCAGGATAAAGGCAGCCAGATCGTCGCTGTACTTCTCTATCATGTCTGTCAGTGCCTCAATATCATTGAATGGCACCTGAAGTGTGTGTTTGGTAAAGTCCTCGGGTATTCCGAGAGAGTCGGGTTTTCCAAGTGTTGTGGCACCGGAACCTGCTTTTACGAGAACTGCATCATGTGCACCGTGGAATCCGCCTTCAATTTTAATGAACTTGTTCTTGCCGGTAAAACCCCTTGCAGCCCTGAGGGCGCTCATTGTAGCTTCGGTTCCTGTTGACACAAAACGCAGCATATCAATGCTGGGATAGAGACCGGCTATCCTGTCTGCCAGATCCACCTCGGCTTCTGTGGGAGTACCATAGAGCCAGCCTTTCTCGAGCTGAGAGTTTATGGCCTCTTTTACACGAGGATGTGCATGACCCAGGATATTGGGACCATATGCGAGACAAAAATCAATATACTCATTTCCGTCTATATCCGTGATCTTTGACCCGTTTGCCGAGCGGGTATAGAACGGATAGGGCTTGATGGCCCTTACTGGACTGCTGACTCCTCCGGGAAGGAGGGTTCTTGCTTTCTGGTATAATTCTCTTGACTTATCTAAGGACATAGGATCACCATTAAATCACTTTAACATCTTTGCCATATCCCTGGCAAAATAGGTAAGTATCATATCCGCACCGGCACGCTTGATGGAAAGCAGTGATTCATGCATCACCTGTTTCTCATCCAGCCAGCCATTCTGTGCGGCTGCTTTTAGCATTGCGAATTCTCCGCTGACATTGTATGCAGCGGTGGGCATCTTGAATTCATTCTTGATACGATAGATGATATCAAGGTAGGGCAGTGCAGGCTTTACCATGACGATATCCGCACCTTCCAGAACATCCAGTTCCACTTCCCTGATTGCTTCATCCGAGTTGGCAGGGTCCATCTGATAGGCTGACCTGTCACCGAAACAGCATCCTGAATCCGCCACATCCCTGAAGGGACCGTAAAATGCAGATGAATACTTTGCTGCATAGGACATTATAGGGATTTCCTTGAAATTATTCTCGTCGAGAGCCGACCTTATCGCACCTATCATGCCATCCATCATACCCGATGGAGCCACCATGTCCGCACCGGCCTTTGC
>DACO01000002.1 GCA_002508635.1 Methanolobus sp. UBA118 | reverse complement strand
TCAGTTACATTTGCTATCTGATCAGCCGGGACATTTAGCAGAAATGTATTCACAGTTGCATTAGGGAACGTTTCCATGGTATCATTCGTCAGGTTCATCTCAGCCATGTAAGGACTTGACCTTGTATCTATCAATAGTGTAGCATTAAGCTGACCATCATACTGGCTCTTTTCATCCTCTACTACGTTAAGATAGCACATTGTAAGGTTGCCTTCTGTAACGTTTCCATCAGTTACGTTACCATCAGTCACGTTACCATCAGTGACGTTTCCATCGGTTACATTGCCATCAGTGACATTACCATCGGTTACGTTACCGTCTGTAACATTGCCGTCTGTCATGTTGCCTTCGGTCACATTACCCGTAGCATCACCATCAGTAACAGTCACATTTGTGATGTTGTTGTATGCCCATACAGAGGAATCCTCACCCCAGCGAATATGGATTGCCAGGTCGACTTCTTCCGGACATTCATCATATTCTACTGTGACACCTGTACTTCTTTCATTTGCTGCGCTTATCTCGTAGTAAGCATCACCACTTTCAAAGTTGTTTGAATATGGACCAGGGAAAGGCATCTCGGTAGAAACATCCCAGTTGATTGAAGCATTATTGTCGGTTATGTTCTCGGATCCCGGCTTTACCAGTATTGACTTAATTCCGGGATTTGCATCCTCAAGATCGCCATAGTCACTGGCATCTGTAATGTTCAGCTGGCCATCAGTACATGTGACATTAAAGTCAATCATGACATCTTCCGGCAGTTCTTCACTCAACTCCCATTCACTGGTAGCATTGTCCTCAGTCATGTTTTCCGTCATATTGTCACAATATCCGGTAATCCATGCACTGTCATTACCCATCTCTCCGATGTTCCGGACATCCTGGGCTACGATATATTCGTCAGCATTTTCAGGAAGTGTACCATTCCAGGTTTCATTCATGTAGATAGTTACCGGACCTGTTACATCGGTTGCGTTCATACCGGGTTCAACTTCTGTTGCAAAGGTTCCGAACGGATAGATGTCTCCGAGTGCTTCCTCTGTTGAAGGTGGAATCAGTACTCCATCTATTACGTGTATTACACCATTGCTGGCCTCAACATCAGCAGTAGTTACTGTGGCATTGTTTACCATAATAGTGCCATTTTCTTCGGTTACATTGAGTACTTCTCCCTGAACCGTTGTCAGGTTGTCAGTCTCAGCAAGAGTTGTGGCATTATATTCTCCTTCAACTACGTGATAGGTCAGAACACCGGTTAATGCAGCTTCATCTTCAAGAAGCATATCAAGCGTATTTCCTGGCAGTCTGTCAAAGGACTTGTTTGTTGGTGCAAACACAGTGTATGGTCCCTCTCCGGCCAGTGTATCTGTAAGATTGGCTGCAGTAAGGGCTGTGACAAGTGTCTCAAGTGAATCTGCACTTGCAGCTACCTCAGTAATTGTGACATTCTCGCCTCCAAGCTCAGCACTTACGTTATCGTCAGGTTCGTCATCAACATTATTTACAACCCACTCATTACCAGCTGAGTCTGTTGCATTCATGATCTGGTCAGCAGGAACATTCAGCATGAAACTGCCAAGTGCCGCATCAGGGAAAGTTTCCATGGTGTCATTGGTCAGATCCAGCTGTATCGCATAAGGAACAGTTTCGTTCTTGACCATCATAGAGGCATTGAGTTGATCATCATACTGACTCTTGTTATCTTCTACTATATTGAGATAGCAAGTTGTAGCATTTGTGAAGTCAATGCCTTCAGTTACATTGCCATCGGTCACGTTACCATCTGTAACATTACCGTCAGTTACATTTCCATCAGTAGCATTTTCCTGCATGGATGGTGGGATTAATACTTCATCTATTACATGTATCACACCGTTGCTGGCCTCGATGTCAGCATTAGTTACTGTTGCATTATTGACCATTACCTCGCCGTTTTCAACAGATATGCTAAGGTTCTCCCCCTGAACAGTTGTCAAATTATCTAATTCGACAAGTGCACTTGAGTTATATTCTCCTTCAGCCACATGGTAAGTCAAAACGCTGGTCAATGCTTCCTGATCTTCAAGAAGTGACTCTACCGTACCTTCAGGAAGCTTATCAAATGCATCGTCAGTTGGTGCAAAGACCGTAAATGGACCTTCTCCATCCAGTGTCTCAACAAGACCAGCTGTTTCCAGAGCTGTTAATAGTGTAGAGAATGAGTCGTTACTCGCAACAGTTCCCGCTATGGTGACATTTCCATCAGTAGCATTTACTTCCGTCATATTTCCATCGGATACATTACCGTCAGTTACGTTGTCATCAGTAGCATTGTCCATTGTTTCATTGGTCGACTCTGGTTCAGCAACTACACCACCGTTACCGACATTTATTGTACCTTCATAGGAATTATCTCCAACCTGAACTGTGTATTCGTATACTCCGGCAGTTCTGAAAAGGCGACTGTACATGCTACCGGATTCAATTGATCCTGAATCGAAGGAACCATCGCTTACAGTAGCAGTCTGGTTAGCATCATTGGTCCATGTAACACCTTCATCCACAGGAACACGAATATTTGCAGGGTCAATACCTGAGTCGGTTATTGAGACCTCATCGGTAGATACAATGTCTCCATTTGTTGTTCCATCTTCAGTTACGTTGCCATCTGTGGCTTCACCGTCAGTGACATTGCCGTCGGTCACATTTCCATCTGTCATGTCACCTTCGGTGGCGTTTTCGTCTGTGATATTGTCATCTGTTACATTATCAGCTGTTCCCTCTTCTGTAACAATTCCAGTTTCTTCACAGAATCCGAGGGTCACCCATGCTGCATCCTCATTGTTCTCTCCAATGTTTGTAATGTTCACAGCTACCGGGTTTCCTTCATCATTTGCAGGCAGTGTTCCGTCCCACGTGTCTTCAAACGTTACTACTACAGGAGGTGTGACATTTGAATCTCCTGCACTTGCTTCAGCCTGGAAAGTACCCAGCGGATTATTTTCCTCTGCCTCCATTACTTCCCATTCGTTACCTGCCGAGTCACTGACATTTGCGATCTGATCCGCAGGTACATTAAGTGCTATACCTGTTATCTGCGAATCAGGGAAGAATAGCATTGTGTCGTCTGTCAGTTCCATTGAAGCAGTATAAGGAGTAGATTCATTGTTTATTATCATACTCACATTCAGATATCCCTCATACTGGTTCTTATCATCCTGCACGTCATTCAGATAACAATCAGCACTCGCAAGCCCAGTTAAAAGGACAGCAAGAGCTAACGTTATCAAAAATATTCTTTGTTTCATATCGTACCACCTACTTATATTGTAGTCACTGTACGTTGTCTTTTTGCTGATATATGCGCTTTGTGAAACAATAATACATAATTCTGATAGTGACAATAAATGTTAGTATATTACCATAGTTACTTTTATGCTTAAATTTTCAAACGTAACAGTAACAAATAAATGTCAAACTTAAAGAACATAGATACATTACGGAATTCCGCACAAAGAATAGCATTAATCCGAAGTATTGATTAAATTCTGATAAAATAAAATAAAATAACAAAACAGAAGGCTTCGGTATTTAAACAGAGAATTGAGAAATAAAGAAAACACAAAAAATAGACTTAAAAAAGAAATGAACTTAAAAGTTCACTCCTTTCTGCGCTGGAACAGGAATGCCAGACCAAGTATTGCAGCTATCGGAAGTGCAACTGTAGGGAATTCTGGAATAGGTACTTCCCCCGGGCCGCCCGTGTCATCTTCTTTAAAGCAAAAGGTGACGTGACTAATCTCTGCCTGTTGTCCGCCTGGGTTATCAGGGGCTATTAGATTAGTGTCACTATATGCACCATCATAATAATAGACATACGCATCATCGCCTCCCTTCACAATTACCGCACAAACTGGCTCTGTAGTTGTCCAGTTAAAACTATATCCATCTTCATTAGAGATTGTAATATTTTCGTAATCATAAGTACCGTTCATATCACTATCTCCCCAATAGCTTGCATTTCCCCATTCATCTATCTTATAAGAATAGTAGTCACATGCTCCAGCCTGTTCGCATTCAAATTCTGCGTCACCGGATTGCCAATCATCAAATGGTTCCGGAACTACACTTGCCGCAGTTGCCAGTGACATAGCAGCAACTAGCATTACCATAGTTAGTATTACAATTCTTTTCATAACGTACCACCTCTCCTATATCCTAAACATCAATATGGACTATATATTCAGAGTATAGTTATGTAACAATATTACGTTCCATATTTATAACATTTACTAAAAGATTAATAAGTCATTATAATCATCATTATGATATAGCGCCTGGATTACATAAAACCAAACAATACAGAAGTGCTGCGTACTTGTTGCCTAGCATTCTTCCAGAGCTTTCGCTAGCTCCGCAGAAGATCTTATTTCAAAAACAGGTCCCTGCCTTCAGAAATAGCAACAGGGACGCATGTAAAAAGTAATTCAGAGCTGGCAGACCGGGCTTTTGCGCAGCCAGTCGATATCGGACTGGTAAAGCAGACGCAGGTCCTTGAGACCCAGCTTGAGCATTGCAAGACGGCTTACACCAAGGCCCCATGCAAGTACAGGATACTTGATTCCCAAGGGTTCTGTGACTTCTTTCCTGAACACACCGGCACCGCCAAGCTCAACCCATCCAAGACCTTCGACATATACTTCTGGTTCCACGCTTGGTTCGGTGTATGGGAAATATCCCGGCCTGAAACGCACGTCCTCGAATCCCATCCTGTGATAGAACTCCTTCAGGCATCCCAGCAGATTGGCAAAGGACATGTCCTTATCCATGACAACCCCCTCCAGTTGCTCGAATTCCGGAGTATGTGTGGGATCGATCGTTTCACGACGGTATGCCCTGTCAATTGAGAAAGCCTTGACCGGAGGTTCGGGGTTATCTGCAAGATATTTGATGGTGAGTGCTGTGGTGTGGGTCCTCAGCACATTCTTACAGGCAATCTCCTCACTCCATTTACCTCCCCAACCGGTGGATTCGGTGTCTCCTCCGTGCTCGTGCATGGCACAAACTTGATCCTTGTATTCAGGTGGAAGTTCTGACCTGCTGGACAGGTGGAAGGTATCCTGCATCTCCCTCGCAGGGTGATCCTGTGGCTGGAACAGTGAATCGAAGTTCCAGAAGGAACTCTGTACTATCTCACCTTTTATCTCGGTGAAACCCATGTCAAGGAAGATACGCCTCATCTGATCGATCAGACGCTGGTAAGGGTGAACCTTGGCTCCGTATATCTGACGGGGAGGAGTCTGGATATTGTATGCCCTGAACTTCTTGTCCTTCCACTGGCCGCTCTTGAGCATCTCGGATGTGATCTGTGCAACCTCTTCTTCTACCTCGATTCCCGATGCAACAAGTTCGCTCCCCTCGCTAGTTATGCTCACAGACCTGTGCTTGTCCTCGTTCTTAGTTACGAGTTTGCGCTTGAGCATGTCCTTCATAAGAGCCGGGCTGGCATCAAGCTCTTCCAGGGTTCTTTCCTGTCCCCCGAACTTATCCAGGACCTTTTCATCATCACCGGAATCAGCATTTCCTGTCGGTACTATCATTCCCTTCTCGATCGTAGCCCAGGCTTTGCGGCGCAGCCATCCTGTAGCTATGCCGACTACGGCAGGATTGAACTTATCCTTAAGTTCATCCATGGATACTGGCCCGGAGATGGAATTGATGATCTGCCTTTCGGGAAGGCCTTCATCTGCATACTTTTTACCTTCGTCAGTCAGTCCATATGTCTCGATGACCTTTTCATCAACCCTTGCAAGCCCGTTCTCATCAAGCAAAAATGCAGCCTGCATGGCAGTTTCCACTTTCATACCTGCCTTTTGTGCAAGTTCATCAGGATTTGCAGTTTTCAGTTCTTCCAGTGCTAACAGCACGTTTTTCTCATTGGGTGTGAGATTATAATCTGAAGCCATATATTACACCTTGATAATCTATAGTCCGTATTCGTCGAGCCTGTCCTTTGCCACTTCACGCAGTTCCTGATGCTCTTTCAGGAACTTCTCCATTTTTTCCGCTGCAAGAGCCTTGCAGTTTCCACATACCTTCTGTCCTCTGACACAGTCATTATAGATCTGTGCCAGTTCCTCATCATCTTCAACAAGATTGAATAACAGTAATTCATAAACAGAACATTTGTCTGGCTCACCGCCAAGCTTTTTCTGTTCCTCAAGTGTTATCCTACCACCGGTCTTTGCCCTTTTGACCTTCTTTGCAGCTCCCTTGGGGTCCTCGGTGAGCGATATATAACTGTCAGGAACACTGCTTGACATCTTTCCACCCTGCAGTCCCGACATGAAACGGTGATATGTGGAAGATGGTGGCACAAACGCATATCCTCCAAATTCGAGCTCTACAGCCCTGACAGTCTTCAGGAGTTCCTCGAAGTTGTCGAAATCCAGTACATCAACATGACCCTCGAACAGTTTTGTAGTTCCGGGGATGCGTTCAGCCAGCTCCTTCAGGGCATCTTCAGGAGCTGATTTGCTTCTGATGCTGAAATAGTGTCTGCCTTTCTTATCCTCACGTCCCTCGATCTTGAACATGTTCATCTTGTGACCGAGTCCTCTGGTCAGGCGTATGTGAGGATCCTGGTCTGCACCTACGGGAATCACCGTAGGCTTCGGCCCTTCGAATTCATCAAGCTGAGGATGTAATATGTCTGCACTCTGTGTGACGGCACTTAACATATGGGATACGCTTGTCTCACCTGTGAAGCCATAGATGGCACTCAGTTCCGAAAAATTGACCTTTGAACCAAGTTCGAAAGCAAGGTCCTTGACCTGTTCAGAGTCAGACTGGAAATAAATATGCCCTTCCGGTTCAAAGCCAAGAGCTATGAGACTTGTAAGATACTCATTGATACCTATATCCCTGCACTTTTCCCATGACATGCCCCTTACCGAGTGTGCCTCCCTGTCGGCAATACCCACAAATGCATCGGCTCCCTGCTGCTGGTGCCATATGATCTCCTCCATCACCATCTTATGACCGAGGTGTATCTTTCCGGATGGCATAAAACCGCTCATTACCGAAAATGGTTTGCCGTTATTCATGGCATCGGTTATCAGATCATATCCCCTGTGGCCGAATATGATCTTCCTGCGCATGTATCTGTGGGGATCTTTGATCTCAGGAAGTAATTGATCAAAGGGCAAAATGCCGAATTCCTCGAATAGTTTGGAATAATCATCGATGCTCAATGCACTCCATGGGTTGATCTTCATATTCATATAGGGCCTCTTGTATGATGGGATGTTCGGGTAGAACATGTCTTTTTTTCTGTCAATGAAATTGTTAGTAAGAACACGTGGTGATATGTAAAGGTTATTATTGGACCTAAATGGAGGATAAAGATATACCATGCAAACAAGTACACGCCACTTGGTAAATATATGAATATAATACCAACATATTTTTATATGTATTAAAGCAATTCTAAAAGCAAATAGTTAAAATTCCAATGACAGGTGTTGCGGAGATAATAATGGATATTACAATATTTCATTTTGGAATTGTTTTCTTTGGCTTTATGACAATATACAACATAAGCTCAGCCCGCAGGTACAATGAAAGTTATTTTCCTGCCATAATCGGAGCCCTGATGTTTATATCAACGCTATTGATGCTTTTATTGCCACGACAGTATGGTTCTGTGGCTTTCCTGTTCACAGCACTATTCACTATTGTAAACCGCAAAAAGATACAGAAAAACCATGATAAGAGAATTGAAAAGTTCATAGAAGATGGCAATGATAATGAACCGCTGAATATCGCAGATTTTTTCACAGGATGGAAACTACTCCACCGTTTGAATCATAAGTACGGTCCGAAAAAAGCCTCACTTATCATATCAATCTGGGTTGCTTTACCCGTGTTCCTGATGTTCCTGATAGCATCCTATATCTGGCCGGGTTTCTGGCTCGACATATTCTCAGGCAAGTATTATCTAATGGGCATAATTGCAGGTATAGTAATAATAGGATATTACCGCCAGAACAAAAAGCTGCTTGAAAAGCTGGATTCGGAAAAAAGAACAGAATAAGAAAATGCCTGTAGCTTATATCAAATCAATATCATAGGGCTTTGATGCGCCCTCCGGTATGCTATCCACAAGCTGCAGATATTCACTTTCCTGCATCAGACATGTTTTACGCTGTCCTCTGAATGACCTGTCCTTGCGTATCTTGCTCCAGATATCCTTCATGGACTGTTCTGTAATATTTCCGTAGCTGAAAGGTATGTACGGACATGGTTTTACCGAGCCGTCAACACAAACGTGCAGCCAGCGCTGTCCCGCCATGCACCCCAGCATCTCACCCTCGAAATAGGAATTGGAAAATATACGCGGACCGCCTTTGGTGGAATTGATACGGTGGTACATCTCAAGCACCTGCTGCCTGTCAGCTTCAGTGATAATGGCATCACCTTTCTTTTTGGGTACGGACTCCCAGAGGGAGAACTCATGTACCCCGATATCCCTTGCAAGCTCATACATTGCAGGCAACTCATCTATGTTCTTAGGTGACACATGTGTTGCCATGGTGACAAGCAGACCTGCATCAAGTGCCATTTTCATGGCATTTGTGGCCATCTCGAACGCACCGTCCAGACAGCGTACAGCATCGTGCTTTTCGGCTTCTGTGGAATATATGCTGACCAGAAGGTTATGTAACCCGGCTTCCTTCAGACGCTGCGCGTTCTCCGGAGTCATTTCCGTACCAGGAGTATACATATTTACGATGGCACGGTCCTTGTCCACGTAATCGATAAGCTCGTAGATATCCTCGCGCAACATGGGGTCACCTTCGGTGAATACGATGACCATTGCCCCCATATCAAGTACATCATCTATGGCACGCTTCATTGTCTCGATGTCCAGGTCTCCTTCTCCGCCGCTCACCACACAGTGTTCGCAATTGCATTTGCAATTTCGGGTTATCTCAAAGGAGACCGTTTCAGGAACATACCTGCCCAGAGCTATCTGGGTCTCTGCCATAAGAAGTCTTTTGAAGGCTTTACTGGGTATCGGAGGAAGCCATGTAGAGGCGATCACCTCATCGTCTTTGATAAGTGCCGGCTTTTCCTCCCGAAGCCTTTCATTTATCCTGTTTAGAAAAGGAGCGCATGCCTTGCGAATACCTCCTGTTGCTTTCAGCTGGACAAAATCCTCTGTTTTATCCATTTTGATAGAAAGTCCCGGAATCGAAAGCAATGTAATTTTCTCGTCGTCCTGTGAATCAGCGTAATTCTGTTTCATCCAATGTTCCCCTGGAGTTGAATAGCTCTGTGGAGAAAACATCTGCTTCTTTGCCTATGACGGACTGGGATGAGTAAACGAAGATCCCGTTGTCAGACATTATATAGGGACGTAGCACTTCATCGTGTTTTGTGCCTCGCATTTTAAGTATCTCGATGGCTCTGATCCTTTCTCCGCCAATCCTGAATACCTTAAGGCAAATAACTCCTTCGGCAAGATACTCCTCAACACTGAAGTAATTGGTCTCCCTGTGTATCTCTCTTGTGATCAGGGTTGTGCAGTCAAAGCTCTCTATATTCTTAATGAACTCAAGAATGATATATCTTACATTAACAGGATCAGGAGATATCTTAAGTGAGGTCATGGAGTCAATAAAAAGACGCTTGGCTCCGATTTCCTGCACACTGGCATATATCTGCCGCAGAACGGTTTCAATGGTAGTGGTGTCCGTTTCCTTAGCGGAATCAGGATCCCTGTTCTTCTCGATATAGCGGCCATAGGCAATGGGATCGGCACGCACTATCCTGAGCTTGTCTTCCTTGATAAGTCTTTCAAGGTCCCAGCCATGCCTCCACATATTCCTCATGATTCGGGCAGGCGTTTCTTCAAAAGTGATGTAGACACCCGGCTCGTTATAGGACGTGATGCCTTCGTAGAGATATTGTGCACCGAATGTGGATTTGCCTGCTCCAGGTCCGCCGATCAGCAGGACTACATCATTCTCTATGAAACCGCCTTCTATTAGTTCATCAAATCCGGGGATTCCTGTGGGTATACGAGCCATTTGAAACCTCGACATATTGTTTTCGAGTGTAATTATATTAATAGATCTGATGTAATATAACTTATTCCTTAAAAAAGCAGATAAAACAGACTATGAAGTCGTCGAAACTATCCAAACAGGATTAAAAAAGAAAAGTTCAGAAAAGAATCAGATCCTTTCCGGATCAGATCTTCTCTGCAAAAGCAAGTGTACCGCTCAGGCGCTTGACCCTTATCTTTGCGGTCTGACCCTTGGTAGTGCCGGGCACGAAGATGGTATATTTATCCACCTTGGCAATTCCGTCACCCTTTGAACCGACGGCATCGATGCGGACTTCATATTCCTTACCTTCCTCGATGGCATCCTGTTGCTGGACCGGTGCGGTTGCACGCCTCTTCTTGACAGGCCTGTGAGCTCCGCAGGCGGCACATTTGAGTACCAGTACCCTGTCCATCTTGGTCAGCTGGGTATCAGGCCTTGAACATTCGGAACACATGACAAACTCATCTACATATGCCTGTATGTTGTTCTTGATCTGCTCCTTGGAAAAGCGTCCCTGGAATACAGCCCTGTTACCATCGATCTTACCTGCAGTACCCATCTCACGGGTAAGGAATTTCATCAGGTGATCGGGATCTCTGTTCAGTACATCTGCTATATTGCTCAGATTATCAAGGATCGTGGTCTTACCTTCAACCAGGATCTTCGGTTCGGGGATCACGAAACGTGTGTCCGTGGTCTCCTTGTCAGGTAAGTTTGCTATAGCACGGTCCAAAAGCGCTTCGTAATCTTTCATTCAAATCCTCCCGAAATAGTAATCACTTTCACTGTACAAGTTCCATTCCCTTGTCAACAGTTATCCTTACAGGTGTTGGCAGTTTCTGGCCTGCTTTTCTCAAAGCATCCTTTGCTGTCTTGAACTGTTCCTTGTTGACTGAAATGGTGAAAATCTTCTGACCGGGTGAAACCCTGGCAGCCGTACCCACATTCTTTCCGAAAGCTCCGCGCATACCACTGGATACACGGTCAGCACCTGCTCCTGTTGCCTGCTTGTTCTCTCTTAAGACCTCATGAGGATAGACCCTTAGTTTCATATGATATCCTGCACGGCCGGCAGCTGCCATAATAGCCTTGTTGGCTGTAATACGTGCAGCTTCAAGAGCTGTGTGACGTATCTGACATTTTTCCTCGGAAAGCAGAGATAGCTTTACAGGGAATTCGGCTGTCCTGTTACCCATGTCGTAGTGAATGATGTGGCTTCCCGGCACACCACCCATGTATTTCCTTCTTGTGTATGAACGCTGCCTCACGTTCCTGTACATACTTGCTGGTTTTCTTACCATGAATCTAAATCTCCTGAATAATTATTGTAATGATTTGCGTCAACTAGTACCGCTTTGCAACGGTCCTTAATTGAGATGTCTGTATATGAATTTGTTGATGCCGTTAAACATCAGTCAGATACAATTTCATCTGGACGGTTCATCCCCTACTACCTTGGACTTTATAAGTCTTATTGCTCATCAACCTTTCCAGGCAGATAAGGTGTGAGCAGACCGAACGAGCCGGAGAGCATCATATTCCCGAAGGGTGCGGCAAAATGCAACCTGTTCCAGAGCTTGCTGTCCTTTGAATCCTCCTCCATGTCCATCAGTAAACTGCGTCTGGGACCGGTGATCATAACCGACTTCACCTGATCAAAGTCTATAATCTCTTTGATGTAGCATCCGTGCCCCCCCTGACCAAAGACCTCATCGAATGTAAGTTCTCCTTCCGCAAAGCGCAGTAGTTGCTCCTGAAGACCTTCACCGGTCAGTGAGGATGTGTGATGTTCGTAGAGGGCAACGATCCTGTAATCCTTAACAATAGCTGCAAGAGTGTGACCGTTACCAATGTTCACAACAAGGCAGGGTTGCCTGGCAGCCGGATCGAGCAGTGCCCCGAAGATCGCAGCAGGCCCGGTGTCCATAAAAACCACTTCCCTGTTGCACAGGGTCTTTGAAGATGATATCATACGTGTGAGATCTGTAGGAATATCCTTATGACCATATGCGAAATCGGAGAACTTCCCTCCCGCATCAATGAGCCTCTCGAATATTTTGAACCTGTAAATACGGTTGCTCTCATGCGGAGAGTTGCCATGATCCTGGACCGCGACTGCAAAAACTTCCGGCATCTCCACCCCAAAGCAGCTAAGTGCGGACTCTATGGATTTCAGATCGATATCCTGCAGGAATATCTCTTCGTAATCTCCCGCAGGAATCTTTTCTCCTGCATCATCAACGATCTTTATCCCCATTTCCCTTACTCTGTCAAGATCATCCTTAATGGTCAACGCTGCCTTTGAAGTCGCGTATACCTCCAGACCCTGATTCAGATGTTCCCTGATTGCCCTGGAAGAAGGTCCGCCTCCCATGACGCCACCTTTGAGAAAAATCGCCTTTCCGGCGGAAGTAGCTTCCCGCACCTTCCCGGCAATTATGACTGTGGGAGAGGGCATCACCATTACCAGGCTGTTCTCAACTTCCTTTTCGCTATCGTACAGGAGTATATCCTGGGTACCTGTACCTACATCGATTGCCAGTATTCTCATATCGAATCGAGTGTTTCATATATCTTTTAATGTATAAGACTTCGTATGAATGACTTTACAGTAAAAGAACACAAGAAAGAAAGCAAAGGTCCCTGTAATTTCTATATAATCACTATATCGACCTCAAGGTTTGAAAAGTACGGAAAAGTATCCTCGCCACAGGATGCTGAAGACCGCTCCGGCCAGATCATGGAAGAACTTATTCAAGCAGCAGGCCATAAATTGTCAGGTTATTCCCTTGTTATCGATGATGAGACCTCCATAATCGATGCGCTTACCAGGGCTTTACGATCCGATGCAGACATCATAGTTACAAGCGGAGGTACCGGACTTACATCAAAGGATGTGACCATCGAATCCGTAAAGCCCATGTTCGAGAAGGAGATACCCGGTTTTGGAGAACTGTTCAGATACAGGAGTATAGAACAGATCGGTGCCTCTGTGATACTCACCCGTGCATCCGCAGGAACCATAAACGGTAAAGCAGTATTCTGTATGCCCGGATCCCCGGCAGCGGTCACGCTCGGCATGAAGGAAATAATTATCCCCGAAGCCGGCCATATCGTGAAACACATTAAACAGTAAACAGTAAACAAAAAACTTTAATATTGTTTGTAATATGTTACTGTAAATATTCAGAAACACATCTGGCCTGTCATAATATAAAGGCAACAATTATATATCGCACATATCTATAAAAGATATGCATTGCACTTTCGTTAAGAGATTATAAGTATCTTTATGGGTAATCCATAGTCAGGAACACAATAGATCATGTCCGTTTATTCATTAGGTATCAAAGAGCTGGATGACCTGTTGGGCGGCATTCGGGAAGGCACCAATCTTATGATGATAGGTCCACCCATGAGCCGGAAAGATGAATTGCTTGATGCGATCATTTACCAGAACCTCAACAATGACAATGCAGCGATACTTGTCTCAACCAGAGAACCAGGAGAGCGTGTGCTTTCATGGTTCGAGGAACAGGGCATGGACATCTCTTCTATGAATATAGGAGTGGTCGACTGTGTTACAAAGACACTCGGGATGGGAGCTCCGGATACAGCAAATATAAAGAGAGCTTCAAGTCCTGTGGACCTTACCGGGATCGGAGTGAAGATCAGTCAGTTCCTGGAAGAATTCCTTGTCAGGAAAAAAATGAACAAGATCAGGCTCTGTATCAACTCACTTTCCACCATACTTATGTACTCTAACCTGCAGACTGTTTTCAGATTCCTGCACGTCTTCACAGGGCGGGTAAAAGCTGCAGGCGGGTTCGGTCTTTATGTAGTCGAGGACGAGATGCATGATCCCCAGACCATTGCCACCCTGAAACAACTGTTCGATGGCATGATCGAGATAAAGGCAGTAGGCGATACCTATGCAATGAGGGTCGTTGGCCTGACCTCAAAGCCCACACCATGGTTCGAGTACGCCATCGAAGGCACAGATGTCAGCCTGGTAGAGTCCGGGAATGCCTGAGCAGGGTCATGTCATAAAGCTAGCAGGCCAGGGACGTAATTGTTCCCTTGAGAAAATCTAATTTTCAAAACACTTTCCCATACCATATGAAATATCATATACTACTTGGATCAATAAGCAATAAGGTGTAATTCATGGAAAAAGACAAATTATACAAATTAAAGGCAGAAGCCTCCGGGCTGAAGCCAATCCTCAATGTCGGCAAGAACGGCATTACAGATTCGGTAATAGAAGAAGTGAAAAAACAGGTAAAAGCAAACCGCCTTGTTAAAATAAAGATGCTGAAGACCACCCCCGGAGCAGAGAATATAAAAGAGGCAGCCCAGGAACTTGCAGACTCCACTAAAACCACTCTTATCGAGATACGTGGCAATACAGTGGTCCTCTACAGATAATCCTGCTACAGCTATTCAATATCATCCCTGAACTCTTCCCCGGAGACAATTTCGATCTCCTGGAGAGTTATAAGCTCGGTAGGAAGCATTTTCTTAAGTTGAGGGATGACAGACTTTATCTTTTCTTCCCTGTCCACTGCCTGTATGATTACCGGAAGGTCTGTTCCAAGACTCAGTACACCTGCCGTATGTATCCGGTTATGTACCCCATACCCTTCCATACAATGATGTACTGTCGCACCTGCCACACCCACATCCTTCAGAAACTCAAGCACTGCATGGTGTGCAGTTTTACCCTCATATTTGTCATTCTCACTAAGATATATCCTGAGAAGTGATGCTTTCATTTTCATAACCTTCTTTTTGTGACCACTTACATCAAAAGTATGTACAGAACTTGTATTGGTTGCTTTATTATTCTTCCTGTCCGGATGATGATATTGTAGAGAAGTTGAAGCCGGTTGAATTTAGCAAAACTTATAATCTAAAGCAACAAAGTAAGATTTATGGATAAGAATAAGATCCTGTTCCTTTCAGCCTTTGCTTTTATTCTCATTGTCGGAGGAGCTTTTGCAGGGACAGGATACCTGGATGGACTTATCCATACGGAACCTGACGTGAATATCAATTCCTCGCAGGCTGTAAGTATTGTCAAAAGTGATTCAAACGCAAGTGAGTTCATTGAAAACAAGTTCAAAGTTTCCGACTGGAGAGCAACGAAGACAACTTTTATGGAACATGCAACTGAAGATCAAAACAATACCTTACATAACGGCGCCGATAGATTCTGGAAGGTAGAGATAATGGAGCGTAGCTGTGCATGTCCCGGCACATCTACACTTTACGTTGTAGAAGCTTATGTGAATGCCGACACCGGTGATCTAATCAGTGTCGAGACCATGAGAGCCCCGGAAAAGAACTATGAAAAAACGACATGCTCTTCCACAAGCTGCCACTAGAAAAATAGCTGGAGGCATTTTTTGTTTGCTGATTCTGCTATTGATATCTTCCACCGCATATGCCGGCTCTGGCACCGTGACGGTTGAATTCTTCTATGAAAATGGCTGTCTAAAATGTGAAAAAGCAAGTCCGGTCATAGAAAGGGTAGTGGATCAGTACGATAATGTCAATTATACGAAACATGACATTATGGAATCATTCGAGTATATCAGTGAATATGATATCACTGTTGTTCCCACGATCGTGATAAACAGAAGTCTGGTAATAGACTATAACGATTACAGGGACGACACCGAATTGCTGGAAAAGCTCCTCATAGATGGTATTGAGAACGCACCCACGGTCCCTGAAGAGAAAAACAATACCGAATACCTTGCTGACAAGAGCAGTTCAGAAGAGCCGGCGTGGTATGGATCGGGTAATTCATATTTATTTGTGTTTGCCGCCGGGATACTTGCGGGATTTAACCCCTGCCTTCTTGCGGTGATGGCTTTTTTGTCCTCGGTGATAATATCATCAAGTGGCAGCCGCCGTGATCTGCTGATACTTGTCACAGGCTTTTGTGCAGGCATCTTCATTACTTATATGGTACTCGGAGTCGGCATACTTAATACATTAAAATCCTTCCCTGGCATTGAAGCAGCCATCAACCTATTTATGGTAGCTCTCGTGGGCTTTCTTGGAATCTGGCATTTGTATGATGCCTACTACATGAGAAAAAATTCAGATTCATCTTTCAGAACTCCCGGTTTTCTCATTGGTTTTATAGGGAATATCCGAGGGAAGAATATACTGGTCCTGTCATTTGCTGCCGGAGGACTCTTCTCTCTGGTGAAAGCCCCCTGTGTCGGAGCGGTCTATCTTGCAATTCTCGAAATGCTGATGTCAGGAAACAATATCCTGGAAGCTTCAATATACCTTGGCATATACAATTTCGGAGTCGTTTTACCTATACTGATACTGGGAGGCCTTCTGGCATTCGGACTTGATCCGCAGAGAGTTTCCAATTTCAAGGATGAAAAGCGGGTCGAGATACGACTGATAACAGGAATCACACTCATAGTTCTGGCAATCCTGCTATATTTAAATGTGATCTGAAAGAAAACAATCCCATATTCTATAGTACGCTAATCCGAGATTAAGCGAATAAAAGATAAGCTGCAGCAACTCCTGTCAGACACAGGATCACATTGAAGAAAATATTAAGCAAAGAGTAGGTTCCCTCACCTTCATCCAGGAGTCGGAAGCTCTCATAGGCAAATGTCG
>DACO01000116.1:690-10030 GCA_002508635.1 Methanolobus sp. UBA118 | reverse complement strand
AGTCGTAACAAATACGAGTATGATAAGGAAAAGAAAATGGTGAAATTTGAGAGGATGCTTTTTTCCTCAATGATGTATCCCTGTGAGTATGGTTTTTTCCCTGACACCCTTGCACTCGACGGAGATCCTCTTGATGCTCTTGTACTGACCTGGGAACCTACGTTTCCGGGATGTCTTATCGATGTGCATCCTGTTGCATTGTTCGATATGGAAGATGACAAGGGAAGAGATGAAAAGGTACTCTGCGTCCCGGAAACCGATCCTTTATGGAACTATATAGAAACCCTTGAGCAGGTTCCTCCTCATCTATTGAAGGAGATCACCCACTTTTTTGAGACTTATAAGAATCTGGAGAACAAACAAGTGCAGATATTCGGCTGGGAGGGCCTTGAAGAAGCTGTCAATGTACTAAAAGAAGCAAAATCCAGGTATATCGAACAAAGTGAATAATACCTTTTTCTTTTTCAATAGATCGATTCTCTTTCAATTGCAAATTTTATCTCTATGTCACAAATATTGTTTCGAGTGATTATATATACAATAGATTGTTATTTCTCTTTATGAAAGGATTTTCTACTGATATCGAAAAAGCCACATTGGAGAATAGTAACTTCCGTAAGGTTCTCTATACCGCACAGCACAGTCAGCTTGTACTTATGAGTCTTAGGCCCGGGGAGGAGATCGGGATGGAGGTACATGAGGAAAATGACCAGTTCTTCCGTTTTGAAAGCGGAAAGGGAAAGTGTATAATCGACGGTAACGAGTATGAAGTCGGTGACGGTGTAGCAGTGGTGGTACCGGCAGGTGCGGATCACAATGTCATCAATACATCAGACTCGGAGGAACTGAAACTCTATACGATCTATTCACCTGCACATCACAAGGATGGGATCGTACGTGCCACCAAGGAAGAAGCAGAAGCCAACGAAGCCGAGTTTGACGGGACAACTACGGAATAAACCTGCAGTTTACATGGATTAAACATTTAAATTCATTGTTTGAAGAATCAGGATCTTTTATTCTTCTTGCTCCTTTTTCCTAGTTAATTGAATTTTAAAATTTGTACGAGAATCTATAAGTTAGTGGCCACATCAGCATATTAAAAATACAGGGAGATATGTCTGAATTCCATCTCCCTGAATATCTGTGTTCTCTGGCTTATGAATCTGTTTCTTCAGTGGTATTGTCAATTTCGACGTTATCCCTCTCCTCATTATTGTTATCCTCTACGGTAGTATCCTCTCCATTAGTATTGTCCTCTTCAGTAATGCTTTCCTCATCGTTACTGCTATTCTCGGTTGTGGTACTGTCTTCTTCAGGGACACCGTTCTCTTCGGCGTCGTTCTCATCCTCAGCGCTATCTTCTGCAGGGATATCATTCGTTTCTGTGGAATCCACTTCTGACGAGGCATTATCAATGGCCTCATCGTCTTCTGTGGTGTCATTGCTCACAACACCGTTTTCCGCGGAAACATTTTCTGCCGTCATATTAGTGCCATTAGAAGCGTTTCCACCGGTTACGGTAGCAGAAGTACTAACCATCTCTGTCTGCGCCGTATCGTACACTGGCCGGGTCTGATTGCTGTATGCTGAACCTGTGTTGATGATGATCGTTCCGACATCGCTGCTCTTTACAACATAGTATGTCGTCAATGGACATTCTTCCCCCGGTTGCAGCAGTGGACAGCTTGTACTGTTTCCTGTCAGATCATCCTCAACAACTACGTTTGTCAGGTTTGTAGTACCTGTATTTGTAGCCGTGATATTGTATGTCAGCGTATCATTGGCCGTTATATTGCCCGATGAATCTTCATCCGCATTAGAGACAAGTTGCTTGTCTATACTCATCTCCGGTACAGGTACGTATACTTCCTCTGTGTCGTTCACAGGCTGAGTCTGGTTACTGTAGACAGTTCCTGTATTGCTTATGTTTGTTCCGATATCACTCAACTGGACGACATACTCTGTACTCAGTATGCATTCTTCTCCGGGTTGCAAGAATGGACAGCTTTTGTTGTCTCCTGTCAGATCGTCTTCAACAACCACGTTCGTCAGATTTGCAGTACCGTTGTTGGTAGCAGTGATGTTGTATGTCAGTGTGTCATTGACGCTTACATCATTTGACCCGTCCTCGTCTGCGTTCGATATCAACATTTTCTCAATTATCATTTCCGGCATGGGTACGGTTACATTCTCGGTATCATTCACCTGCCTGGTCTGATCGCTATTAGCTGTACCCATGTTGCTTATGTTCGTTCCCAGATCAGTAACGTTGACGATGTACTCTGTGGTCAGCACACATTCCTCTCCCGGCTGCAGCAACTCACAGCTTTTGTTCTGCCCTGTAAGATTGTCTTCCACAAACACGTTTGTCAGGTCCGTATTGCCGGTATTTGTGGCAGTGATATTGTATGTCAGCGTATCATTGACACTAGCATCTGCTGATCCGTCCTCATCTGCATTCGATACAAATGTCTTGTTCACCTCAATTGCCGCTGTGCCGTCTGCCTGACCGTTGCCGGAAGCACCATTGCCACCATTGCTGCCATTGCCACCTAAAGTTAGCATGTAGATGTCCCAGTTTTTATTGCGGTCATCCTGCCATGCGATCATGTTCTTATAGATCGTGCAGTTCATCTGGTCGGATCTGTTATCTGTGACCTGGAATTCTTGCTGTGAGGAATTATCATAGAGGTAGATATCCCAGTTATCACTGCGGTTGTCCATCCATACCACATAATCTCCGTATATTGCAGGTGATCCTTTCATCGATTCATTCATCGTTATCCGGGATTCGTTCATCGTGGTAATGTTATACAGGTAAACCTGGGTGCTGTTGTTTGCATCATCGAGCCATACTACCGTATCCTTGTAAATAGCAGGACTTGTCTGGTTTGATATGTTCGTGCTTATCTGTGTCTCGTTCTGAGATGTCAGATTATACATGAAGATGTCCTGGTTGCCGGTACGGTTGTCCTCCCAGACTACTGTATTGTTGTAGATGTCGGGATTTGTCTGGTTTGACATGTTCATAGTTATCTGAGTCTCATTCTGAGATGTCAGATTGTACATGAAAATGTCCCAGTTGCCATTCCTGTCGTCTTCCCAGACTACGGTATTGTTGTAGATGTCGGGATTTGTCTGGTTTGACATGTTCATGGCTATCTGAGTCTCATTCTGAGATGTCAGATTATACATGAAGATGTCCTGGTTGCCGGTACGGTTGTCTTCCCAGACTACGGTATTGTTGTAGATAGCCGGATAAACTTGTCCGGATTCGTTTGTGGTAATTTGTATTCTCTCATCCTGAGAAACGTTGTACATGTAGATATCCCAGTTCCCGTTGCGTTCGTCCATCCAGACTACTTTTTCATCATGGGTATCGGGGAATATCTGACTGGACTCGTTTGTAGTTATCTGCGTCTCGGTTCCTTCAACCATCTGAGCAGATGCGTTGCTTGCTACCGCTAACAACATAGTAACTACAAAACACACCAGTATGCTTTGTCTAACTTTCAATATGTAGACCTCCCTATGTACAATCCTACCCTGAAGGGTCTGATTGTTGCTTTAAAAAAGATTTTGTGCGCTCTTATTATTTTGGAAGCAAAGTTTTTCTGGATACTGATTTTTTAAAAGATGCTATCAAAAATCACTACTAAGTTTAAATCCGGCATATCCATCCGGCATATTTTCTGTGGAAATGTGTAACAAAATGTCCTGGAATGGAAAAGCAAAGTTGGCTATAATAACTAATTTTATACCAGAAACAGTTTCGGGACCATATCAATAACAGGTCCCGGTATCAACAGCTAGTATTGGTATTTTATCTGCATGTAACTGATATATTTATACAGATCTTTAATTAAAAAGATGATCTCAATCCTGTGACCTGCTTTATCTGCTTTGTTCATTTTCTTTTCAAAAATACTGATGGAACTCATCATAAGAATCATAAAAGTCCATGTAGCAAATGACATAACATAGGTCAATGAGCGTATCTCTATAGATATCCATGACCCAACGCCAGAACGAGAATAAAAATTCGTAACTTTACTGCGGAAAAAATTAATACGGCTAATTACATATCTTGAGATGTGGGGACAGATGGCTGATGGAAATGCAGTTGATGGAAATGCAGCCGATGAAAAAAAATGGCAATGGCCATGTACTAAAGTTTTTATTGTGTTAGTGTTTGTGCTAGCTATACTTATTACGTTAGTTTTATTCCAATTTTTAAGTATAGAATTTGCTAGTGTTGAATATCGTCCTGAAATTATCCTATCTGTTCTGCTTGGCACTAGCGTGATTGCACTTCTACTAGCTCTTACTTTTACTGCTTCTATTTTTAAGTATCTCGAACTGGCCAAACCTGACCAGTCTCTTGGTTTACCCGAAGGTAGTATACGGGCTGTGATTGCATTGAGTCTTATACTCATATTTATGATAAGCTCTGTGTTTCTCTATACGCAGATATCTCGTTCGGATTTTACTCGAGAGATAGACTTATCGCAAGCAGAATACGATAATCTCTCGAAAGAATCGGTTTATTATTCTCAACCGTATGGTGCGACGAATGGAACGCGATACACAGTTATGTTGCAAATGGCAGAAAATAAGGACAGTGTAGACATTGCAAAACAAATCATTACCACCATAAGCACGTTGATTGTTGCAGTTGCTGGTTTTTATTTTGGTACGAGAGCTGTCGCAGTAGGCAGCGAAGCTGCAATCGCTGCTAAAAGGGGAACCGGAGGGGATATCAAGGTGGCTCTGGATCCTTATATTCTTGCTATCCCAACCGATGAAGGCCGGCTCGGGGAGACTATAAAAAACTTTACAATTCTTGGAGAGAACTTTAAAACTATAAAGGAAGTCAGACTCGTTCACCAAAAAACAGGTGATTCTATGAAGTGCGAAGATATCATGTCAAGTTCTAAAAAGATTACATGCACATTAAAAATTCCTTCTGATTCCAAAGAAGCTCCTATCGGTATGTATACTGTGGTTGTTGTTAATGATGAACAAGGACAGGGTCGCCGTGAAGATGCATTTACAGTAAAAGTAAAAAAGGAAGAGGGCGACTGATCACAGAGAGCGCATCTAATAAGGACAGGGATTTAAAATAAACACTTTGTCGGATAACTAGACTTGGGAATCATGAATTTAAGCAATAAGAAACCTGTTTACGTATAACTAAAATTCAGGGTGCTTGGTTGAAACGGCCTGTACACTTTGTTAAAGTAAAATTGGTTTGAAAATATTTTCAAATAATTCAGCATGTATCTTGTACAGGGAATGAAGGTGGGACCTCGCTTTCATCTATCCTATGCTTGCGTAAGAGAACATATTGATAAATAATGGCCTATAAGAAAAACGCCTTCCTATATAGGCGGGGAATACATTGTATCCTTTGTAAAATAGTGAACTAATTGGTGATAATGCAGAAATAATCCCTGCTTCTCACGAAGGTAAACAGGCTTTTTTAGTTGTTGTGGACCATGATAGTTTAAACTCAGAATCACTTAGTCCTCTTGAACAGAGGATTGAATTTCTTGAAAAACAGCTCAGCTTACTGCAAGAATCAACATCAGCAGAAGATAATGATAATGGTGGGCCCGGGGAGATTCGAACACCCGACCTCTGCCGTGTGAAGGCAACGTCATGACCAGCTAGACCACGAGCCCGCATACAGAAATAAATGCATATGCAAGGCTATAAAAGTATCGCAAAATGGTTTTCTGACTTACTTCGATCTTGATCTTACCAGTGCATATGTCAGCAGTGAAACTATGATAGCACTGCCAAAAACTGATAGCAGAGCAGTTGTTGGTGGTAAGTACTTGTAAGCAGTGACTGCAATGAGTGTTCCTGTTACAAATGCGATTGGTATCAGCACTGAGTTTTTGATCAGAGTTTTCTGGTCCACGTCGAGTGATGTCATTATGAATTCAGCCCAAATTTCTTACTATGATTATATATAATTACATTAATATTGGGGTACATATATATATACTTATCCAAAATCAGTTACACTTTATCGCATTTTCGGGTATATTCATAAATTCAGGGCCAGATATGAAACGGCAAAGTAGCGTAAAAACTTACCAATGAACACATAGATGGAAAAAATTCTGAAATCAAGCTTCAGTATTCCTCCTGAAGCTGTTATGGCATCTCCCACTAATGGAAGCCATGTGAACAGTAGCAGGAAAGGGCCGTACTTATCAAACCAGCTATCGGCTTTTCTTAGCTGTTTTTCAGATATTGAAAAGTACTTCTCGATAATATCACTGCGTCCTTTAAATCCAAGGTAATAGGTGGTGCATGAGCCCAGATAGTTTCCTATGGTGGAAACCATCACAACCGCAAAAAAATTAAATCCCGATCTGATAAGTACAACAACAAGGGTTTCAGATCCCAGTGGAAGAACGGTCGACGCCAGAAAACTTGTCACAAAAAGGCTCAGGTATGCATATTCTGACAGGTTCATCAATAGGTTATCCAGCATCAGTTCAGTATTATTTTCAGGATATTAAGATATTTGCATTCTGGATAACTGACGGACAGACTTATATAAAAAATCACTATTCCTATTTTATCATATTATTGTAAAAGCAAATGATCAGTCAAAAGCAAATTTATTATATAATTTCTCTATTATGAATATAGTAACAATTGCTCTTGTAAATAAGCTTCTTTATAAAAATGGAATTGGTTCTTTTAAATGATTGAACAGTACAGGCCCAGGATCCTGATTGTAGACGATGACCCTATCAATGTCCAGTTAATGGAAGCCCAACTGGTCAGTAAATATGATATTATTGAGGCTTTCAGTGGTGAAGAGGCACTTGATATCCTGAGCAGGGAAAAACCTGATCTTATCATTCTTGATGTTATGATGCCTGGCATAAACGGTTATGAAGTATGCAGGCGCATAAAATCATCTGAAGAAACCAGTTTTATTCCGGTTATAATCGTCACAGCCCTGTCTTCAAGAGATGACAGGCTGGAAGGTATAGAAGCAGGAGCAGATGATTTCCTCACAAAGCCCATTGACAGGGTCGAACTGCTCACCCGCTCGAAAAATCTCCTGGAAAGTAAAAAACTGCATGACAGGCTGGTATCTTCCGAGAAGAAATTCAGGACACTTTTTGAGAACTCGGTGGATGCTATCATTCTATTTACCCGGGAAGGCGCAGTTCTGGAAGCAAATGCTGCAGCCTGCAGGATGCTGGGCTATGAACATGAAGCGCTTCTCGATATGTCCAGGGAGGATCTGGTTGCACCTGAATACCGGGAAAAATGCATGGAAAATACCGCCTCAGTTCTGGAGAATGGACAGGCAACATTTGAAGCACTCTATGTAAAAAGGGATGGTTCCAGAGTTCCTGTGGAAATGAGTGTAAACCTTATAGATTACGGTGGCATACCGGCTTTCTTGAACAACGGACGTGACATAAGCGAGCGTAAAAAGGCAGAAGAAGCTATCAGTAAATACACAGAGGATCTCTCAAAGGCAAATCAGGCCTTAAAGTCACTGGACCGGATGAAGGATGAGTTCGTGTCCAACCTCAGCCATGAGCTAAAGACTCCGCTGATATCCATCAAAGGTTACAGTGAACTTGTGCACGATGAGGTGCTTGGTCCGTTAAATGATAAGCAGAAAAATGCCATGCAGACCGTACTCGATAAATATGATCATCTGAGTTTCCTGCTGGACTCGCTAATTTATATGAGTATAGCCAAGTCCGGAAAAGTCAACTACAGGTTCGATCCTGTAAGGATCGAGGACAGTCTCAAAAGAATTGCTGAATACTTTTCTTTCAAGGCCGGAGAAAAGCAGATAACGATCTCCACTTCCTTTGAGGATAATCTGCCACTTGTGATGGGTGATGTGGAGTACCTCCCGTATCTTTTCAGGTCTCTTGTGGATAATGCCATAAAATTCAGTCCCGAGGGTGGCACTGTGCTTATTACAGCTTTCCGGGAAGACGGACACGTGCACGCCACGATAAAAGATAGTGGTATAGGCATACCGAAAACCGAATTCTCAAACGTTTTCAAGCGATTTTACCAGGTCGACGGCTCGATGGCAAGGAAATACGGTGGCAGCGGACTTGGCCTCTACGTAAGTAAAATGATCACAGAGGTCCATTCCGGTGAGATCTGGATCGAGAGTCAGGAAGGTTTCGGGACTACAGTGCATATTAGATTCCCGGCCTATTCCCCTTCAGCCGGAAGATAGGAAGCTGTTTTTGTTGATCGTGGGCAGGTGTTATGCATTCCGGAGGATTGTACACTATCCGATGCTCACATGGAAAACAGTTTATAACTTGCTACTCTATCAACTTTCAGATGTATGTGGAAGAAGTGATCTCCCGTCTCAAAGAACTGTATCCTAATGGCTATTTTCATGTGAATCGGGACCCGTTCTATCTTCTGATATCCACGGTCCTGTCCCAGCGTACACGCGATGATGTGACAATCCCGACAACGCAGAAGCTTTTCAGCGTATTTCCTACGGTTGGTAAAATGGCAGAGGCTGACGTGGATGAGATACAGGAGCTGATAAGGAACGTGGGCTTCTACAGGGTAAAATCCCAGCGGATCATTGACATTTCCCGGATCATCCTGCAGGATTATGGTGGTGTTGTTCCGGACACAATGAACGAGTTGCTCAAGCTTCCGGGAGTCGGAAGAAAGACTGCAAACTGCGTGCTTGGGTACGGATTCGAGCAGGATGTCATAGCTGTGGATACTCATGTTCACAGGATCTCGAACAGGATGGGGCTGGTGGATACATCCGATCCGGATGAGACTGAAAAGGAGCTTGAGAATGTAGTTCCCAGGGATGAATGGAAGAATATCAACGGTCTGATGGTGCTGTTCGGACAGAACGTTTGCAGGCCGGTGGGTCCGAAATGTGATGAGTGTATAATGAATGATATCTGTCCTAAGATTATATCCTGATTTTGAAACTAAAAATGAGAGTTTCAACAAACTATTTATTGATATATATTATATAAAGCACAAAATCTCGTGTCTATGCCGTAACTATAATATAAAAAGGGCTGGTTTTGCACGAGAAAAGGTAGATAGTATCTGCAGGTTAGTAATCACTAAGTGGCAGATTCAGATAAATCACTACCTACTAAGCTTATAAATCGAATTGACGAGTTAATATTCATCAGTACATACGAGTGAAAATCATGTTATTAGTTGGAGAAGCATTAATCGGCGAGAACCCAGAACTCGCACACGTTGACCTTATGATCGGAAACAAAGACGGTCCTGTGGGTCAGGCATTCGCAAACGGACTGACACAGCTTTCAGCAGG
>DACO01000116.1:0-317 GCA_002508635.1 Methanolobus sp. UBA118 | reverse complement strand
CCTGCACAGGCTGCTGTGGCAAAGGCAGTTGCAGATGCCCTTGAAGAGGGAGCATTCGGTGACATGGATGTTGAGGATCTTGTAGTCGTTGCAAGTGTTTTCATACACCCTGAGGCAAAGGACTACAACAGGATCTACAGGTACAACTACGGAGCTACAAAATTGGCAGTAAAGCGTGCAATTGATGGATTCCCTGATGTTGACACAGTACTCAAGGAGAAGGACAGAATGGGCCATGCTATCATGGGATTCAAGGTATCCAGACTCTGGAACCCGCCATACCTGCAGGTTGCACTTGACAATCCGAACCTTCCTGT
>DACO01000151.1:4043-7686 GCA_002508635.1 Methanolobus sp. UBA118 | reverse complement strand
ATCTCGAAGAATACGAAGAGATTGAATATGTCTCCTGTCAGGAAAGACCCGTTAAGACCTGCCAGCAGCAGGTTGAACAGCGGATAATAGGTAGCACTGAGTGATCTCTTCTCGATATAGTCAAATGAGTAAATCAGTGAAAGGAAGGAAATACAGGTTGTGAGAACAACCATGCCTGCACTTAGCAGATCGGCCACAAGCAGTATGCCATACTTGCCCCATTCACCAACCTCGTATACCTGTATTCCGGTGTTCCATACCTGCAGGAGTAGCATCACACTCAGGACAACAAGGCCTGAGGATACCAGAATGTTCAGCCCTTTCTGAAGTTGTGGATTTGACCTGAGCATAACCATTATCGCTGCCATAAGTATCGGGACGGCGATCAGGATTATCGGGAGATGTTCTGCTATCGTACTCATCCCCAGAGCCTCCTGAGTTCGTTGATATCAGTGGTCCCGTATTCCTCATAGATGCGGTAGGCAAGTATCAGTATGAATGCGGTAACGGCCAGGCTGATGACTATGGCAGTAAGTACCAGAGCCTGAACAAGCGGATCAACAAAATTCACAGTATGGCCTGCGGCAGTTATAGGTGCCAGTGTGTTCTCTGCCAGAACATCATTGAAGATTGTTCCTGTAGCTTCCGAGGCCCCATGTCCTCCGTCTTCTGTGATGATCGGTACTCTTGTTCCTGCGAAGGCGCCGGTTGATACGATCAAAAGGTTGACGGCATGTGAAAGTACGCTTAGGCCTATGATAATCCTTAATATGTCCCTGCGGAGTACAAGGAACGTGCCAATACCAAAGAGTATGGCAATTGTTAATGAAAGCAGGGTATTGTTCATTCGTCATCACCTACGTTTTTGAAAATAAAGAGCAAGCTACCAATTACAACGAAATATACTCCGATGTCGAAGAGACCTGCGGATACGAGCTCCACCTCTCCGAAGAAAGGAAGATGCACGAACTCCACGGCACTTCTGAAGAAGTTATGTCCGAAGGGTATTGCAGCAAAGGCTGTCAGGGACGCAAGTATCAGACCGAAGGCAAACCACTTGCCCCAGTCGGGATCGAAGAAGGACTTGATGTAGTCAAGTCCGAAGACTACGTATGTCAGCGCGATCACAGAAGCGAACATCACCCCTCCGATAAATCCTCCTCCCGGATTGTTATGCCCTGCCAGCAGCAGGGAAATGGAAAAGAGGATCACCAGTGGTAAGCATATCTTGGTAACTGTTTTTGTTATGGTTGTGGTCATTCTTCCTCACCTCTGCTGTGTATCAGGTTATAAACACCGAATGCTGCCAGACATAAGACCGAAATCTCTCCAAGGGTATCATAACCTCTGAAATCAACAATGATCACGTTGACAATGTTATGACCTCCGGCCAGTGGCAGGCTGTTCTCTATGAAATAGTGGGAAAGACTCTCAAAGGCCACGATTCCCTGTGTGGCATTTATCAGCAGCACGAATACGGTAAGAGCCACCGCCGAGGCTATCAGCAGGTCTCTTGTCAGCACTGCTGGTGTCACATGTTCCCTGAACTTCTGCGGTATCTTAACTATTGCAAGCAGGAATATTATTGTAGAGAGTGTTTCCACAAGTATCTGGGTAAGTGCAAGGTCAGGTGCCGAGAGGTAGATGAACAGCAGGCTCACAAGGTAGCCGAGTCCTGAAAGGGATATTATGGCAGGCACATACCTTGGAAGCAGTGCTGCACCCAGACCTGCGATGATCATGAACAGGAACAGTATGCCTTCATACAGCGGTATGTCAAAGTTGAGTGTCGAAGGTATGATATCTGCCGTAAGGAACACTACAGGTATCATGAACAGTGCAATCATTAGGAGCAGCAGGGCTATAACATAGGTCTTGATATTCCCTGGCTGCATCCTTGATGAGAAACCGAAGGTGACGTTCTTTGCGTTGTTCACCGTGGCATCATAGAGATAATTTACACTTAGCATGGGATGCCGTGAATTGAACCTGTTCTGCCAGGCAGCAATGCTGTCGTAACGTGTGTAGATAAGTATACCCAGGATAAACGTTGCTATTGTCATCATAAGGGCGGGTGTGAAGCCGTGCCATAGCTGTACATGCAGGTCAACCGGTTCGAGAAGTATGGATTCGACCGCAGGCTGAACGATATAATGTGAAGGTATTGAAGGCACAAGTCCGAACAATATGATAAGTACTGCCAGAAAAGCGGTTGGAACGATCATGGTCCATCCAGGGTCATGTATGTGTTCCGGAAGACCGTGTGACGGACGTTTTCCGAGGAAAATGCCGTCAATGAGCTTGATGGAATAAGCAAAGGTCAGTACACCTCCCAGCACAGCCAGTGCCGGGATAAGATATGTGAAAGGACCTCCGAGCAGGTGTCCCATCTCATAGGATGCCTCATAGAACATCTCCTTGCTCAGGAATCCGTTCAGCGGTGGTATCCCCGCCATTGCAAGGGCACCTATGGTCGCAAGGATGAAGGTTATCGGCATCTCCTTTCGCAGTCCTCCCATTTTCGTTATATCCCTCGTGGCCGTTTCATGGGCAACTATGCCTGCCACAAGGAAAAGTGATGCCTTGAAGGTTGCGTGATTGAGCAGGTGGAATGTTGCTGCAGCCACGCCTATTCCCGGGTGGTGAAGGGTGGTGTAACCGTACATGGTCATCAAATATGCAAGCTGACTGATGGTGGAATAGGCAAGTATTCCTTTGATGTCAGTCTGGCGGAACGCCAGGAAACCTGCCATGATCATTGTGATTATTCCTACACCGCTTACCAGGATAAACCAGGCATCAGTTCCGGAAAATATAGGGTGTATCCTTGCTACGAGGTAGATTCCCGCCTTGACCATGGTGGCCGAATGCAGAAAAGCACTGACAGGAGTTGGTGCTTCCATCGCATTGGGTAACCACACGTAGAAAGGTCCCTGTGCTGATTTTGATGCAGCACCTATGAATATCAGGATAAGTGCTAAAAGGAAGAGTTCATGTCCTTTTATGAACTCGATCATGGATTCGCTGTGCAGGATTGTGGGTATATCGAAGGTGCCTGTTATTGCATGCAGCACTAAAAATCCCGCAAGCATGAAAAGGCCGCCTGTTGCTGTGATCAGCAGGGACTTGGTTGCCCCGTAGACGGACATTGGCCTGTTGCGCCAGTATCCGATCAGCATGAAAGATGTGATACTGGTAAGTTCCCAGAATATGAACAACTGGATGAGATTTGCTGAGAACACCATTCCGAGCATGGAGCCCATGAAGAAGAGAAGCTGCTGGTAATAGCGTGGAAGGTCTTCTCTTTTGGACATGTATCCATTGGAATATGACATGATTATGATGCCGATAGTAGAGACAATTATACCGAACATCACACTGAGCCCGTCTCCATAGAACGACAGGTCAATGCCCAGTGAAGGTATCCATGTTATGGAGCCCTGTATGCTCTCTCCGTGTATGACAGTTGGTGCAACCTGTGCCACAAGTACAAGACTCAGGAAAGCAACCGCTGCTGCATACCATCCTATTCTGTTCTTCAGGAGTTTTTCAACCACTGGCAATATACCGGCCAAAATGAATGGCAAAAAAACCGCTAGAGTAATTGCTGTAAACGAATCCATGCCAATCTAAATTTAACTAC
>DACO01000151.1:0-3796 GCA_002508635.1 Methanolobus sp. UBA118 | reverse complement strand
TTATTATTCGTGAAGGATTCTCCTCATCCGTAGTTTGTTTTTGAGGATTTATTTACTGGAAATCCTATTTGTGCAAAAAAAAGAGCTATCAATAATAACCCATTTATAGGTGCAATAATTGTCTCTCTCCCGGAGCATAATTCGTCATTTATTGCCTGGCAAAGTTATTCAAATATGAAAACAATATCGCACAGTATGTTCAAGGGAGTAATATTTGATTCTGATGGTGTGCTTGTGGACTCCATGTCCTATCATGCAAAGGCCTGGGTGAAGGTCTTTGAGGACGAAGGTATCGATGTTTCCGAGAAAGAGGTCTATGAGATAGAGGGATCGAACCATAAGGGTGTTATCGATATTTTTTTCGGAAAGGCCGGGAAAGAGGCCGATGATTCCATCTATGAAGAACTGCTGCAGAAAAAAAGAAAGCTCTTTATGGAGATGAATGAGGCAGAAGCATTTGATGATATGCGTGAATGCCTGAAGCTTCTGCATGGCAGGTACATGCTTGCCGTAGCTTCCGGTGCCGACAGAAAGATTGTCGACAGTCTCATGGAAAAGTTCTATCCTGGGATCTTCGATGTAGTGATATCCGGGGAAGACGTCAGCAATGGGAAACCCGACCCGGAACCCTATCTTAAAGCTGTGGATAAGCTGGGTCTCAAAAAAGAAGAATGTCTTGTTGTGGAGAATGCGCCTCTGGGAATAAAAGCAGCTAAGAATGCGGGCCTGTACTGCGTTGCAGTGGCTACCTATCTGGAACCTGAGAAGATGTCAGAGGCCGACAGGGTATTTGAGGACCATAATGGTCTGACAGATTACTTAAGAGAGCTGGCCAGGGCTACAGAATAGATCGTTTTTCTGAATGGAAAAAAAGAATAAAATGTGTACGGTTATACCAGCCGTACAGTTTCAAGGTTTGTAAGTGCCCGGGTCTCGAGCCTGTTCTTCTTATGGATCGAGCTTGCAAGGTCAATGCATGAGCGTTCGTCTCCGTGTTCGGTATAAACCCTTTCAGGACGTGGTTTCATCCTCTTGATATAATCCATGAGTTGTTTCCTGTCGGAGTGACCTGAGAATCCGTCAACGACCTCAACTCTCATGTTCATGGTTACTACGTGTGTTCCGTTGCTGCTGGACAGAGGTATCTCCTTCCATCCTTTCTGGATCCTTCTACCAAGAGTTCCGTCTGCCTGGTAACCTACGAACACAAGCGTGTTGTTCTCATTCTCTGCGAATGCCTTGAAGTATTCTATTACCGGACCCGCATTCATCATACCTGAGGTTGACAGGATGACACATGGATGAGGTTCTTCTATTATCTTCTGACGCAGCTCATTGGAGTCAACGGGCTGGAAACAATCTGCAAGGAATGGATTCTCTCCCTTCTGGAAGATCAGCTTACGCAGGTCGTTGTTGAGGTACTCGGGATATGTGGCATGGATTGCCGTCGCTTCCCAGATCATACCGTCAAGATAGACCGGAACGTTTGGTATCTCGCCTTTACGTATCGCGTCCTCGAGAACGATCATAACCTCCTGGCTCCTACCCACTGCGAATGCAGGAATGAGTACCACTCCTTCCTTTTTGAGTGTCTCTTTTATAATCGTCTTGAGGTTCTTTTCGGCATCTTTCAGAGCTGGCTGCATTGCATTGGAATTGCCGTAGGTGGATTCCATTACCACACTCTCCACACGAGGGAACCTGTTGACAGCAGGATCAAAAAGCCTTGTCTTCTCGAACTTGAAGTCACCGGTGAACACTACATTGTGCAGTCCGTCTCCTATATGGAAGTGAGAGACCGCAGAGCCCAGAATATGTCCTGCATTGTGGAAGGTGAGCTTGATGTCTGGTGCAATATCAGTAACTTCTTCATAATCCAGTATGATCGTGTGCTTTAAGACCTCCCTGACATCTGCGGATGCATAAGGCGGTCTTTTGCCTTCCTTGGCAGCAACGTCTATATAGTCAAGTTGCAGGAGTGCCATCAGATCACGTGTTGGTGGTGTACAGTACACGGGTCCTTCAAAACCATATTTGTAAAGCAGTGGGACAAGCCCCTGGTGGTCAAGGTGGGCGTGTGTGAGCACCACTGCATCTATCTGGTTTATCGGGAAAGCTTCAGGTACGTAGAGGAATGGTGTCATATCATCCTCTGAAGCTACATTTACACCACAGTCGATCATGATCCTTGATTCCGGGGTTGAGACAATAAAGCAGCTGCGTCCTACTTCCCTTGCTCCTCCCAGGGATGTGATCCTTACCCACTGGTCTTTGGAAGTACATCCTCTGTGTATCTTTCTTCCCACAGCTTTAAGGATGTCTTTTCTTTCCTTGTGGTTGGTACGCATGAATTCACGGATGTTCTTGACTGTCCGTGACTTGATAGGTGGAGTCCTTACAACTTTAGGTGTCCAGCCAATCTTCTTTGTGATCTCCCTGAGTGTCTCCCCATGTTTACCAATCACAAGCCCCGGCTTTTCAGCTTCGATAATGACCTCGCCCACATCGGGGTCAAAATGATAATTAGAAACTATGGACTCTGACGGAACCGTCTCTTCTATTTTCTGTATCGATTCCTCGGGAGGCATCAACACTTTCGGATCGGGACGAACCACTATACGTGTTCTCAGGATCTTTGCGAGATTCCTGACAATATTGCCGTTATCAGCAAACTTCTTTGGTTCTTCGGTGTAAACTACGAGTTGCGGGCCTTCAAATTCAACATCAGAAATAGTTGTGCCACTGGGCAACTTCTCTTCAATCTTTCTCTTAAGATCAGCTAATCCTTCTTCTCCCGCCATTAAAACAGCCTTCCTGTAAAAAATGAAAAATATGAGTTATAGAAATTTGGATTTTTAAAAATTATATTTAAAAAATATATGGTTGATGTCAGTTGAGCTCTTCCCTCAGTTTCTTAACTTCCTCTGATTCAAGTCTCTTATAATTGTTCTCACTTATGACTACTACATCGATTCCGTTGCCTGATGCAGAGTCTCTCTTCATAGCATTATGCAGTGCCCTGACAGCCAGTTCGGTACCTGCCTCGGTATCCATATTCTCTTCGAATCTGTCTTCGAGCACACCGTAAGCTATTGGTGAACCTGATCCGGTTGCAACAACTGCCTTTTCGTCAATGTTACCGCCAAGTGCATCAATGGAGTATAATGCAGGGCCATTCTTATCGTATCCTCCGACCAGTAACTGCACCATCATGGGATAGTACCTCTGTCCGGCTAAAAGATTTGATAAAAGAGTGGTCAGACCCTTAATGGTCATTGATTCTTTGCGTCTCATCTTGTAAAGCTTGGATTCGACGCTGATAATACGTACGATCTGTTGAGCATCTCCCACAGAACCGGCAGTTGTCATGGCTGCAAGATCATCTACCTGGTAGATCTTTTTCGCAGTCTTACTTGCAATAAAATGCCCCATCGTTGCCCGCTGTTCGGTTGCAAGAACTACACCATCATTGCAAACTATCCCAACTGTCGTTGTACCTTTTAAATACTTATCATCGGTCATCAGTTATACCTCTAACTAAAAATGAGAAAATCAACGTGATAAAAACGTGTTATGCATTCCTCTGCACAGTATCCCATTAGTGATTTCTATATAAATAATTATCCCTTGTGTTCTATACAATGCCGATCTCATCGGCAAGTCTTTTGACACGTTCAATACTACTGGTATCGATATTCTTTCTTCGCATAAGTGATAGCTTCTCGTCCAGGCTTATCTTCCTAGTTCCCTTTGTAAGATTATCGGCATGTGCAACAAGCTTCTCTTCCAGGGTGCG
>DACO01000161.1 GCA_002508635.1 Methanolobus sp. UBA118 | reverse complement strand
TGCATAGCTTCATGGGCCATACCCATACCAGTTGTAAACGACGGTGTACTTGATGCCGTCACCATGACCGATCATAAGGTAGCTATGCCAGTGATGGATGTGGACAGGCGGGTGACCATAAGTGACACTACATATGCAGATGGATGGCAGGGTGTTGACCTTTCGGTCGAGTTCAAACCAGCTTCATGTATAAGGTGTAAAGAATGCGGAGCTGCCGAGAACTGTCCCATGGATGCTATCTATTTCAAGAACGATAGACCTGTGCTCGACAGGCATCTGTGTTTTAATTGCGGATTGTGCAGCATCATCTGTAAGGAGGATGTTTTCAGGGCAGAACTTGGAAAGCTCAGATTTGAAATCGATGATAAAATGAATGAAGTACCTATAGTCCTGCGCCAGTCAGACCGCAAAAGGGCACTGGAGCTTGAGGACAAACTTAAGAAAATGATACTTGACGGCACTTTCAAACTGAGCTGGATGGTCGAGACGCTTCGGCCATAAATCTCTTAATTATTTCTTCAGGAGACATCTTAATGTTGGGAACCCCGGCATTTCCGGGAAGGGTCCTGACAATTATTATTCCATTATCTGTTTCCTGCAGTATCTTCCTTAACCCTTCTTTTGTATCGGTATCGTAAACTTTCAGGTTACCCGCTCCCTCTGCCACCCGGGCCAGGTCGGCTCCCTGTGAGGTTGCGGTCGGCTGGTTACCTGTGGAACCGTATGCTCCGTTATCTATGATTACCAGAAGATAATTATCAGGTGCCTGCCATGCGATGGTTGCAAGGCTGCCCATATTCATCAGGACAGAACCGTCCCCGTCGATGGCCATAACCTTTCTTTCAGGAAGAGATAGTGCAAGCCCGAGGCCAATTGATGATGCAAGCCCCATGGAACCCAGCATATAGAAGTTGTTAGGGATATCACATGTCTGGTGCAGCTCCTTACATGGGATTCCGATATTGCCCACCAGAAGAGCATTGCTGGCCGTAGCCTTTTCGGCTATCTCTGAAATTGCGTCCATTCGTTTCATGCCTGCCTCCAGAATATAATCGGAAGTAGCACAGCTACCGGTGTCTTCTTGCTAAAAGCATCATCCATAGCTGTAACAATCATATCTGTTGCATCCTGCTTAGATTCCGGAAGAAAATAAGGAATATCAAGTGTTTCCAGAAGCGGAGCTGTGAGCTGGCCCATGGGCACCTGGGCCACGATGGGCTCACCTTCCACACCCCGGTGGCTCATGATCATAAGGAGTGGAATCCCATATAGAATATCAAGCGATGCCAGCGCATTGATCGAATTACCAAGACCTGAGTTCTGCATGAGCATTGCAGGTCTCTTGCCTCCCATATATGCTCCAGCACACACTCCCACACCTTCTTCCTCACGCGTAACAGGCACGTGGATTATATCGGGATCCGAATCCACCATCGGAATGAGTTCCTTGAGGTTGGCACATGGTACGCTGACAATAAAGTCAATACCTGCATCCTTTATACCCTGGTATACTGCCTCGGAAGGTGTCATTTTTTCTTTACCGGAAATAATATCACCATACCTTGAGGTCTATGGCTTCTATTCTTACATCTTTCCCTTCTACACCTACAACCATTCCCGAGTGGACCTTCTGCATCATACAATATTCAGGCACGAATTTCACGGTCTGGCCCACCTTAGGAAGCTTGCCGCTGGAAACTTTGCCTTCAAAGGCAAGTATCATGCACAGACCCGCATCCTTGAACTCAAAGTCATCCTGTCCTAGCCTGTGTAGGGGGCCCACCATATGAATAGTATAGATGCCCGGATCGATGTCTATCACCTTCGCAAAGTGCGTAACAGGACAGCCCAGTGGCCTGTAGCGCAGGAAATCACCGACATTTATCTCCACAGAGCCGTCAAATGGATGAATGAACTCCCTGCAGGAACACTCGTCCTTCAGAGGAGCAAGCATGAAATCAGCCTCAAGACCATCGATTACACCAATGATCTTCTCATCCTCTGCAGAAGTGGTACCACTTACAATTGCGGATAACTTCTCGAAGTTATCCCTGAATATTTCCCTTTCAAGTAACGGGCATCGCTGAAGGTCTTCCCTGGTGTTCAGATGTGCAGCAAAGTCCCTGCACTGCTTAAAACCGCAGCTTCCGCAATTATATCCCGGAAGGAGGGACAGGATCTCATCCATTTTTATTCACCCTTGTACTCCATGAAACCGTCTATCTGCCTCAGCACACCCATATGATGCTTGCGTGCAACCCTTGTCTCTCCGGTACACAGGGAGCATATTGCAAGGGGAGGATTATAGCGAAGTATCATCTTATCGTGAACTTCAGGTCCCTCTGAGATCATCTCGGCAAGTTCGAAGGCACCTTTTCCTGTCAGGCCGTTGGCCTCCACAATGGAACATCCGGGATTGACATCAAGCACTCTTTCCCTGAAGACCTCACGCTCTGCCTGGGATACAAGGTCTCCTTTTGTGGTGACAACTATGTCCGCGGTGGTAAGCAGCGGACCCACCTTCAGGGGAGTGTTCGGTCCCGTGGTGACGTCGATGACACATATGGCAAGGCATTCGTCAGGATAGGGTGCACAGCGCAGGCACAGACCTGCTGTTTCACTGAGCACTATATCCGCACCCTTATCTTCAGCCCATCCAAGCATCTCCTCGGTATTGTAGATGGTGAAATGATCCGGACACATGTCCTTTGCAAGACCAACATGCACAGGGATATCCAGTTTGGCAAAGCGCTGGTCGTCATCCGTCCACAGACAATCAATCTTTACAACAGCCGGTTTCTTTCCGGTCCTGACAAGCGATTTGATGGTGTGGAGTAGGACAGAGGTTTTACCCGAACCCGGAGTACCTGCGAGTACGACGAGTTTCATGCAAGCTCCTCCACGACCTCCCCCTTGCGGATCGTTTCCCTGAGGGACATAAGCCAGTTGTCCACCT
>DACO01000025.1:2035-3214 GCA_002508635.1 Methanolobus sp. UBA118 | reverse complement strand
CAAGTCTTTCCTCAAGCGATTTACAGACATCCGGTTTTGTACCCAGTGGAACCAGAGCGAATTTTTCCGTACATGTTGCAAAAGCCCCTATAATGGGGCTTTCGTTAATGTTCAGTGTATGTATCATTATCTACCGCGTTATGATCTTGTCGTAGATGATAGGGTTGCTAAGTTTATGCAAGTTCAGCCTGGACTTCTCCGTCCTCGAACTTTGCAGCCCTTACACGAATGGACATGGGTGGTTTTTCAGAACCACGTTCCCAGAGTTTTTCGTTCAGGGTCCTGTCCATTTTGATCATCTCCGGATCAACCTTCATGTGCCTTGTAAGGTAGTCCCTTACAACTTTAACAGCCCTGGTAGACCTCTTCCATCTTGGAGCCTCTTTTACAGAGCGAAGAGGAATTGTGTATATCTGTTCTGTTACTGCGTCATCTGCCATAATCTTCACCTACTCATTTCACTTTAAGACTGCTTCTTCTCCAGTGTCTTCTCTTGGGGTGGCCGACGACCTTCCTGTTGGTCTTGACGATTGCCCAGACAGGCACCCTGTGGTTCTGCCTGTGAGCTTTAGCCAGCCTCATTTTCTGTCCTTTGGTATTGTGACTCACTTGTCTCACCTGTATTATGGATTATAATTAATATGTAAAGTTCCGATCAAGGTCTGAATCTATAACATAACCATTGTATAAATCTTTAATCATGTTTGCCAGACTGCATTTCTATTCGGGTTCTAGCTTTTTCGTTCAATAACATGAGACTGGACATGTGCAGGAAAAACATCATTTATCTTTTCCGGCCCATCCCTTTGCCTGATCATCTCACGAAGCTCAGTCTCATAATCGGCTTTGATGACATTATCACTCTGATCTTCCTCGATCACCAGATATCTGTCCACCATTTCATTCACAGCCGCACGCCCGTATCCCTTCAGAGGGGAGACGTAGTGTATGCCATAACGATCCTCGATGCTCCGTATTTGGGAAATATCCAGCAACGGAACACGGTCATCCCTTCTGATACCGTCTGCAATGAAATTTACATCAGGGTCCTTTGCAAGTTTTTCAACCGCAGCACCGTGGATGTAATTTATAGCATTTTTCGGGAAACCGTCTTTTATGACCATATCATGTGCTTTTTCAAGCACTGTCATATCAAGCTGAACAACCCTATGTGCAAAT
>DACO01000025.1:0-1727 GCA_002508635.1 Methanolobus sp. UBA118 | reverse complement strand
ACATCAAAGAACGGCTCCAGCAGAATAGCTGCAAGGGAGCTGTCCTTTCCTCCGCTGAAAAGAACAGAGACCTGCATCAAAGGCCAGCTCACATACGCTTAATGGTTGGTTCGCGCTTTTTCGGCTGCATCTGAAGCAGAAGCTGCTTGAGCTTCTCGTCATCTATCTTGGACTGAAGCCTGCCGTTCTGGGCAAGCATTATCAACTGAGATTCAAGCTGCTCTACCATCTCTTTACGGGACATCTTCAATGTGCTCAGACGTTCACGTGCTTCAGGTGTCAGAATCTGGCGAAGAATTGCCTGTTTTTTCGCTTCCATTTCAGCCTTTGCCTGCTCCTGCTGCATTGCTGCCTGCATGTCGCCTGCACCCATCTGCTGCTCGGAAGCCTGCTGTTGCTGAAGCTGCTCAAGTCTTTTTCTTCTTATTTCTTCAAGATCATCCGCCATGTAATCACCTAGCTTAAAGAGATGTTAGTGGTACATCCTTATTAGTGTTATTGAACAGATAACGGGGCTTAGTATTTTGCAAGCCCGGGTATCTTCTCTACTAGTTCCTCTTTTACCTCGTGTGCGCTGTTATCAAGCAGCTTCTGTCCCTGAGGTGACACGACACGACCTATTTTCAGAGTGCGTACAAAACCTGCGTTCTCAAGCTGTTGAAGCACAAGCCTTGCGATGGAACCGCTTCCCTTTGCCTTATGATAGGGGCTGGAACCCATGTCCTTCTTGCCGCCATAAACAGAGCGTAGCCTTTCAACGCCTATGGGACCTTCTTTATATACTGTCCTGAGGACCGCAGCACAACGTGTATACCACCATTCTTCATCTATAGGCGGCATTTCCTTGTGTGCACCGGTCTTTACAAATGCTGCCCACTCAGGGGGGTTAACATTTTCGTTACCTTTAAGTTTCCCTGCGACATTGCCGATCAGTTCGGCTGCAGGAACATCATATGCAGTTGTCATCTTATTCTCCTTGTAACTTAGATATTATCAATTTCATGGACTCAATGAAATATCTGGTTTCGTTCGTGCTGGAGTTTGTTCTGTAAACTCTTGAGAAGTATATACGTTTTTCGGCAGAATATCAGTTACCCGTTTCCTTTCTGAATGTCTGCTCCCTTGCGGGACCTACGGACACATACTCAACGGGTACTCCCATCTTTTCCTCAAGGTAAAGAACATAGCTCCGGGCAGCTTCCGGCAGTTCATCAAAGCTCTTAACACCTGTGAGATCTCCTTTCCATCCCGGCAGATCCTCATATACAGGTTTGCATTCTGCAAGTTCTTCGGTATCCTCTGGAGGATAGTCCAGTACCTGCCCGTTGAGTTCATAGCAAACACATACCCTGATGGGATCCAGATCTGACAGGACATCCAGTTTAGTCAGTGCAATAGAAGTATACCCGTTCAGATATACCGCCTTTTTCAGAAGAGGAAGATCGAACCATCCGCAGCGCCTGGATCTCCCGGTTGTGGTACCAAACTCTTTGCCGACCTCCTGTATCTGCCTTCCTGCCTCATCATGCAGTTCGGTTGGCAGCGGTCCTTCTCCTACGCGTGTGATGTAAGCCTTTACTATCCCAAGAACGTTATCGACCCTGGTGGGACCCACACCCAGATTTGCACACGCTGAACCTGCTATAGTGCATGAAGATGTAACAAACTTCTGAGTACCATGAATCACATCAAGATGGCTGCCCTGTGCACCTTCGGCAAGTACGTTC
>DACO01000133.1 GCA_002508635.1 Methanolobus sp. UBA118 | reverse complement strand
CGAATCACACCTCCCGCACCATACTTTCAACATCAGTTTTCACGACTTTTGACCGCATTTTTTTGTGTACTACAGTGAAATATGTCTTTTTCTATTATAATCTAAAGATATCAAATTTTAACTAAAAGACCAATCGTCTGAACTATTTTTGTTATCAGAAGGCATTTTACTGAGCTTAGGTGCCGAATGAATATATACTTATGAACCTCATTTTGAATTGGGTATACCCCATTATAGCCAGCAGAATTAAAATGCGTAGAATCGGGTTTCTGTTTGAATTATGCTTAAACCCGTTATCAGGTCTGCGCTGAACAGAGGGGAGTAAATATGGCTAAGAAATTCAAAGAAGATGAAGAAAAGATCGAAAATATACGTGCTGAGGATACAACAGCAAAATCAAGAAGAGAGACAATTGAGGACATAGAAAAGAAGGAAAGAGAAGAGGTAGAACGTCAGGTTAGAAAATAGAATTAAGAGTTCAATTTTCTACATAAATCTGGCAAACAGATATTTTAAGAAGATTTAAGAAGATGAAATTCAGGGAGTGATAGCATTGACAGTTCCAAAGGTATTATCTGCCAGTAGTGTTGAAGGAGACTCTGTAACAAATCCGGAAGGTGAGGATCTGGGGAAGATCGAGGAAGTTATGCTCGATCTGGATGAAGGGATGGTTGCATATGCCGTACTTTCGTTCGGAGGTTTCCTTGGAATCGGTGACAAGTTGTTTGCGGTACCGTGGCAGGCACTGAACAAAAAGCCTGATTCACATAGCTTTGTCCTTGATGTTGACAAGGATACACTTGAAAATGCTCCGGGTTTTGATAAGGCCAACTGGCCGGGTACCGGTACAAAAGAACACAGGGATTACATAACAAGGGTTTCCGAATATTATGGCTACAAGCCATACTGGAAACACAATCCGTAAATGTACAAAAGTGAGTTATTCTTTTTAGGAAGTAATCCAGTACTTCCTTCCTATTTTGGATTTTATGAGCTCAATGTTGAGCTTTTCCTTTCCTGGAAAGTTTTCTCATGTCATTGACCTCTGCTTTACCAAGAACTTTCAGGAAATGGGCTGCACGAAGTGCAGTCTGTTGTTTTCTCTCTTCTGCACGGGTCTGGTATACCCTTATTGAACGAAGGAAATCTATCTTACGAAACTCCGGCCAGAAAGGTGCACAGAAATAGGATGCACATTCATTACCATTGGCCTGCCATGGCAGGAAATTCGAAACCCTTTCATCTCCTCCCGTCCTGATGATAAGATCCACGTTGGGAAGTGCTGTTCCATCCGCGGGGTAGAGGTGATTTGAGATTGTTTCCTCATTGATATCTTCCAGGGAGATCTCTCCCCTTTCAACCTTTGATGCGATCTCGCGGACAGCTTGCACTATCTCCTGTCTGCCTCCATAGGCAATTGCAACATTGAGGTTGAATTTGTCATAAACAGATGTTACAAGTTCCACGTTCTTGATGGACTCCTGAAGTTGATCCGGCAGCTTTTCAATATCTCCAATGGCATGGACGCGCATTTTTCTTTCATGGGTCCTTTCGTCCTCTCCGATCTCATCGAATTTGACCCTTATCAGATCGAAAAGATTTTCCTTTTCATCATTTGATCTGTTGAAATTCTCAGTGGAAAATGCGTAAATTGTGAGGTGCTCTATACCCAGCTCACAGGACCATTCTATTACTTTCTCGGTAATACTCGCACCCTGGCGATGCCCGAAATTTGTGATCTGGCCCAGTTTACGGGCATACCTGCGGTTACCATCCATTATGATTGCTACGTGCCTTGGAATAGGGGCGTTTTTGACTTCCTGTGTAAGGAGATGTTCATATCCTCGATAGATCAGTTGAGGTATGTGTTTCAATATTTAAACACCACATATTTTCGATTGGCTGCTAATCAATGGGAATTCTTACGTTTTTTATAAGTGCATCTATAATGATAACGGGATTCTTAGTGATCAGTAATTCTCTAGAACAGATTTAACTATATCTCTGTAATCTTCCTTCAACAGGTATATGTTATGATCGCCGGTAACATCAATGCTGAGTATTCCAAGCCTGGTGTTCATAAGTCCTACCATTGCTGAAACTCCTCTGTAACTGACATCAAAATCTGCATTGTGGAGATGTTCGTAAACGTCACCTGTAGTGAATTTACCACCTTTTAGGAATAATTTAAGAACTACTTTACGTATGCCTGTGTCATCGCGACTAAGATATTTTATGAGCCTGTCCCTTACTCGCTCTTCTATCGTTTCCAGTACAAACACCTCTTTTTTTTATATGTTATTTTATCTTATAAAACTATTGTACTTGTAATCGTAAACCGCAAGGCAACGAAAATCGTTCTACTTATCTCATTCTAACATATATAATTTAGCTTTCAAACAGGTATCTTTTCAACAATTAATCCCTTTTCAAAAGGATATCTTTCCACTATGAACATCTCATCAGTATTTTCCCTGATCATGTCCGCCAGCTCTTCCAGTATCCACCACGCTGTCTGCAACCCGGATTCTGTAATTTCTGACATATCTTCTGGAACTTCCTCTTCCATAAAATACTGTCTCACATTTTCCCTGCAGCTATCATTCAGGCAGGTGATCTCGCCGTAAATAATAGTGCCGTCATCGGTGATCTCATCAAAGTCCCTTGCCACATTCCGGGCGATACGTATCAGACGCTCCCTTAGTTGAACAGCATCCTTGTAAGTTGATGAACAGAAATGCGTTTTACCCGCAATAGGAACAATTCTGTTTGCAATCTCACGGGAGCCATCAACAGCATTGGACAGGTCGCTTTCAAGTACAAAACCCTTATTTTTCATTTTTTCAGCATTGGAGTCCGAGAACTCCAGCTCATTTAAATTAAGGAAACAGTCACATTCTTTAGCAAATTCTGCTACCTTTTCAATCCCGTCAATTGCAGGAATCTCGATCCCGACATCAAGCCCCTGTTCTTTTGAATGAGCTATCGATCTTGAGTACTTGCTTTTCCGGATCTCACCCCACATATCAACAGGTGGGTGAAACCTAATCTCATCCAAACCGGCTTCAGCAAGTTTTTCTATGGTTTCCTTTTCAGGGGCCAGTGAAGTGTAGAGGTGGATATGATGCTCTTTTCCGAACTCAGATTTAAGCAATTCTATGTAGTGAAGAACATTTTCAAGCCTGAGTAGTGGCTCTCCTCCGGTTATTCCCGTGCCAAGCGCATCCATCTGCCTTGCTTCTTCGATAATATCCCTGTCGGAGCTCACAGGTCTTTCATTGGCATACAGTACTTCATTTCTCCTCTCTATGGACACTGGACAATAAAAGCAATCTCTTGGACATATCCCTGTAACAAAAAGCACCATCTTGGCTCCGATATGGCATAATTTACAGCCCTCGGGCAGGAATGTATGAAAAGAACCTGTCTCACTCTGCTTCGCTTCACTCATTGGCGCAATCTAGCTTTTACATGTATATAAGGCTTGGTAAAAATCCCCTTACAACAATTTAATGTAAAATAATATCTTCTGGTTATCCAATGAAAGAAATAGAAGGCCAGATAGCAGTGATAGGCTGCAGGAAATGCGGGAAATGTAATAATATCTGTCCGCATGATGCTCTTTACAGGGTAGATGGTGTGATTCGTGTGAACTATGATCTGTGTACCGTATGTATGGAATGTGTCAGGACCTGTCCCAACAAGGCCCTGGTTTATATCGAGTGAGCATTCCAGCTCACTTCTTGCTAATCTCTCTTCCGATTGAGAATGCTTTTCCAAGTACTTTTCCTATGGCATGGTAGTTTCTGGTCTCAGGTGCAAATACTACAGGTTTGACCTTTTCAATGTCAGGTGTCCCTTTGTTAAGTACTGATTCATCTGCCTTGATGTCGACTATTTCCCCGATGAACTGGGTGTGAAGTCCGATCTCAAAACTATGGATGAGTTTGCACTCCAGTATCAGGGGGAATTCTTCGATGTACGGTGCGTATATATTGTCACTTTTTACGGGTGTGAGTCCGCTGACTTTGAATTTATCCTCGTCCTTACCGCTTGCCATTCCAAAGTAATCAGTTTCCCTTGCATACTTTTCAGAGGGTATATTAACGGTAAAGGCCTCTTTTTCCATGATATTCTTGTAACTCTGGGTTGCCTCCCTCAGCGATATGCCGATGCAAGGAGGATTGGAACATGTGATCCCTCCCCACGCGACGGTTGCAGCGTCAGGTTTTCCGAACATATCATACGTACCGATCACCCATGCAGGGGCCGGAAATGCAAGTGGTTTAGCTCCTATTGATTGTTTCATGAATGTAACTCCCTTTTAAAATAGAGGCTATTGAATATTTAAGCTTGCGGAAGGTGATTCCAATATCACACAAGTCCTCTGAATATTATTCTTGACACCACAGTGGATAGCGTGAAAACAATGGCAGAGATGGGAAGTACCTGTCCGAGATCGTACATTAACTGGGCCCTGTCGCCTCCATACTCGATGGTCCCTGCAAAGCGGGTAAGTATGACCGTGATCAATATCAGGTACACACCGATCGAGAGCATGAACAGGTCCGAAGGGATGGATTGTTCAAGGTTTGCAGGTGAGATCTGAGCAGATCCTGGTATCATGTCAGCAGGAAGACGCGAGATGCTGTTCGAGATGTTCTGGAGTATCTTTGTGATAACTTCAGAGAGAGCTATTGTAACACCTGCGATAAGCGGTGCGAATATAGCTGCCGTGGACCTCATCGTGGATGTCATATCATAGAGTGATTGCTTGATGTTCAGCTCCACGTCCTGGAGTTCCTTCAGGTGGTCTGCAAGCTTGACCACGGCAACACCGGCAGCCTCATGGCTCTTGTGAGCGCTCTCCACAAAGAGCATCATGGTAGTTCGTATTCGATCCGAGTAGATATCCCTGAAGGCACCGATTTCGTCATCGAATATGGCAGTGAGTATGTCTGCTCGTACACTAATGAGGTTCAGGGAAATCCTTTCAAATGCCGTTGCTATCTCAGAACCTTTCATCGTGCTGGCAGCATGTATGAAGGCGTCTTCTGTTGCCCTTCCTTCGGATATCCTTCTTCCCAGAACAAAAAGCGCATCAGAGAACTCTGCTTCCATTCTCCTGATCTCATCCCTTATCTTCTTGTATGGCATGTAACTCGTATTCAGGTAAAATGAGACCGCAAAAACAAAACCCAGTATTACCAGCAGACCTGATGGCAGGATTCCTTCAAGTGTTGCCGTGCTTATGATATTGCCGGGATTTCCGATTAAGTTCCAGAGATACCCGGAAGATGCTATGAGTATACCCATGCAGATTGAAATGATCATGGCAAGTGTCTTTTTCTTTCTTATGTGCCTGAGTTCCGGATGGCTGTCCGGTATGCTCTGGGGAACAAAAGTGGCCGGCCTTTGCAGCAGTATATATTCGGCATATCCGAAAGTGAGCAGAGGAAGTATTATGTTATAGAGTGCCACCAGTGTCCCTATCCCGAAGCGAATACCGACCACGGTTATGGCTGGCATCAGGGCTACAAGTGCAAGCGGTATGAGGATAAAAACCGAGTAGAGTATATATGTAGGATTCTTGAGCTTCGAGGCAAATGTTTCCATCAGCCTTTTCGTACTTTCCAGGACTATATCAAGTGCTCTGTTCAGGGTTATGATTCTCTGGGCCTCGTCGGGCTCGCTTGTTGAGCTCTTGACCAGGTGAAGCGATCTTTTGAAATACTCACTGTTCCTGCCCCATATCTCCGCAAATCCTATCATTGCATCTTCCATGCCCTTGTATTCCCTGACATGCAGGTTCCACAACATCTTTCGCAGATCCTTTGCCAGGGGTCTTGTGGAATGTTCCGCAGCAAAGCGTATGGCAACTTCCATGTTGGGCACGATCTTCATGGACATTACCATATAGCTGAGTATCTCGGGCATATCCCCAAGCGAGCTGACCTTCATCCACCTTGCGTATATCTTGATGTATTCACTGAGATATACCAGTGCAATTATCGGGATCAATAAACTCAGTACAATGGTTATTTTTATTGTTGCGGATTCAAAGCTTATGAGTCTGAATATGATAAAGTCGATCGCGAGTATCAATATCAGCATAGAACCGGCAACAAAGTAGGAAAAGAAGGCAGTCTCATATGGTTCAAGGTCAAATCCTGTGTATATTATCGAGTTCCTGTACTCTTCGCTTACCGCTTTTTCCGATCTTCTTCTGAAACCGGCAATGTCCCGTATAAGCCAGCTGAAATGACTGAAAGTATACTTACAGCCATTATAATACCAGTTCTCAGCATTGCTCAGAAAGATCACCTGCTATTATTCCCTGGGTCCTGGCCAGAGCCTCCTGTTCAGACGTATCATTTGAAAGGGAAGAATTGTCCAGTGCAAATTCCCTGAACCAGTCCAGCCATCTGCCGTACACCTTCTGAAGGTTGGCTTCGCCATTGAAGGATACCTCTTCATCCATCAGCAGCCAGAACATATTGTTGCATGCGCTCACAGTGGAAGCCCTGACAAAGAAAGGATCTGTTTTTCCGTATTCTGCCAGAAGTCCTTTGATCTTTGCCCGCAACCGTATATGGCTCAATGCCTGGTCTATGGTGATCCCCCATTTGTCCGCGATCTTTGCTATCAGGGCAGACTGGCCCCTGTCCAGTATATCCTCAGGAAGCAGCGAATCCGCAGAGGCGTCGTATCTGAATATATCGGAAAACACGGTGTCCATGTCATCCTCATCCCAGCTCCTGTTCACTTCGGATATCTGAATGACCCTGCGTTTTGAGCTCATACTCCCGGAAATGCGGGTATTGCTGCATACGATGACCGCATCCGTTGATTTGAACGATGCGGGAGGTACTTCCAGTGTATGTACTATTCTTTCATACACCGACCTGGCCGAGGACCCGTGTATGGTTCCGATAACGGAATTGCCGGCAGCACCAACCTGCATTGCCTCATACAGGACCGCAACCTCAGGTCCCCTGACCTCTCCCATAACAAGGGAAGAGCTACCAAGTCTCAGGGAAGCACGCAGGGCCGTGGATGGTTCGATCTCAATACCATACTTGACGATAGCCGACTGTGAGTTGAGTCCCTGCACCTTCCAGCCAAGATCCTGCAGATCCTCTATGGGTATCTCAGGTGTATCCTCGATGGTAAGTATCCTGTATTTCTGGGGAATCTCAAGTAGCATTGCACTCAATAGCGATGTCTTGCCGGCACCGACTCCACCTGCGACAAGTACGGATGCCTGCCCGTCCATGAGAAAACTCAGCATTCCCGCAGCAAGCGGGGATATGGATCCTGTGTTGATGAGCCTGGGCAGTGTCCAGGGATCGCTGGCATGTTTCCTGAAAGCGTATGCGATTCCCTTTGCACTCAAAGGGTCGCCTATCACCGATACTCGTACATCGTAGTCTTTGAGGAACATCTCCAGTACAGGTGTTGCTTCTCCGAAGGGGCGACCGCTTATGGATCTCAACCTGGAGACCATGGAGTCCATGTCTTCCTGTGACAGGAAGATGTTACTTATGCACTCCTCGCCGTCCATTACAACATGAACGGGATTCCGGTCCGCAGGGGCATTGACATACACATCGGTGATCCTATCATCCGATAGCAGGTCCTCGAGTATCCCCAGCCCTGTTGTGTACTTGACCAGGATATCGGAGTAGAGCTTCGATCTGGAGGGCTCGAGTTTGCTTCTGTTGATTTCGGCTTCCTCTGCCAGTAAACGCTTTCCGAGCAACCTGAAATAGTTCCTTGAATTTGCAGGGTTTGCGAAGTGCAGGTCCTTTGGACGGTGGCGGATCATCTTCTTTCTGACAGCTTCCAGGATTTCGAGGTCACCTGATTCCAGAAAATATTCCACCGGGTTTATGATGTACATTTTCTCGGGGCGGTCTGTTAGCTGGTAGATGGAAACAGGTAGGGATCTCTCATCTCCGTGACTGATATCGTAGCATTCAAGGAAAACGGTATTCTCGGGAGGTTCCGTATATATCCTTGAAGTGGAGAAGGGAGGCCTGACATAGGACCGCAGGTATCGTTCATATTCCGTTTTTTCATGATCTGTTATATCTGCATTTAACTTTCTTCGGATATCCATTGTGTAATGGTTCATTTCTTCCAGGACATCGATGAATCCCAGCAGACAGCTATCACATTCCGTGTATTCCCCATAGAGCTTATTGTTCAGTCCGAATCGCTCTGTACACCTTTGCGTAATTGTACAGGCTTTCAATGGGTCAGATTCCGAACTTTCTATGATGGTATCCAGTAGTTCTCTGCGATAGTTTTCACATCTTTTACTGATCGTATCATCCGGACAGTGAGTGTCAACCAGTTCTGCGGTGGAATATGCATTTAATCTCTCATACAAATGTGCCAGGGCATAGATCGAATCCAGATCCCTGCC
>DACO01000193.1 GCA_002508635.1 Methanolobus sp. UBA118 | reverse complement strand
CGGCAAGTTCCCGTCGCTTCATGACAGGAAGCGGCTTTCCATCTGCTTTGTATCTTATGTCAAAGACAAAGAAATCCAGGGATTCAAGACCGTAGATATCCTTTGGCACATAGGGATTATCCGGACCCACCATCTCACCGTAGATCACAAGTTCCGGGTGTTCCTTAAAAAAATCATGGTTTAAAAGATGACGTGCGCGTTCTGTGGAATACGGGCAGACATGACCGCTGCGTGTCAGGGCGATCAGCTCTCCCCTGTACTCGGTGACACGCACATTGTAACCATTCATTTTCTCTTCGACAATGACAGACCCGGCCTCGCTGAAATTTCTCTCGATGGAAGGGATAAGTGTCATAGCTCTTTTTATCTTGGGAAAGCCTCTGATAAGCTCGAAGCTATCATCTTTTACGATGAGCACACTGCCTTCCTCTATGCCGGAAACATGACTATCGAACCTGAAAAGATTCTGATATTCGTCCCAGTTGTGGATTATGGTCCTTTTTTCGAGAAGTCCGGAAAATCTTGCCGGCGGCAGATCAAGGAACTCTGCCGCCTTTTCAATGTCGATTCCATTTTTATCTGTCATGGTTTTACTACACTTTACTGGGCAAGGCCATTGACAATACTTCTCCGTGTGACAAGTCCCACCATCTGGTCCTCAAGGTTTACAACCGGGACGCCACCGATATTGTTGTCAAGCATCAGTTTGGCAACATCGCTTGTAGGAGTGTTTGTGTAAACTGTCTTGACACCTATTCTCATAATGTCTTCGACAATGAGGTTCTTGATACGTGAATCCTGCTTGCTGCCTTCGACCACATCACGGAAGGAACGCATTGCCTTTGCGATGTCCTTTTCCGTGACTATACCTACCAGTTTATCACCCTCCACAACAGGCACCCTTCCGATATTATTGTCAAGCATCAGGTGTCTGACATGGCTTACACGATCTGCGGGTCCGGCAACAATTGGGTTTTTATGCATGACCTCCGCAACATAGCCATCGAGATTGTTGTTCTGCAGAAGTTCTGTCGGAGTGACCCATCCGAGTATCTCATCGTTCTCAAAGACAACTATCACCCCGCCGTTCTTTACCATGAGGGTGACAGCATCGTCAAGCTTTGTGTCCGGAAGCACTTTTACATAGTTCTCTGATACAGCTGTTGCCACATGAAGGGATGAAGCCGGCTTGTTCCCCTTCTTGCGGGTTCCAAGCTCTTTTGTGATATTCCTCATTGTAAGGACTCCAAGGAGTTTATCGTTATGAGTGACAAGAAGCCTTCTTGTCCCCTTCTTTTCCATTACGTCAAGTGCATGGGAAAGTGTGTCTGCCTTGTCAATGTACATAGGTTCTGTCATTACTTCTCTTACTTCCATTGTTTTCCCTCCGTGTTATAATCAAATTCAATCAACTGGTGCATTCTCTGTCTCTTCACTGTACGGCTTTGAGGATATCTCTTCTGCTGATCATTCCCACCAGATTATCATTATTGACTACCGGAAGGCCGATCACATGTTCCTCTATCATGGTCTTTGCAGCCTGCACAACCGTATCATCAATATTGACACTTGATGGCAGCTCAGACATTATGTCTTCGGCCACCAGTGGTACTTCCTTGACGTATCTGTAGGTCTTCTCCCCTGCAGGGGTAGATTTTCTTGCCATCTTTATGCTCTTTGAAGAGAGCTTTCCTTCATTATCGGTTATGCTGTTGAGGGCTACATTGCTTGTAGTGATTATTCCCACGGCCTCCTCGGCATTGTCTACCACGATCACCCTGTTAACCTCGTTCTTTTCCATTTCCTGCATCACATGGTTAATTGTATGGTGGCGGTGCACGAATATGGGATCATCACCCATTACATCTTCAACTTTTGTATCCATCTCCTGTTGAGACACGTACTTCATTATGTCAGTACCTGTGATTATTCCGACAACATTGTCCTTTACAACTGCAAGTGAATTAATTCCGTTTTCAAGCATCAGGTCGCTTGCCTGACTGATCGAAGCTTCAGGATAGATCGATATCGGAGCATCGTTCATCACCATGTTTACCGGGATCTTGTCAATAGGCCTTCTGCGCCACATTGGCTCGGCCTGTGCAAGCCTTTTACTTAGGTCTGTCTTGGTCACAATGCCGACCATCTCTCCGTCGTTGATAACCACAAGAGTGCTTATCTTGTGTTTCAGCATTAGTCGTCTTGCATGTGCCACATTTTCTTCCGGTTCTATGGTATAGACCGGTGAACTCATAATGTCTCCAACATTCATGTTGTTCCTCCATTTCTAAAATTACTTATCTTCCCGAATCATTCGGATATCGCATTCAGGATATCCCTTGAGGTAACGATTCCGCAAAAAACACCATTCTCCATGACCGGCAGAGAACTTACTTCGCTACTGATCATTATCTGTGCTGCTCTTCCCAGATCAACATCCGGGGTGACGAATATGGTCTCTCTTTTTGTCAGGGAACCCACAGTTTCTTTCATGACCTCATGGAAATTGCCCGTGACCATTTTTTCAAATGCATGGCCTGTGGCTATATATTCAAGTATATCGGACGCTGTTACAATACCAAGCAGCATCCCGCCCTCCATGACAGGTATCTGTGGATATCCTTTTTCCACCATTGTCCTGGCAGCATTTTCTATCGTACAATCAGATGGTGCTTCCTCTACTGTTTTGCTCATATACTGACTTATGGACTTGTTTGCAGGAATCCCCGCGATCAGTTCCAGAAAATCCCTGTCAGTACAGATTCCGCATACAACTTTTGCTTCGTTTACAACTGGAATTCCTCCGATGTTTTTCTCTATCATGATCTTGATGACGTCTGCAATCTTTGTCTGTCTGTTCACATATATTACTTCATCACGCATGATCGAACGGATTTCCGCGTTCATTGCTATGAGGAAGTTATTTTGATAATGTTTCTCTATAAGCAGCTTCTTGCTTCCGCCTCCAAGAAAATCTATAATATCGATTGATGTGATCATACCTTCCAGACGATTTGTTCCCGCATTTGTTACGGGTATTCTTCTGATGCCTGCAACGCTCATTAACCTGACAGCATTGATGATAGTAGCAGTAGGCTGCAGAGTTACCGGTTCCCCGGTTGCAACCATCATAATATCGCCTCTGTGTCTGGATATATGGGCCATGAAATCAACCGGACCAAAATCCATGGTTGCTGCAATGCTCATCATTTTCGGGTCCTTCCGGTTGACCTTACCTTTCAATATTTTCATTTTCCGTTTGATCAGCTTTTTTTCCTGACCAGGCATGCTTTTTTTTCTTTGTATCTTCAAGTAACCACCAACTCCCTCGGGATTTGAGGTTTATCTGTAAATCGCATAAGCTACTCCACTACATATCTTCAAAAATCCAGACCTTGAGTTGTCTTTCAAGTCTTTCTATCAGGAAGATCTGTAGCGGATAAGACTTTCAAAACACAGATAAACCATGGTGTCTGCCGCCAATGCATGTGTTTTTTGTAAACACCGCTTTTTTTGTAAAATCGCTAAAAATAGTTTTGATTGCTTTATAGGCCGATACACTGTATCTTTCATAATATATCGAGGCAGACATCTGTTTCACCAGCTTTCACGTGTCCTTTGATCTAAACCGACCAGCAATAACTAGTCGTAGTAACCTTCTTCCTCTCTGCAGTCCTCACACATGGGTACTCCGTCAACTTCTGTCAGGTTGTCGGTAAGAGCACCACAACGCTGACAGATCCCACGTTCAACATCTGTTTCCTGCAGGAAATCCCTTTCGCGATTCATTTCGATAAGATTCACAAGAATGGTGTTCAGTCCGGGAGATATGGATAGTATATCTCTGTCTGTGATCATACCCAGTATTACATTACCTTCCATTACAGCAAGCCTGCGTATATCGGACTTGATCATAAGCTCGGCTGCTTCTATGATACCGGTGGAAGGTTTTATGGATATGATAGGAGACGACATTATGTCCCTGGCAAGCATTTCCGCAGGAAGTATGTTCCTGGCCACTGTTTTGGAAACAATATCATTTTCCGTTATAATGCCTACACTGTCACCGTCTTCAAGAACGATTATATTGTTGGCATTACGGTCGGCCATCTCCCTTGCAACTTCAAGAACACTTGCATCGGCGTTCATGACAAAGATCTCCTTTGTCATCGCCTCTTTAACCGTCATCTCGTTTTGTATCTCTCTTATCGAAACGTCGGTTTCCAGATCCCTCTGAGTATTCAAGACCATCCACATCCTCTAAGATCGAAAGTAAGGAGCAGGTCACTAATAGTCCACAATTAAAATGTTGCCTTAATGGTATTTATAGATGTTTGTATACAATACGTGTCTTCAGCGTGCTTTAGTTCAGAGCAAGAAAAGTTGAGTACAGGTCTATATAAGAAAAAGTCTGATAGTTTCAATACAACAGGTATTGAACTAAGACCTGCACTATAATATAAGAAAAATAAGGTTTGAACATCCTCTAGGGATGC
>DACO01000137.1:5815-28797 GCA_002508635.1 Methanolobus sp. UBA118 | reverse complement strand
GCGGATATTCTGTTTACCGGACACTCTCATAAAGCTATGATTCGGGAAGTAAACGATGTAATGCTCATCAATCCGGGCTCGGTAGGCCAGCCAAGGGATGGGAATCCTCTTGCCAGTTGTGCTGTTTTTGATACAGAAACCCTTGAAGCTGAGATCATAAGGTGTGAGTATGATCTTGAAAGTACGTGCAGATGTATAAGTGAAAAGATGTCTAATTCCGAAGAATTGGTTTCTATACTAAAGAGAGGATACTGATTATAATAGAGAATAAATGCAAAAATAAATCGGAGGTATAAATATGAAAATAGAAATTCTTGGATCAGGTTGTGCAAAGTGTAAGAAAACAAAGGAGATTGTCGAGCAGGCGCTGGCAGAAACAGGTGTTGATGCTGAGGTAGTTAAAGTTGAAGATATGGATACGATACTTTCCTATGGTGTGATGCTCACTCCCGGTGTTGTTGTGGACGGCGATGTCAAGATAGCCGGCAAGGTTCCAAGTATGGACAACGTTAAAAAATGGATTGCCTGAGGGGACATCAGAATGGCTGAAAAAATAAAATGTTCCTGTGACTCCGACAATGTGGGTATCTTCCCATGCGCCGGTGCATCAAATGTGGGACAGCTTAGTAATGCAGTTGCTGTGGAACTACACAAAGAGGGTGTGGGCAATATGATGTGCACAGTTGGTATCGGTGGACGCAGGTTAGGACTGCTGAAGTCCGCTGAAGGTTGTGAGAGGATCATAGTAATTGATGGCTGTCCGGTCAATTGCGCAAAGGAGACAATGGAGCAGGCGGGCATTAATGTTGATAAACATATACTACTGACAGATTTTGGTATACAGAAGAACAAGGATCTGGACCTTGAAACTCCACAGATAAAGGATGTTTTGTCAAAGGTTTCCGAACAACTCTGAGAAAATTACAACATTTTTTTGTAAACCAATTTCGGGATTAACGCAGGTTAAAAAGAGATATTAATTACTTTTCCCTGCGTCATCCCGTTCTATCCAGACTATGGCGTGTGTAAATTTAATCTTTCTTCATTATCACCAGTGTGATTAGAGCCGCAATCAAAAGCAATAATGAATTCTGGGCAAGCTGCTGGTCGCCGGTCTCTGTTTCTTTTTCAGGCTCTGTCTTTTCACTTAGCCCTACTTCTTTTACTTTTTCACCACTGTCTGCCGATTCATCCCGGGGACTGTTTTCATCCGTTGATACAGGCGATCCGGATGCTTCCAGTGCAGTAATTGCAAAAGGAGAAAAACCAGGTGTTATGGCTTTGAAAAATACCTGGTCGGTATTTTCATCAACAACAGATGTTTTCAGCTCGTTCCATTTACTGTTGCTGAAACGGTTCATCCTGATGTCCTCAGCTTTAATTCCGTTATCTGACATCCATTCCTTTGGAACACTAAAACCGATGGAAACTTCTTCGATATTTTCCCCTGTGGCATATCCGCTTTTTCCGACCCAGATGTTGATATGTCTGTATATCTTTCCGGAGGGCATTTCTGTTACTGTGGATGAAGTGTCCTTCAGGACTTCAATGGTAGCTGTTATCTGGCCTGCAGTCTTGAGTGAGTGATAGGAAATTGAAGTGACAGGGTTATCTTTTTCATTGAACTGATAAGAGATCTCCGTATCGCTGAGTACATAGATACTCTTTACCTCTTTGAGATCAATGTTCTCAACGTCTTCTGATGTGTCTGAACCACCTCCGCCTCCCCCGCCGGAGCTTGCTTCTGAGCTTTCTTCCTGTATATCCTCATTTCCGGCAGAAATTACAGTGATACCTTCAGTCCCAACACTGATCGGAATTGCCTTTCCCTCTGAGTTACTTAATATCAGGTCTGAAAGCCCCAGATCCGAATAACCTGTTTTATCCTGGCTGGAGAACTCGATCTCTAGAAAGGTGCCACTATCTGATATCTGATATCCTCCAAGGACAGCTGCATATAGGCCGCTGACCGTTCCGTTCTGATTATCTATTGTACCGTTGTTGAAGATATGCAGTGTCTGTTCGCCACCGAACAATTCGCCCTCTAAAACAGCACCTGCAGTTACCAACGAACTGTCAAAGTCAATATTCGTCTGTGCGCCTACAAAAGGAGTTTCAGGTTCGATATTTACGTACACAGTGAAATTCTGGTTTGTCTGTACCGTTGGACTTGAGGGATAAATGCTCACAACAGCCTGAGCTGAAACCGGGAAAGCACTGTACATGAGACAAAGAAGAGTTATGGCTATCAGGAAACATCTGTTTCTGACTGATAATTTGTTTTTATATGTTCGCATCTGCACACCTTTATAATTTGCAGGTTATATTATACGAACAATTATATTTATGTATTTTTATTAGAATATATTTTATAATATTTGCTATTCTCATTCCTGTCTGGCGGTCTTATGATCTCATTTATCACCAGACAGGTATTCCTCCTGAGTCAGCAGGAAATATTCGGCATCCTTTTCGTTCTGTCGTACCTGTCCCCTATATATCAAGCCAATTTTTCTGGCAACCTTCAAAGAGGCCGGGTTTTCAGGAGAACAGTAAACGGATATCCTATCTATGTCAAGTACCAGGAACATGTACTCGATAAGTTTCCCGGCAGCTTCACTTGCATATCCCTTACCCTGGAATTCCGGTGAGATCGCGTAATATATCTGCGTCTCGGGCATGAATTCATCAGAGGCAAAACCACAGGAACCTATAACGGCTTCATCATCGATCTTGCAGATTGCCATGGCAAATATCGGTTCGTCGGAATCATAGGAGTCTATGAGCATATCCAGGAATGCCTTAGTTTCCCCGTAGCTCTGGCTTGCAGGCATATCAGTATAGCGTGTGACTTCCTTGTTGTTGAAAAACCGATAAAGCCCTTCAAGGTCTTCTGAATTATAACGTCTTATAAGAAGCCTGTCAGTTTTCAGTGATGTCGGGATTTTCATTAACTTCCTCTGGTTTTAAATTAAGCCTGCTATATGAAGGAAATTATTGAATAAGTTTTCTGCGTTTTTCCTGTAGCTTTCTTCTACTAACTGAAAATCCTTCTTGATCCTTTCGCTATCATGAGATCTGAGCTCAGGGTCCTTTTCAAGCCACAGGTCCAGCATCTCAGAAGTAAGCTCAAGGTGTCCCTGGATACCATAGGCATTCCTTCCTGCCTTTACTATCTGGTTCCTGCAAAACTTCCCACTGGCAAGCAGTTCCATATTATCACTTAGCTCGACCGTTTCTCCGTGAAGATGGAAAATGTTAAAATGGTTCTTGAGCCCTGTCAGAAAAGCTTCACTTTCTTTGCCTTCACATATATCTATCTCAAAATATTTTCCATCGGGTTCTCTAAATCCAATTTCTTTGACATCACTTTTCAGGACCCTGCCACCTGCCGCTTTTACCAGGACCTGCATACCAAGACAGATTCCCATATATGGTATGTCGTTTTCAATAATTGTCCTGACCTTACCAATTTCATCTTCCATCTTTTCTGTTTTGTCATTGGCACTGTCAGGTCCTCCGAACACAAGAACAGCATCATAATTTAAGGGGTCCGGAAAGGTGTCGCCAGCTTCAAGGTCCGCAATATCATACTCTATTTTTCTGTTCTCGAGAATATCCCTGAGAATACCGGGCCCTTCTCTTGATATGTTCTTGATCACCAGTACTTTCATGTACACTAAAAGAGAAGTTTTTAATAAATAGCTTATTAATAGATCTCTCCGAAAGAGGTTAGCATTTAAACCTGGTTTAAGTGTGCAATGAATAAAATATGAAAAGAAGACCCCGAAGGAATGCTGCCACCACAGCATCCATGCTCATACTCCACCAGTAATGAACTGTATCTCCGGGGCTTGTTTTTTATGGTCGGGTAGTTCCGTACCACCACCATGTTGTACCACGCCATCATATGGATAATCCACATTATGTGCATTTCCTGTGCAACCTATTTCATTACAGTTCTACTATATAAATCTAGCGTCGTTCTAAAAAATCAGCTAATGCTCATAATGATGATATAAAATTCAAAGTGAGTGGAAAATATCTGAAAAAGCTGTTAATCAGTCATTAAATATCCTGTCAACAGCACTTGAATAATGATAATATACGTTCTCGTTAAAACACACAAGCCTGATATCGGTCAGTAATTCAGTACCCTGAAGGAATTCCCTGATGGAGCTGGCCGCAATAACTGATGCCCTATCAACCGGGAAACCATAGGCACCAATACTGATTCCGGGAAATGCAATACTCCTTATGTCATGTTCCAGCGCAAGTTCAAGACAACTTTGGTAGGCATCTGCAAGGAGAAGATCTTCTTCTGCATTGCCGCCCTGCCATACAGGCCCCACTGTATGGATTATGTGTTTTGCAGGAAGACTGTATCCCCGGGTTATCCGTGCTTCTCCGGTTGGGCATCCGCCAAGGGTCCTGCACTCTTCAAGAAGCCGGGGACCTGCAGCCGTGTGTATTGCACCATCAACACCTCCCCCGCCAAGCAGTGAATTATTTGCCGCATTGACTATGGCATCAACTTCCTGCTCAACGATATCTCCCAGAATCACATTTATAGGATTACAGCTGCTCATGATTAACTCCTGTTATTATAGTATAAATCTAAGTACTCTTTTGCAGATATATGTTTTATCCGTTTATTTTCAGAAAAATCAGTAAACTATCAAGTTACAGCTTGAATAAGACAGGACAAAGGACTAGATTTTATGGATAGGATCACAGAGGAAATACTTGGTGTACTTCAGGGGATCAATAGTATCCCCAGATGCTCGAAACATGAAGAAAGGATTGCAAACTGGCTGAAGGAGTGGTCCCTGTCCAATGGTTTTAATGTCAGGTATGACGGTGTTAATAATATTCTGATCACTGTGCCTGCTTCAAAAGGTTATGAGACATCGCCTGTAGTTGTTATCCAGGGCCATATGGATATGGTATGTGAGAAAGATCCGGCCTCATCCCATGATTTCAGCAGAGACCCAATAGATCAGTACATAGACGGGGACTGGCTCAAAGCCCGGGGGACGACTTTGGGTGCTGACAATGGAATAGCTATTGCAATGGCCCTGGTACTTGCAAAGAATCAGGAGTTCCCTCATCCTCCTCTGGAACTGCTTTTCACTGTGGACGAAGAAACCGGTCTGACAGGTGCCAATGCCCTGATGCCTGATTTTGTTTCCGGGAAAATCCTGCTGAATCTTGATTCTGAGGATGAGGGTGTATTTACTATTGGCTGTGCGGGTGGTCTGAACACAAAAATAAGTGTTCCGCTGGAATATGATACGCTTCCTGATGATCATATTATATGCAGGCTTACTGTCAGTGGGCTTGCAGGTGGTCATTCCGGTATAGATATACACGAAAAAAGAGCCAATGCCAACAAAATCCTGGAAGGATGTCTTGAAGCCCTGATCAAAGACGTTAATATCGGGCTTATCAATATGCGTGGAGGTTCTGCCCATAATGCGATCCCACGCCAGGCAGAAGCCCTGATAGCAGTCCCTCTTCATGAATATGAAGATGCTCTCTCAATTGTCCGTGAGATCGAGGAAGACACGGCGAGTGAATATCAGGAGATGGATCCGAATTTATCCATCAGACTACTGGAACAGGGAGAGATCAGTGAACGTTCTTTAATTAAGAAAGAATTTGCCGGGAATATTATAACCCTCCTGAACCAATTACCACACGGCGTTGCCAGGATGTCGGAGGATGTGCCCGGACTTGTGGAAACATCGAATAATCTTGCGACCATAACGACCGATGATAATCATCTTGTGATCCTGTCCAGCCAGCGCAGCTCTACAGATTTAGGACTTGCTGAGATTACAAAAAAGATCGAAGATATGTCCAAATCTGCAGGTGCTACAGTCATTCACAATGGCGGGTATCCGGCGTGGCAGCCTTATCTGGATTCATCTCTTTTGAAGCGTTCAAGAGATATTTATTTGGAGACTTTTGGTAAAGAAGCGGATATCAAGGTTATACATGCGGGGCTTGAATGTGCCGTCATTGGATCCAGATTTAAGGGTATGGATATGATCTCTTTCGGGCCTACTATCAGGAATCCCCATTCTCCTTATGAAAAACTGTATATCCCTTCGGTTTTGAAAGTGTGGCAGTTCCTGACAGCTCTTTTATCTTCTTTTTCTTAGAACCATTTATTCGAATAAGGCAAATAAAAGGAAATCATATTCTTCTATGGTAACAATGAAAGAACTGTCTGATTTTCCAAAACCGAGAATACTCGTTAGCAGATGCCTTGAATTTGACAATGTGCGCTATAACGGGCAGGTAATCCATTCTAAGGTAGTCAGGGATCTGGAACCTATTGTCGATTTTATCAAAGTTTGTCCTGAGGTTGAGATCGGACTCGGGGTTCCCAGAGAGCCTATACGAATAGTTAAGGAAAAAGGCAATTACCGACTTGTTCAGCCTAAAACAGGCAGGGATGTCACAAGGGAAATGGATGATTTCACAGACAATTTCCTGGCCCGGCTTGAAGATGTGGATGGTTTTATTTTCAAATCAGGTTCCCCTACCATAGGGATAAGGAACATCAAGGTATATTCCGGGGAAAATATGGCTCCGGTAGTCGAAAGGGGCTCAGGTTTCTTTACAAAGAAGATACTGGATAAATATGCAGGCTATCCCATGGAAGAGGATGATCGCTTGCGAAACTACAGGATACGCCATCATTTCCTCACGCAGTTGTATACATTTGCTGACTTCAGGCATGTAAAGGATTCAGGTTTGTCTGACGGGATACTGAACTTTAATAAAAAGAATGCTTTCCTGTTCTCATTCTATAATGAACGTATATACAGGAAAATGTGTGATCTGCTTGAGAATACTCAAAATGGTACAGGTGATGAAATAATCCCGGCTTATGAAGCGCTGCTCAAGGAACTCATGCAAAAGCCCGGAGATTTGAATTCAAAAGCTGCAATTGCACAGAATATTGTTTCTTCTTTTGACTCTTCCATGTCATTGCCTGAAAAGGAGTTCTTTAAGCAGCATCTGCAGAACTATCTGGAAATGCGTATTGATGAAGATGCACTGACAGAGGTTCTCAGGCTTTATGTGCATCGATATGATGCTGAGAATCTCGATAATTACACTATCCTGTATCCTTATCCCGATGTTCTGCGGATACCCGGGGACAGCAAAAGAGATAAGGATTACTGGAGTGAAACTAAATAATCCACTTCAGAACTCAGGTGATCAGGTGTATCGTTTCCAGGAAATAATAGATTCATGTATCGACTGTAAGAAATGCTGGGATGTCTGTCCTGTAAATATGGTGACCGATGGGAACAGGTTCACACCTCAGGGAAAGATCGAATCTCTTGCAAAGATAGTTGCAGGTGAGGAACTCTCAAAAGATGAGTACGATAATATTTACCTGTCCACACGCTGCGGTGCATGTGATGATGTCTGCCCTGTGGATATTCCGATAACAGATATCATCCAGTATGAAAGGCAATTACTTGCAGAACAGAAAAGGGAGCCTGCAAAGACCACCGCCATCTCACAGAACATAATTGAGCACAACAGTCCCGGAGCCAAGGATCCTTCTAAGAGGTTTGACTGGGTAACTGATGACCTTGATATTGCCGAAAATTCCGAGATAGCTTACATGACAGGCTGCTGGGTTTCATACAGCCAGCCGGACATTGCAAGGGCAACTATTCGTCTGTTAAATCATGCCGGTATAAGACCCATGATACTGAAGGAAGAGAAGTGCTGCGGACTTTTCCTCGTGGATAACGGTCATCTTGAGCAGCTTGCAGAACACGCTAAGAAGTTCGTAGATTATATCGAATCACTTGGAGTGAAGAGGGTAATAGCCTCATGTCCCGGTTGTTACATTGTACTCGGTAAGGAGTATCCGAAACTCTATCGGGAATTGAACTTTGAGGTTGAGCATTCTCTTAATGTATTTAAGGATATGATCGCAAATGGTACATTAAAACCAAAAAAACTTGATCTGGCTGTTTCTGTCAGGGATGCCTGTCCCATAAGGGAATCAAAGGATGTCCCACGCAGTATTCTTGAAAGCATGGGTGTAGAAGTTAAGGAACTCTTTGATGCAAAACAGGTATGCTGTGGCGGACCGGCTGGGCTTAAACCAAATTTTCCGGAGATTGCAAATAATATTGCCATGCTATCGGCTAAAGACTACAGGGATAAAGCTGATATGCTGGCATCTTACTGTCCTTTCTGCATGCATCATATGGAAGGTGCATGTGAGTCAAAGAACGAGGAAATGGAGATGAAGGATATTTCCGTGTTGCTTGCTGAAAGCGTGCTAGGAAAATGAGGATCTGCATCCTCATATACAATCAATCAGGTAAGAGCATATGGGAATTTGGTGAACTTCCATTCATCTTCCTGTTTGATCAGTTCAATTTGTTTTACAACTTCTTCATGTTCCTCTTCGACCTTGAAGAAATCCTTGAGTGAGAATTTTACAGCCACTGAGGATTCGTTAACCAGAACGTTTACAACTGCAGTATCTCCGTCAACATATTCTTCCGTAACTTCGATGAATTCATATTTTTCAGGATTCACATCCCTGGAGAGACTTATGAAACCCGCAAGCCCGGTTTCCTGTCTGTAACCGGATGACATCATCTGATAGCAGGTATCATAATTCCCCTGATCGAATTCCGATACAAAGTTTTCTACTGTATCTGACGGGCTGCTGCCAAGGCTTGTACAACCAGCAGTAAGCAAGGATAAAAGCAGTATGGTCGTTATTATCAGTTTTTTCATAAGAACACCTGAACTGAATTTTTGATCTATTAACTTATGAGATATACATGTAGGAGAAATATATTACTATACTGCTCTGAATATCATAGAGAGCAAATATAAATGAAAAACACCAAAGATCTATACGACGGCTATTTGTTTTTTTGAAGCCGAAAAAAATCTGTATCCAGTTTATTCATGGGGGCAAGGGTCTGTGGAAAAACAAGATGCACAAGAGCATGGTGTTGCTAATGATGGTAGTTCTAAAAATCATGATCAACTGAGAAAGGAACTATCTGAGCTCATACTTTCCTGTTACAGGGAAATTGAAAATGACAGTATCTCCAAATTAGTTGCAAATTATGAAGTCCTTTCTCCCGATGAATCAAAGTTTGTGCTTGAATCCGGAAAGAAAAGCTTGAGACCAGGGAAAAGACTTAGCGGTGTTTACCTGAGAACAGCACCTTTTGTCTATTTACTGACCAGGAATGAGTTTTCAAAGTGGCTTTCCATACTTTCGGAAGTATCTGAACTTGGTATTTTCTGTGCAGAGGGGTTTCTTAATTCATCGGAAATACTTGTTGAGAAAGGTGGTTTTGAGCTTCTCAAGAAATGGACTGTTTTGGGACTATCCCTGGGAAAGGAAGACAAAGCGATTGCTATGGCCTATTTCGAACACAGTGCTAAGGTACTTTTATCAACTGACATTGAAAGGTTCAGAATTCTGGTTTCATGTGGAAAGAAACTTGGACTCTTGGATGTCAGGGTTTGTAATGCTTATTTTGAAAACATGTTTGAGATAAAGGATTTGTTCCTTTCTGCAGATTTTGGGTATTTTTGTTCTATTCTTGGAAAACTGCTCCAAAAAAACTGGAAACTGGCCGTTCAGATATTAGGAGAGAGCAAAGATGTGTTTTCATCTGTCCCCTTATCGCAAACCAAAAAAGTTCTACATTCTATGGATATGCTAAGCGGATATGATGGACATATATCAATGGCTCTTTTCCGTAATATAACCAGATCCATTGTTATTTTTGACGATAATAGTTTTGAAAGGTGGACAAAACTTGCTTTGAATATCGCTGAAATTGACGATGGTGCTGCTATTGCTTTTCTTGATAAGAGCATTGAAGTTCTTGAATTTATAAACATAGAAGAATTTGAAGAATGGATTAGTAAGGGTTCGGAAAAACTCTCATCTGATCAAGAGGCTTTCAGAAAGCTGATCTATGGTATCTGTATGGGCTTTTCGGAATATGCGGGTCGTATGCAGGAAAGAGATCGTTCTTATTTGATTGATATTGGAATCCGGCTTGCAAGTGTAAACCCTGACAGCACTGAGAGCTTTTTTAAATATGCTCCTCAAGTCTACACTATACTTTCTCAAGAAAGCTTCAATGAATGGTTATCTATTGGGGAGTTAATAGCAAAAGAAAGTGCAACTTTCGCATCAGGTTTTTACAGGAATTCTCTCTTTGTTTTCAAAAAAATTCCTTTATCGGAACATGGGAAAATACTTGGTATCCTGAGCATGCTCCTCAGCAAAGAGTGGCTTCTTGCAGGAGCTTTCATTGACAATCTTCCGGATGCTATTGAAAAACTTGAAATCGGGGAAATAAGAAAATGGGCTTTAATAGGGTTAAAAATTGACAGCCTTGATAAAAGGATGGCAGTCGATTACTTTTCATATTCACACCAATTAATGTCAGACCTTGATATTGATGAGATTGAAGAGTGGGCAATGAACGGACTACGTTTTTCAGAAGATGACCCTGTGGCTGGAAGGCTATACTTTTCCCTGGGCTCGAAAGCATCAAATGATTTCATTGTAGAACTTACAGGCTCAGTAGCACTCAAAAAAGTATCCGGTGTCCTTCGATATTATGGGTTGGGACTTTCGGGCGTTGAGTTTAACATACGTTCGCGGAAGGAACTTTCTATACCTGATGGAATTAATAATTTGAATCCGGTAGTTTCAGGCAGGACGATTTATCTTGAACCAAAAATAAGTGGATACGGAGATTTCGCTGATAACTTCAGCATATACAAAATGAGTATCATGCACGAAGTGGGACATGTTCTATTCAGTTCAGGAAAGATTCATTATGACGGTTTTTCTGGCTTGCTTGAAAAGTTCATGAAATCCTATCCAGACCAGGAATATGCTTCGATCTATTCCGACGTACAAGATGAGATGATGGCTGTAACAAACATTATTGGCTTGTTCCCGAATCCCATACTTGCAGCGAACATGTTCGGTCTGCTGGAAGATGCACGCGTTGAATTCACGATAATGAAGCAATACAGAGGTGTGCGACCTGAGCTTCAGAGGGTTCGTCATGAAATGCGTTTAAAAAGATCTATTCCCAAAGGAAATCTGGAAAATTTTATGGACGCACTGCTCTGGATCACAGCAGAACAGGAACTTGTCTTTGAACTGGAACAAAGGTATGAGAATATTCTGAACAAAGCCCGTAAACTCTTACATAACAAACTATTCAGATCAGAGTCATCAACTCTTGATTCTTTGGAAATCACATTTGACCTTTACGCTATGCTTGATGAGCTTTCAGGTCCACTTGAGAAAAGGGAGTATGAGTCATTGGTGAACTTGGGATATCGTGGGATAGGCCTTAATTCATGCTGTTCAGGTGATTCTCTTCAAGCCAGATCCGTGGACAGGTTGGTGGACAGTTTTGTTCCGGAGACCGAAAATGTGCTTATTAAAGAAAAGGAACAGCTGGTTGAAAATGAGAAAAATGATGAAAAAGAGGAAGTAAAGGCAGCGTATGCCATTGAAAATAACTGGAGAGTACTTGGCATTCAAAGGTACGATGAATGGGATTTTAGGATTAATGACTACAGACCTGCCTGGTGTACCGTACATGAAATCGAGCCTGTGGGTGCTACTCAGGACTATTATCTTGATACAATTGAACGTCATGGAAATGAAATAGCGCTTATTGAACGCATATTCGGTATTCTGAAACCTGTGGATTTCCGGAAACTTAAAAGACAAACAGATGGTACGGAGATAGATATAGATCATTTTATAGATTCGTTGATTGAAAAGAAATGTGGCATCAATCCAGATGATAGATTCTATATCAAACGGGATAAACAGAAAAGGGATGTTGCAACTCTTTTTCTTCTGGATGTCAGCGCATCCACTAGCAAAAAACTAGCCGATGGTAGAACCATAATTCAGGTGGAAAAGGATGCCCTGATAATCATGATCCATGCACTTGAAAGTATAGGGGATAAATATGCTATAAGCGCATTTTCAGGTCACAGGCGCGGAGGTGTAGAGTACTTTAATATCAAGGATTTCAGGGAGGAGATGTCGGATACCATTGCCAGGAGGATAAGTATCCTGGAGCCTGTCTCCAATACAAGGCTCGGTGCAGCCATACGCCATTCCATCGGGAAACTGGATGATGTTGACGCCAGTACTAAGATGATAATATTATTATCGGACGGAGAACCCTATGACACATGTCAGGGAGAGGGGGCCTATCAGGGCCGTCTTGCAGAGGAAGATACCAGGAAGGCCATACAGGAATTAAATGCAAAGGGAATGCATTTGTTCTGTATCACCGTCGAGTCGAATCCAGGAGAGTACATTGACAGGATATTTTCAAATGTGGGCTATACTATAATCGATGATGCCCGGATGCTTCCCGAAGTCCTTTCCCTGCTATATAAAAAGATTACAACATGAGCTGTTGGCGGCACGAAGGAGCTTTTTCTTCGGGATTTCGAACAGGAACCTGTTTGATATATGGTCCAAGGATCATGTCTTTATATGCCCCGCCGGCAGGAACCTTCGGATACAGTACTTCCTCCCGGTCTGTACAGACTTCAAGGAAGCATGGTCCTTCTACATTCAGGAAGGCCTCGATTTCTTCTTTAAGATCATCCCGGCAGCTTATCCTCTTTGCATAACTGAAGCCGAATGATTCTGCAATTTCAGCGAAGCGTACATCTTTAGGCCTTTGAGTTCCGGTTCTGACTCCATCATAAGCAGCATCCTGCAGGTTCTGGACCATTCCGTCACTCCGATTGTTGAGCATCAGTACCTTGATGGGAAGGTTCAGTGACGCAATGGTGTGTAACTCTCCAAGGTTCATCCGCAAACTGCCGTCACCATCAATAGCTATGACCCTTGCATCCGGGTTTGCATACTGTACTCCAATGGATGTTGGCATGGAAAAGCCCATGGTACCGAATGAACCCGAGCTCATGAAGGACCTTGCCTTCTGCATTGGGAGATACTGGGCTGCAAGCATCTGCTGATTGCCGACGCCTGTGGTTATCATGGTATTGTCGTCAATGTAGCTTGAAAGCAAAGCCATAACCTCTCCAGATTGGATATGTTCGGATTTCCGATTGTAATCAAGTGGCCAGGACATTTTCAGGAATCTGGCTCGCTCCTGCCATTCCTGGATATCCAGGGTGATGTCGTGCTTTACGGCGTAGGTGAGAAGGTCCCGGAGAGCCGTAGCAGCATCTCCGATGAATGTGAACTTCGGACCGCGCTCGATCTTGATCTGGTGCATTTTCTCGGGATTGATATCAATGTATGCAATGTCCGTGCCAATCGCAAACCCTACCTTCTCAGCTACCCTGTCATCCCAGCGGACACCGATGGCGAAGAAGAAGTCGTTCTCCTGTATGAGCATGTTCGCATAGGGTGTCCCGAACATCCCGAGCATCCCAAGGTTGAGCTCATCCCGGCCTTCAATAACTCCCTTTGCCATGAGAGTGTTAACTGAAGGTATCCTGAAATACTCGTTGAACTCTCTGATAGCCTGACTTCCTGCTTCCGAGTTGAGACCTCCTCCCAGATAGAGCAGTGGTCTCTTTGAGTTCAGGAACAACTCGAAGAACTCCTCACATTGTTCTTCACACAGGTGCCTGTCATCGTGGTAGCTTTCCTCGAAGCGTATGATATTGATGTCCTGGTATTCATGCATCTTCTGCTGTTTGTCCAGCGGGATATCTATAACGACTGGCCCTGGTTTTCCTGACCTGGCAAAGTAATAGGCGTCCTTGATAATTGTTTCGAGATCATCATCATTTGATACCTGTATGACCTTCTTGGCAGCTTCCCCGAAGATGCCCTTGACGTTGATATGCTGGAACGAGTCGGTGCCGATCTTATGCTCCGGGACCTGCCCTGCAAAAACAAGCAGCGGGATACTGTCTCCGTAGGCATCGGCAACGCTTGTGAGGGTGTTGGTTATTGCAGGTCCGGATGTGACTATGGCTACACCGACCTCGTCACTCGACCGGGAATATCCGGCCGCACTGAATGCCGCTGACTGCTCATTTGAATTAATAACAATTCCGATGTCACTTTTCTCAAGTGCATGGAATACCGGGAGTATTGCCGCTCCGGTGTAACCAAAGATGTGTCTGACCCCAAGGTCCTCAAGACATTTGACTAAAATTTGTGCTCCATTCATTTCTTCCATTTTTATTCTCCGTGAAAGAAACGATCCCGGCACAGGATACACTATTCAGTAAAGTAACCAGAAAACAGCGCACTTGAGCCAGAAAAGTTTCTTTTGTTAGCTCAAGCGTTTAGCACTACCACTACTAAGGACACAGGTACATTTGGTACAGTGTGAGTTGTGGTAGGGTTTAACATTATTAGGAAAGAACGAGAAAGTGGTATTTAAGATTTTGGGATAGAATTTATCCGCACTCAATTCCGAATCTCTTTAGCACCCATGACGGTTATCCATAGTACCCAGATAAGCTCTCCCACTGTGAAGTAATCAACGTAGGCTGGCACATATCCGATAAGGAAAAATGAGATCGTTGCGCCGAAGTATCCCAAAGATCCGATATATAATAAATATCCGATCCATTTTGGGAACATTCCTGACCTGATAACCAGTGTACCTATTGGTATAAGCCACAGTCCCCAGAATATTTCTGCTAAGTGTATTGCATCAGGAATGAGTATTGCCATCAATGAGAAAGGTACTCCTAAAAGACCGAATATGACTATCAGCGATGCCTGTTCTTTATCGGTCTCCATGAATAGTTTATACAGAAATAACGCAATCGCTATCTGGAAAAGTTGTACAATTATCTGACCTAATTGACCAATTTTGAAAAGCGTGGATTCACTGGCGAGTGTCGGTGCATATAACAATGAAAATATGCCTATGACAGTCCATATTGGATAAAGAATCCTGAGCTTTGTTATGGTCTCCACAATAATATTTTTGGTGGATTAGGATATATATTTTTGTATCATACTGAAATTGATGTTATAAGTCAGGTAGAAGTTTGAATTTATGGCTATCTCGATGATCTCCTTTTTCTCATTGAAAGAAACGATTCTGACACAGGCATTAAGGTCAGATTATTGCTGAATGAGCGCAATAAATCACAATATTTTTTGTAATATCACTACAATATTATTTCAAGTGAAACTAAATGGCAGAACAGACCAATACCTACAACATAACTCCCATTCCAATGGGAAAATCCAATGCTTATCTTGTATCAAGTCCTGATCTGGTTATTCTTATCGATACCGGATCTTCTAAAAACATCAAGAATTTAGAATTAGCACTGAAACAAAATGAGCTTGATATTTCTGACATTGATTTTATTATCGTAACCCATGCCCATTCCGATCATGTCGGGCATCTTGCCGAAATCAAAGAGAAAAGTGATGCAAAGGTTTTAGCTCACAGGGATGAAGTAGAATATCTGGAAAAAGGATATACTCCGTTTCCCGAAGGTACAATGCTGTCCTCCAGAATTATCAGTAAAATAGGAAATCGTTTCTTTTCCAGTGGTGGCAAATTCACTCCTGTTGAGTCGGATATCATCATCGGAGGAGAATATGATCTTTCTACACCTGAACTATCTGTCAGTATAATTCACACACCGGGTCATACTTCCGGCTCCATATGCGTAATAATCAATGACGAGTCGGTAATTGTGGGTGATACGCTCTTTAATGTTATTCCGGGAACCGTTTATCCGCCATTTGCAGGTGACGAAGAGGAACTTATCAAAAGCTGGGAAAAATTGTTTTCAACCGGGTGCAGCACTTTTTATCCGGGGCATGGGAAACCATTCTCACGTGAGAAGTTCAGCAAATGCTTTGAAAAAAAAGGTAACTGAGGCTCTGGAATTACGGATTAAAGATTACTGAGGAACATACGTGGCCTTATAATTGAGACTGCCATAAAGCCACGGTTAAGAGAGTATATCCTGAAAAAGGTGTTTATGCCTGGAAACCAACTGGTTTTCTTTTTCAGACATAAAAACGAGTTAAAATTACTTATCCTTCTTTCTCAAAATGACCATGAATAGCTTTTTTGGCAGAATTCCTTCTTCAAATTCCTTTATTTCAATAATGTCATATCCTTCGGAAATCCTGTTTATCTTCTCTCTGCTAAGGAAATGCACGATGAAACCACCCTGTATCTCCCACATATCCTCGCACCTGTGAATCCCTGTTCGATACTGTGGATCTCCGGTATGTCGTGTCGTGAAAATGTTCAAACCTCCGGGTTTGAGCACCCTTCTGATCTCATTTGAAACAAACTCAAGCTCGGAAGTTGTGAGTGGCATACAGTAGAGCATATGAGAATAACATGCATCGAAAGTATTATCGTTAAAAGGAAGCGGTTTTCTGACATCATGCTGCAGGGTCTTTATCTTATCGGATAACTCGTTCTCTGCAGCCTTTTGCCTTATATCCAGAACACCTGCTTTGCAGTAATCAAGGGCACAGACCTCAAAACCCTCCTTTGCAAAAAACATTGTATCTCTTCCCTGCCCGGCTCCGAGTTCAAGGATCTTTGTTTTTCCTTCCCTTTTAAATATCTCAGTTGCCCAGATAGCCGGTTGACTTGCTTTTTCTCCGAACTTCGAAGGGTTGCCGCAAAAAATCTTTTCCCAGTGTTCCTGTTGTTTTTGAAGGATTTCCCTGTTTGCACATGAATCTTCCTGCACTTGTACCACTCTCATAGACTTAGATCATATATGCTCTTTATCTTCTTATTTTCAAGTTTCTGTCCTACCTGTATACTGGCATAGATATCATATTTCCCTGACAAGACGCAGACCGACACGGCTGCTGTTGCGCCTGGCAATCTGAGGCAGGAAATAGCGACTTGCAGACCTGCACCCCACTGCAGATGTCTGCCAGCTTCCGCCACGAACTACCCGCATGACTCTTCCATTGCTATCTTCCCGGGCACTGCCATCTGAAGGCGCACCTTCATAGCTGTCATGATATACGTCCTGCGTCCATTCCCAGACATTCCCGTACATATCATATAACTTCCACGGATTTGGCTTCTTTAGTCCCACCTGATGGGAACCTATATCCTGATTCCCATAAAAAGCATAGTCTTCAAGCTCTGATTCACTGTCACCGAAGGAGTACTTTGTAGTGGTTCCGGCCCTGCATGCATACTCCCATTCGGCTTCAGAAGGTAGTCGGTATGTTCCTACTTCTTCCCTTTCGTTCAGCTTCTTAATGAATTCCTGTGCATCATTCCACGAAATCCTGTCAACGGGATTATCGTCTCCGGTAAATTTGGATGGATTTCGGTCCATTATCTCCAGCCATTGTTTTTGTGTTACCGGGAATTTACCAAGGTAGAATTCTTTCATTATGCTTACTTTATGAGGAGGATCTTCGTTCTTGAACCAGTTTGATTCTTTTTCGCCCGATCCCATTTCAAACTCCCCGGCAGGGATAAGTATGAATTCCATACCGATTGAGTTTGTAAAAACATCTGAATCCTTGTTTTCATCCATTCTCAATAACCTCTCTGCCTTATTTTTAGTACAACAGTTGGTTCGGAAAAAGTATTATGTAAAATACAAAAGTGACAGTAGGTGACAGCCTGCCACTTTTGCTTTTAGCGTTGGTTGTATCTGCATTTACTTAGTTTTTGGAATCTGTCCATTTCGGAAGCGTCACATGGAAAGTGCTGCCCTCCCCTACCTCACTTTCGATCCAGATATCTCCTTCATGAGCAACCACAGTATCCTTACATATATAGAGGCTTGACTCAAGTCCCTGATACATCCTTGATATAGTATCATCAACCTGATACATCTTGTAGAACAGACGCGGTATCAGGTTCTTATCGATGCCCTTTCCGGTATCTTTTATACTTATATGTATATGATCTCCTTCATCGGATACCTTTACACCTATACAATTACCCTTTGGGGTGACCGTGACAGCATTATGAATAAGATAAAGGAATGTCTCCTCAAGTTTTTCCTTATCTCCCTTTACAGGAGGAAGACCGGTGGGGATATTCCTTTCCAGTGCCAGTTCTTTTTCATCTATGAGCAGGATCTGGTTTAGCAGAACGTCCGAGAGTACACTTCCTATGCTCAGAGGTGCAAAGGAATATTCCATTCTGCCTGATTGCTGCTTGTTGCTGTACAGGATGGCATCTATGAGAAGCTTTAATCTCTCCGAGTTCATCAGTAAACTGGAAATCGCCTCCTTTTGCGAATCATCCAGAAGGTTAAGTGTTTCATCATCAAGCACATCATAATCATGCAGGACGTCATGGCCCTTTTTCAGACTGTCTTCAAGGAACTCCTCTTTCATCATGTTGACTGATCTGAGTTTATTGTTGGCCTTTGATAATTCCTCGGAATATTTGCTTAGTGAGCCTATCAGTTGCTTACTCTGGATAATCTTCCACATACCCTGCATAAGAAGAGTTAGCTGACGTACATCCGTTTCATCGTATTCGTCTTCCTTGTTTCCGACACCCACAACAGCTACTATATGATCTCCGTCGAAAATAGGTACATTCATATGTCTTGTCAGTTTCACATGCCCTTTGGGATAACCCTTTTTCCAGGGACTGGGAGCTGAATAATCGTTGGTTATGATTGCTTTTCTCTGTTTTACAGCTTCTCCCCAGAGACCGGTGGTCTCAACAGGGTAGATGAACTGTTTATCGCTGATGCCACATTCGGTCATAGCGGAGTTTGACCATGAATGCATGATAAGGTCTGTCTCGTCAGCGTTCATGAATGCAAGATATCCCAGTTTGCTTTCGGTAAGTCGGACAGCCTCCTCCTTGACAAACTCAGCTATCTCATCAAGTGAGGCGGTTGTCATTTCATTGAGCTTGATAAGCGCCTCAAGGCGGGATTCGTTCAACTGCTTGGCTTTTTCAGCTTTTTTACGCTCAGTGATGTCACGTCCCACAGACAGGATAGTCTTTTTCCCATTGTAGTTGATCATCCGCGCATTGATCTCAAGGGGTATTATCGACCCGTCTTTACGGATCGCTGCGGCTTCGTACATTGCCTTATTGTCTCTCTCGATCACTTTGATCAGTTCACTGGCACGTTGTACATACCAGGAAGGTACGATGTCCAAAGGTGACGATTTAAGTATGAACTCCTTTGAGTATCCAAGGTTATCCACAACAACCTGATTGACATCTATGAGATTCCCGTTAAGCTCGCTGACATAGATCTGGTCATTTATATTGTTGAATATCGTTTTGAACTTATGTTCGGATTCCCTGAACGTTTCATTGACTATCCTGTGTTCGATCTCAATAGCTGCCAGGTCCGCGTTTGCTTTGAGATACTCATAGCATGCCTTTTTCGGTTTGTTCGGGAAATCGAAGTACATTATAAAGACACCGAGTATCTCGCCTGTTGAAGCCGTTATAAGTTCGGCCCAGCTGGCTTTGATACCTGCCTTCTTTGCAACATCCCTGTACAGTGCCCAGTAGGGATGCTCCTCTATATTATCTACTATTATCCTTTCTCCCATATACAGGGCAGTACCACCGGAGCAGACCCCATAGCCAATTTCAAGACCTTCCATTGCCTCTTTGTAAGATGAAGGAAGGTTTGGTGCTATAACCCGACAGATATGTTGCTTCTTCCTATCAAGTAGCATCACAGCACATGTCAGACCGGGACGTACCCTTTCAGCATTGGTTACAAGAAGTCCCAGAACATCCCCGAGGGAGATCTCGGTAAGCGGTTTTCCGTCATTGGAATTGCGCTGGTCTGTTATCATCTCATGATGTTTGCGTTCGGTTATATCCAGAATGGTGCCTTCAAGATATACGCTTTTGTCATCGTATGTCTTTATACGTACCCTGTCCTCAACATAGCGTATCTCTCCGAAACGGGTCATAATCCTGTATTCCTGGACAAATTCGCTGAGTTGTTTGTTCAGGTACTTGAAGGATTTCAGAACAACCTTCCGGTCTTCAGGATGTATCAGATCAGGGTATGTAACTTCCCCTGAATAGAAATCCTCGGGCGTATATCCGAATTGCCATATATTATTGGACACGTACTTAACAGGAAAATCTTTTTCGACCTTCCTTGAAATCACAATAATAGGACTATTATTGATTATCGATTCCATGCTGATCTGTGGGTGTGCTTGTTCAGTCATGTTTTTGCCAGTTTGTGATTTATTTCAGGGTCTGTTTAAAAGATAGCTACAGTAAATTACGGGGATTGTACTGCAGATATTCCTTCGACAGAAATCGGCCTGATCTGTTTGTAATTTATGGCTTTCACAGGACATGCTCCAATGCATCTCTTACAGCTCATGCCAAGACAGAGGTGTGCGGTGTAGTCAACGTAGATGTCACCGTTTTTCGGGACTATCCGAAGGGCATTCTCGGGGCATTCACGCTCGCATATCCTGCATTGCATACATCCTTTTGATTTTTCTTCAATGATCATGTCAAGGTCTTTTATGATCCTGATACCTTCGTATCCCGTATCATCTATATCCTTACTCACCCGGCGTTCGATGGATGGCGGTTCTGTGATGTCCGGAAGACCCGGCATTCCATATGATTCAAGGAAGAAATTATACATTTCATCCTGCATTCCCTCGGTCCAGTAAGCAAGCTCGCATGCATAGATGTTCTTGAAAGTCTCGTTGGAAGCCAGCATTATATGATCTGCCTTTATTCTCTCTGCGAGATCCTCTATCTCTCTGAGCTCATACTTTCCGAGAATGATATCCTTTGCAAGTCCGAGGGATGTATTTCCAAATTGAACTATCTTCTTTGAGAATATCGGGGAAAGACCTATCTTCCTTCCTTTTTCCGCATCAACGTAGGTACCTGATGCTCCTGACATATACATGCATGTCAGATCTTCGTATTTTACACCTGATTCAATTAACAATGTAAGGTGTGCAGCTCTGATGGCACCGATGGCTTTTCCCGCCTCTGCGATATCCCTGTTGGTCAGGCAGATATCTTCTCCGAGAATCAGTCTTCCGTTCGGTAACTCAGGCATTCTGATGATAAGTCCCGTACTGACAGCCAGTGAAACTGCAGATATCACACCGGTTCCGGTAATCCCCTTGGCTTTTACTTCTCCTTTTTCTATGATGTCACCTGTTACCGGATCTATCAGATCACCTTTTCCGGCTCCCATATTCTCATCAAGAACGCTTATCCTCCAGTAACCATTTTCCTCATTGACATCGGAGATAGCACCCGGACTTGCAAGCATACCACATTTGATACCCTGTCCTTCAATGGCAGGCCCCGCTGCTGCACTGCAGGTAACTATTCTGTCACCAACTTTCAGTGCCATTTCGGCGTTGGTACCGTAATCTGTAACAATGGAGACCTCTTCCTGCTCAATGAAGTCCGTCTTTACCATCATTGCAAGGGCATCTGCGCCGATTTCATGTTCGATCGACGGAAGTACAATAATCTCACACTCGTCCAGACCTGAATCAATTCCAAAGATCTCATAACCCCTATAGATCTCCAGTCCCCTTTTGACATTTTCAATTCCAAGCCTTTTCTGCATGTTCTTGCCTGCATATGCCAGGTCTCTTATCTCTATATTCTGGAAAAGGGAAAGCTGTATAGGGTTTCCGCATACAGCTATTTTGCTGATCATGCTGAGAGGAATATGTAGTTCATCAAACATCTTGCGGATAGTATGGGTGATTATCTCATGCGCACTGTCCTCTCCCACCTGAATTGCAAAACCCAGATGATCGATCACATTTCCTCCGGGAAGAGGATGCTTCATTGTCATTACTGTCTTGATAGCGTTTCCCGTTTCAAGTTTTAAAAGTTGCAGACGAAATCCACTTGTTCCCAGATCCAATGCAATTCCGTACAAGTAATATCCTCCATAAGTTACGTGTAATTTAACGTGTAATTTAATTATTGACGGCTGGCAAGCCTCGAATTATTCAATATATGAAATCTGTGGGATAAGTATAAATAACGAATTAGAACAAAAAATAAGAGGTGGCGATATAATCGATACAGGTATCCAAAGTAATACAATTGATAAAACACTGCCTGGCAATAATAATAATGCAATTGATTAAATCGAAGCCATTTTTTTAGCCCGGACAAGAAAAAATTTAATATTAATCAATTCCTGGCAAAAGCCCAGAATGTACTTTGCAGGGTCGAGTTTGTGGAGAGACCCTGCAAAGCAAAGTAGATTAATATGAAAATATGGCACAGAACCGCAGAAATGATATAGAGCGTTATTTCCGAGAGTTGAATTGATGCTGGAGGTAGATTTATAGATCCATATCTGTGCAATCATATATTCAGCGTCTACTTTTCCTCTGTCTGCAAAGTCAGAGGTAGTGGTCACTATCCGGTCATAACATATATAATAACTTGAAGTAATTTATCAATAGGCTTTATATTATCGATTGAATGTATTGAAATTAAATAATAGATTTTGAGAAAAGGGAAAATAGAATCCAAAGCTTTCAGAAAGACAAGGGCTCTGGAGTAATTAATGTCATTGATTGTGTCAAGAGTATGAATCAGCCAATGAACAATTTATCGTTTATCTATACAGTATATAGAAGAACAGGTATAAAAATATTACAGATATAAAAGTAGTTATTGTACCTCTTCTGAAAACTGCTTGTAATGCATGAAGAACTCCCGCCCCCATTCCCGTGCGGTTTCTTCAAAGCTGATTACTTTTTTATGATCAAAGAAACCCTTTTTATTGAAAAATGAAAGCAACAAAAGATTATCGGTAACTGATATGGCACCTGGTGTTATTATATTTTCATCACAGACGTATAAATGTGAATTCTGCGATTCCATAATAGCGTCATATTGACAGGTATATTCATCTCTTAAACGCTCATAGACAGGCTTTGTCAGTATAAGATTGTAATTAACTTCCTTTTTAGCCAGTTC
>DACO01000137.1:0-5525 GCA_002508635.1 Methanolobus sp. UBA118 | reverse complement strand
TGCTTGAGACTTGTAAGTAGTTCTTTCGGTGGCTCGAAAAGGTGGTTAAGATCCGGTTCATGTATGATGACCTCTCCGAGATCACCTATCCTGTCCAGCAGGTTTTCAGGTACTGCAGCAAGGTCCCTGCTGTCCCAGAACTCTTTGTTTCCCTCGACTACATTTAATGTTTCGATCAGAGGTTTTATTTTTTTCAAAACTATCTGGCCTATATAGGTCAGCCTGTACTCGTCATCCTCCTGTTCGATCAGACCCTGCTCAAGAAGTATTTTTACCTGGGCCATGATCGCACTTGTCGTACCGTTGATAGACTGCTTTATTTCATCAATTGTTGCCGGCCCGTTCAGTAACATAATAAGGGTATTCTTCCTTTTTTCCGACAGGAATACAGTGCTAATCAACTCGGTTTTCATGGTAGGATCACTTACCTTCTCCTTGATACTATTCATTTGTTTTTACTGATGAACCAATTGTGTCTCACAGTCTGCATTGAATTTCTATCATTGCAAAATCCATGAGAACTGCAATATTATTGTCCGGGTCTTTCCCCGAAAGTATCATGGTACCTTTTAACAATGGATTCAATGTAATTGGATGTTGTCCTGGTAGCCCTTTTGGACATATGGTTCCTTAAAGGGAATTCGGTATGACAGTGTGTGCATCTGGCAAGTTCACATCCCCTGACCAAACTCGGACATCCTGCACAGAGTTTTGCTCTTGAATAGAACAGATTGAATGATCTGCCACATTCCGGGCAAAGCAGCACTTTATTTGCATCATAAAAGCTCTTGTTCACCCCTCTACGTTGAAGCTCAGAAGAATACCTTTCATTGCGTGTTAGATCATCAACATATCTTTTTTCATATGACATATCTGTTCACCTTTCTGACTACTGATATTAGATTTAGGTTTGGGTATATATATAACGAATTATTGTGAGAAATCAACAAATAAAAGGAAATCTTCGGCTGGAAGAAAAACAATGGCTTTGATATTATCAATGCTATCTATCCAGAGCCAGGCTTAGATATAACTGTCTAATGTGTTCATATTCCTTTTCAGAAAAGACAGGAACATCTGTACTCAAAAATGATCTTCTACCTGCAATCTTCTTCTTTTCCGCGGGTATGATCAATGCAATATGTACAGTATAATTATAGTCGAGGGACAATGGCATTTGAAAAATTGTTCAAGCAGGACCATATTGGCGACTGCAAACTGAAAAACAGGGTCATCATGGCTCCTGTTGGCAACATTAATATGGCTGATCCTTCCGGTCGTCCCATGAATAAGATGATCGATTATTTCATTGAAAGAGCAAAAGGTGGTACAGGTCTTCTGATAACCGGTCTGGTGCCTGTTTCTTATGGTATCGATCCTACAATATCAGAGGAAAATGGCACAACTTATTTTCCCCGCATAGATGGCTCCTCAAGAACCCGTCTTAGTGGCTGGAGAGATTTGACAGCCGGGGTCAAACCCTATGGATCAAAGATATTCATCCAGTTATCAGCCGGTCTCGGGAGGGTGGGATCTCCTGAGCCTGCTTTGAAAGGAAAGATTCTGAGATCATCTTCATGGAACAGTAATTTCTACATTCCTCAGGTTCCTCATTTGCCCCTTTCAGATCGCAAAATCAAGAAGATCGTAAAGATGCTCGGACAGAGTGCAGCCAATGCAAAGATATCCGGTTTTGATGGTGTCCACTTGCACGGTCATGAAGGATACCTTATGGACCAGCTCACATCAGCACCCTGGAACCGAAGAAAGTTTGGCAGATACAAAAATAAGTTCCAGTTCGGGATCGATGTTGTCAGGGAAATTAAAAAACGCTGTGGAGAAGATTTTCCCGTTATATACAGGCTTGACCTGACCCAGGCACTACAGGAGAGTTATGGGGATGAGATATTCAGAAAAAGCTTTCGTGGAAAAGAGAGGACAATCGATGAAGGCTTACGGTTCTGCACTGCTCTGTACGAGGCTGGCGTGGATGCTTTCGATGTTGACAAAGGCTGCTATGATAACTGGTTCTGGCCCCATCCTCCATCCTATTTCGATGATGCTGTCTATGTGCGGGAAATTGCCGGCAGACTGAAGGATCATTTCAGGGAGAACGAAATACCTGCAAAGGTAATAGCTGTCGGTAAACTTGGAAAACCAGAGGTTGCCGAAGAAGTGCTTGGAAACGGCTGGGCAGATTTCGTGATGCTTGGAAGACCACTGCTTGCTGATCCTCACTGGCCGGCAAAGGTCAGGGAAAACAGGATCAATGAAATAATTCATTGTATTGGTGATCATGAAGGCTGTATAGAATCCTTCAAGAAGGGAGGTCACCCCTGTTGCTCGGTAAATCCTTACACAGGATTTGAGGATACTAAAAGACTGGTCCGTTCAGATAAAATAAAGAAAGTCGCCATAGTTGGTGCGGGTCCCGCAGGCTGTGAAGCAGCAATCACGGCACACAAAAGAGGCCACCATGTAACCCTTTTTGAGAAAACGGACCGGATTGGCGGACAACTATGTCTTGCTGCTAAAATGGCAATAAAGCATGATGTTGAAAGATATCTGGATAATTTCCGCCACAGGCTTACTATTCTTCAAAGTGAAGGTCTGAAAATCGAGTTTAATAAGACCATAGGGATGGATGATATCAAAGACAGTTTTGATGTGATCATCTGCTCCAACGGACTCAAAACCGATATGCCTGCCATAAAAGGCCTGGACAGGATCAGGCACGCTGAAGCAAGGGAGTTCCTGCAAAAGGATATGCAAGTACCGGAGGACTGCGAAAATATCCTTGTGGTCGGGGGTGGAACACTGGGTTGCGAGATTGCCTATACCCTGGCATATGAAAAGGGACTCAATGTGACGCTGGTGGGAAGGAATAAGGAACTGATGCCTGAAAGTGTACTTGCCAACAGGGCCCAGATGCTCTGGATGATGATGGGAAGAGGCTCCCCATCAGGAAATAAAGAACATTCATTGAAAAAACCTGTCAGGGTCTACAACGCCTCAAAAGTAGTGGCTTTTACTGAAGGAAAAGCTCGTTTGCTGGCCAACAGGAACAGAAAAGACCCCTTTACTCCCTGGAGGGACCTGGTTCCTGAGAATGTGAATAACCCTTTTGAAAAGAAGCTCGATCCTGATAATGTGGAAGAAATAACGATTGATGCTGATCTTGTTATTTTTGCCGTGGGCGGGCAGGCGGATGATACACTATATTATACGTTGTTGGAGTCAAAGGCTGCAAAAGAGATTTACTGTGTGGGTGATGCCAGTAATCCTGGCAGGGTCTGGGAAGCGATAAATAGTGCGAATGAAATAGCAAGGAATATCTGATCCGCCCATTTTCGGCAGGATACAGCAACGATTCTTTTCTCTATCCTGCTGAAATTCAAGCTTTTGATATAATCAAAGCCTTTCTTTTTCTCTTTACCGGAGTTTTCCCGCAGGCCATAAATCCGGAATATCTGATTTTCAATATCCATATTCTGAACAGGGAATATCTTATTGATAATATGTGTACCATTGATTAATTACCATAAGTTATTATTTATATTCATATCAGGTAATGGTAAATTGTCAATCATTGCAGATATCCAGATCTGTTCAGTTGACTAAAAAAATCACAGTCGGACCAACGGGAAAGAATGCAGGAAACGAAAATTAAGTTCTTGAACGTTGCTAACAAAAACTAGGAGGCATTTTATGGAAGAAAATGAGATCATCAAAGGACTGACAGAAGCGGTAGTTAACGGAAAGAAAGACGAAGCAGCGGAATTATCACAGAAGGCGCTGGATGAGGGTGTTGACCCGTATATCGCTGTAATAGACGGTCTTGCAAAGGGTATGGAGATCATGAGTGAAAGATACGAACAGAAGAAGGCATTCATGCCACATCTCCTGATGGCTTCCAATGCGATGTATGGAGGAATGGACGTACTTATCCCTCATATCAAGACAGAAGGCTCCGGTAAGAGGAAGGTCCTGGTAATCGGTAGTGCAGAAGGAGATGTACACGACATAGGCAAGAACCTTGTCAAGACCATGATGAGTGCTGTAGGATTTGAAGCTATAGACCTTGGTAAAGATGTACCTATCGAGACTTTTGTAAACGCAGTTGCTGAGAACAAGGCGGATGTCGTATCAGTTAGTACACTTATGACATCAACAATGGACAACATGGCAAGTGTTGTAAGCGGTATCCAGAGCAAGGGAATCAGGGACAAGGTCAAGGTCATTGTCGGTGGAGCACCAATAACTGCAGACTTTGCAGAAGAGATCGGAGCAGATGCAACAAAGACCGATGCCATGGAAGCTGCAAGGTGGGCAAAGGAAGCTGCTGAAACGCTTGATGCCGGCAGATGGGATTAATTAAAATGAAGATCTGCTGAAGACCCGCTATATGGATCACTGCTGTTCGTGCCATCATAGAAACCCGTCCAGCAGTAAGAACAGCAGTTATAACGGGTCTTTTGCAGAACTGGTGACCGGGACCACCTCAGATCAACAGGGAGGAATCTGAACTGTCACCCCGGTCCCGGTCACCTTATATCACCTTTATCGAAAAAATTTAATTTATTGCAGGAGTTCACTTCAATGGATGAATATACACCTAAAGAGAGACTGGCACGTGCATTAAAAGGAGAGTCAGTTGACAGAATGCCAGCAATCTCAGTTACGCAGACAGGAACTGTTGAACAGATGGAAGCCTGTGGTGCATTCTGGCCGGAAGCAAACGATGACGCAGAAACCATGGCAAAGTTGGCGGAGGCAGGTCATACCGTAGTCGGATTCGAGGCCGTACGTGTACCATTCGATATCAGTGCGGAAGCTGAATTTTTCGGATGTGGCATTAAGGAAGGCACAAAAGAGCAGCAACCATCAGTCAGCAGTCACTGTGTAAAAGACATCTCCGATGTCGAGAAACTTAAGGACTTTGATCTGAGTGAGGGCAGAGTAGCAAAGGTATGTAATGCTATCAATATTCTTGCAGACAAGTACGGAGACGAACTTCCTATCATGGCAAGTATGCTCGGTCCTTTCTCACTTGCACAGCACATGAACGGTGATGACTGGTTCATGGCGATCATGACAGACGAGGAATTCGCAACTGCACTTATGGACCTTGCAACGGAGTTCAATGTCCGGTACGCAAAGAAGATGGCCGAGAACGGTGCAGACACAATGGTCATCATCGATCCCACAGCAAGTGCAATGCTCATTGGTGACGAGTACTACAAACAGTATGTTGTTCCGGCACACAAGAAAATAGTCGACGCAATGCACGAGGTCGATGTACCTGTCGTACTGCACATCTGCGGTGATACGACAATGAGCCTTGAACTTATGGAATCATCCGGTGTCGATGCGATCAGTGTAGACCAGAGTGTAGATGTAGCAACTGCAAAGGGCAAGGTTAACAACGCAGTTATCATCGGAAATCTGGATCCTGTTGCAACACTCTGGAAGGGAACCCCTGAATCCATCAAAGAAGCCTCACAGAAGGCCCTTGATGCAGGTGC
>DACO01000032.1:3362-5210 GCA_002508635.1 Methanolobus sp. UBA118 | reverse complement strand
GCAGCGGTCTTTCTCTTACCCTCTATCTCCACAATATCTCCGGGTGACAATTGCAGGCTCAGAAGTGTTGTAGGGTCAAGCCTGACAATACCCCTTCCAAAGTCGTTTGGATGCGCTTTTTCTACTTTGATCTGTACTTCGTCCATTGGTTTCATCCCAGAATTATTTTAAATATATAATATAGGTATAATTTAATTATGATCGTAAATACTTATTTCACTCCCATGCATAAAAAAGATATGGTCAGAGCTTAGGCTCTCAGTCCCTTTTTTCGGGCAACAAGCTTTAAATATGAATTGAATATACTACTATTTTGTAGATTGGATACTATTCTGAAAGCATTTGTAAATTTAAGATTTAGATTTATATTGTTTTATAACCAGCGTGGTTGAAGATCTTCATTTGAATTTAAAGGAAGTGCATATTTGTTCGGAAACAACGATGAATCAACAGCCCCAGTAGCTGTCGGAGAGACCTACGAAGTAACCATACAGGATATCGCAAGAGAAGGAGACGGTATCGCCAGGATAGAAGGTTTTGTTATCTTCGTGCCCGGGGCAGAAGTCGGAGATACTGTAAATATCAAGATCACAAAGGTCCTGCGTAAGTTCGCATTCTCAGAGATAGAAGAAGAATAATATTCTAAAGCGGGCAGGCATGCCTGTCCACTAATAAATTACTATTTTACCCTTTTCCTTTTTAAGCCCAGACAGCATGAGTTTAGGTCTGGCCGTTATTATTGTGGTTAGAGCGTATGAAGAACCTCTCACCTGCAAAAATTAATACCATCATTACTGCTGCCACAACAATCAGGAACATATCACTGGACGCCTTTGAGATCACCAGAGCGGTCAGAACGATGGCATCAAGGATGATTGCTGATATTACGATGTAAGGCTTTATCTCTATTTCTTCACGCATATAACGTAAAAGTCCCCAGTGAATTATAATATCCATAATCAAATAGAAGATTGCTCCCAGAGCCGCAATCCTGCTAAGATCGAAAAATATTGTCAGCAATATGGCGACCACAATCGTGTAAACAAGGGTATGTTTCTGTATATCTCCAGGCATTCCGAAATGTCTGTGAGGTATCACATTCATGTCAGTTAGCATGGCCAGCATGCGAGACACTGCAAAGACACTGGCAATTATACCTGATACCGTTGCGATGATCGCCAGTCCGACGGTAAACCAGAGGCCATAGTTCCCAAAAACAGGCCTCGCAGCCTCAGCCAGTGCAAAATCCCTCGCTGCGATAATCTCAGGCAGATCAAGGCTTCCCGCAACCGCAAATGAGACCAGAAGATAGAGAAGCGCACAGATGGATATAGAAATTATTATTGCCCTGCTCACGTTATGATGCGGGTCTTTTATCTCAGATCCACTGTTGGTAATGGTGGTAAAACCCTTGTAGGCAAGCACAGCCAGCGCTATTGAGGCAAGGTACCCCTCCAGGCCTGCATCCATGGGAGCCGACGTTACGTTTGAAAAGGATCCTCCAGATATCCACAGTCCTATAAATCCGAATATAGATATACCGATTATTTTGACAAATGCCATTGAAAATGAGAACTTTTCGATTACAGTATTACCTGAAATATTCACCAGAAAAGCAAATATCAGCAGGCAGACACCAAGAACAGGCACAAGATAGGTGTTCTGGTCCATGTTGAAAAGCTGAATAGTATAGGTACCGAAGGTACGCGCCACAAGGCTCTCATTTATAACCATTGAAAATGCCATGAGTAAAGCTGCAAAACCGGTTACTACACCTTTACCGTATGCTTTCTCAAGATACATGGCGATCCCTCCTGCCGAAGGATAGGTATTGGAGAATTTTATGTA
>DACO01000032.1:0-3023 GCA_002508635.1 Methanolobus sp. UBA118 | reverse complement strand
GATACGGCACCTGTAAGTGTCAGACTGTTTTTTTCATATCTATCCATGTTTATCCCATCCACTAACCTGGTATTCTTTGATGCTATCCTATAAATTAAATCCGATGCTTGTTAAAAGCATAATCACGGACAAAAACAGAAATACTTTTAAGGTACCCAGTTTTCATTATTACTATGGGGTTAAAAGCGTTATTTCTGAACTGTACATTAAAGAAGTCTCCTGAGGTTTCCAATACCAGAGCGTTGATCGATAAAGCTGTCAGGCTTTTTTCTGAAATGGAAATTGATAGTGAGGTCATCAGAGTTGTTGACTATAACGTCAAATTCGGCGTCACATCAGACGAGGGAGATGGTGACGAGTGGCCTCAGATACTGCAGAAGATAAAGGATTGTGATATTCTGGTAATAGGTTCTCCCATATGGTTTGGTGTCATTTCCTCTGTCGCAAAAATGGTGATAGAAAGGCTTGACGGAACCTATATGGAGGGTGACCCCGAAACCGGGCAGTTCCCATTGTACGGGAAGGTTGCAGGAGTACTTGTTACAGGTAACGAGGACGGAGCACATGATGTTGCTGCTAACATACTTTTCAATCTTACTCATCTGGGATGCACGGTCCCTCCCAATGCAGACAGTTACTGGGTTGGAGATGCAGGACCAGGACCTAGTTATATCGAAGCTGGCGGAGAGCGACATCTGTACACAAACAAGACCGTCCGTTACATGACACATAACCTGGCCTTCTTTGCCGGATTATTAAAGGACAATCCTATTCCCACAAATCTTAACCAGCTTATTGAAGAGGCAAAAGAAGAAAGTGACTGAAGAAATCCCTGACTTTCGTCTTTATTCAGTCCTCTTCACAAATTTAGCCCTTGCAAGCTATTTTTATTAAAAGTGATTGGTAGGATAATTTCTGAAAATATTTACACCTGTCTTTAATACTGTTGCTCACCTAAAATGATATTAATAAAAGGGAATGATCAGGGAGGTGAGAAATTGGCAATGGTGAACGGTCTTGACTGGGCAGCAATGGTCCTTGTTATTGTTGGGGGACTGAACTGGGGTCTTGTAGGTGCATTTGGTTTTGACCTTGTGGCAGCCATTTTTGGTGAAATGTCACTGATATCAAGGCTGGTATACATCCTTGTAGGTCTGGCAGCAGTTTATCTGATATACTTCGCTACCAAGATCAGCAGTCAGTGAAAATAGATTCTTATGTTTCTTATATTGATGATGGAATTATTCCATCATCAGATTTAAGAGACTCTTTTTTGCTTTATTTATTTCCGATATGGAAATAGATACATCAAATTCTTTTCCTGCTTTTCCTGATATTTTTAGCTCATTCCCGCCAACAGTACCGATAACAGTATGCGGAACATCTTTCAACAGCTCTTTTACAGCATCTGGTTCCGGAGTACAGATTATCGCCCTCGCGTAGGACTCGGAGAAAAGCAGATCATCGGCCCTCAGATCATTTCCGATATCACTCAAATCCACAGTAGCACCCATATTCTCACACATCTCACAGAGTCCTGCAGCCAGCCCTCCAAGGGACAGGTCGTGTGAGGCTGTCACCTTTTTGCTCTTCACAGCCTCGATCAGGGAATTGATGATCTGTGAAACATTTTCAGGAACAGTAGGAGACATACCATATTCCCGCTTGCCTATGGTCCTGTAATATTCAGAACCACCAAGCTCATCCTTTGTTGTCCCTACAAGAATTATAGTGTCTCCTTCTTTTGTGAATATACCGGAAGGAGCACTTGTAACATCTTCCACGTATCCTATCAGGCCTATTGACGGAGTGGGTGCGATGGCGGTTTTGAATTCCTCACTTTCATTATACAGAGAGACGTTACCTCCGACCACAGGAATTGAAAGCTCCCTTGCACCGTCACCAAGACCAAGGATTGCCTGCTTGAACTGCCAGTAGATATCCGGTTTTTCAGGGTTTCCGAAATTAAGACAGTCCACAAGGGCTATTCCGTATGCACCCTTGACAGCAAGATTCATTGCATTCTCGATGACCGTACCTTTTCCTCCCTGATATGGATCCAGAAGAGTATGTTTCGGATTACAACCACATGAAAGTGCTATACCCTCATTACCGTCGATACGCAGTACACCTGCATCATCACCGGGTTTTGCCACGGTTCTCAGTTGTACCTCATGATCATACTGCCTGTATATCCACTTCTTGGAAGCCACGTTGTGGGATGAGAGTACATTGAGGATCGCCTGTTTCAGATCTTTCGACATTTCCGGTTTCTCGCCTGCATCACGAGGAGCAGGTTCTGTGGACGGGCGTTCGAAGGTTGGAGCACCCTCTGTTAGCAGTTTTACCGGAATGCTGGCAGCCACCTCACCCTTGAACATTACAGTATACATGAGATCCCCGGTTAGCTCTCCTATCAAGCTGGCATTGAGATCGTATTTTGCAGCAATGTCCAGTACGGCCTGAACATCATCGGGATCTACCTCAAGTAGCATGCGCTCCTGTGACTCTGCGATCAGTATCTCATAAGGTGTCATGCCGGTCTCACGCAGTATTACGTTGTCCGCAATGATCTTCATTCCAAGGTTACCCTTGGATGCCATCTCAGAACTTGCACCTGCAAGTCCGGCTGCTCCAAGATCCCTGCATGCTTTCACATATCCTTCCCCAATAGCCTCAAGGGTAGCTTCTATCAGGAGCTTTTCTGTGAACGGGTCACCGATCTGGATGCTTGGCCTGTCTTCGGCCTCTGATGATTCAGAAAGGTCCCTTGATGCAAAGGAAGCTCCGCCTAGTCCGTCCCTGCCGGTGGTGGAGCCCATGAGTATGAGTTTGTTACCTGCCTTCTGCGCAGATGCTGTTACGATGTTCTCCTCACGTGCAAGTCCGACACATACAACATTAACTAGAGGGTTACCGCTATATGATTCGTCAAAAAGTGCCTCTCCGCGTACAACAGGAACACCGATACAATTGCCATATCCTGCAATGCCTTCAATAATATGTTCAAAAAGATAGAGGTT
>DACO01000115.1:605-8571 GCA_002508635.1 Methanolobus sp. UBA118 | reverse complement strand
CTCTGGGGCATAACAGCTGCTTTGATAGTCATCTCACTTCTTATATTCAGCAGATTTTATTCTGATAAACCAGGAACAGAAGATCAGGCCTGTGAAGAGTTTAGTGCCTGTGTACTCACTAATTCAAGCATATACAAAGTACCTACTATCTTTGTAGGAATACCGATTCTTATCGTATTCGGAGAACTGGGAAGTAAATATGAAAGTGTGTTCTTAGCAGAATATGAAGGAAGAGAGGTTACAATCATATACCCGGGGATTTGTTCTGTAATGAAAGATGACAGAGTAAAGGTAGCAGGAAAAGTAATAGACGGAAAGAAGGCAGGAATCAACGGAAAGTGTCTGAAAGCGTTCAGTATAGAGAATAAGAGGTCTGAAAATGCAGAAGTGTAAGATATATGAATTTCAGAGCCTTCTACAAAAATATGCATATGTTGCAATTATTTTTTTGATTATACTATTGATAGTGCCGACGGCGAGTGCTGAACTTACAGCCGAATCTGCAGAAATATCCTACCAGGTGGAACATTCGGACAGAATAGCAGTAGGAAAAGTCACTGAGATCCAAAGATTCTATGATTACTCTATTGTTACTATAGAAATCAAAGAATGGCTGATGAATCCCATATCATCCACAGAAATCAAGATACAAACAAAAATCGGCACAAACGTGGATACGGAAGACGAGCCAAGATTCACCGTAAGCGAAAGTGCCATCTTGATGCTGACAGATGCCGACCTGGAAAACAATACTTTCCAGGTAACAGTCGGAGAGCCGGGAAAACATTCTTTGTCAGATCTGGACGAAATAGTCAATGAAATATCAAAAATCCAGAGTGCACAAAACCACGCAAACTTGGAGGATGACGCTGAAAAACATACAGAATATACTTCAAACCCTGTAACACTTTCCAATGGTTCGGACTATGCCTTAGATATGGACGATGACAGAATTCCTGTAGATGAAAGTCATGATGACAGAATAGCAACGATGATCACTTCACTGATAGCTTTTGGTGCATCAATTATTTTTGTATTCTTACTTGTTAAAAAAGCAGCGCATGAACCGAATTCAAGAAGGACTTACCTGATATTTTTCCTGATAGGCATATTCACTTTCTATCTCAGCGGATACATACTACGAGGAATAGACCCGCCGCAGCCCATCTATCTGATGTTCCTGGTATTCTTTGTCCTGACAGGAACAGGAATACTGGCAACAGGGGAAAGATCAGGAATGTTTGTTGCAAAAGCGTTTGCAATCTCCTTTGCAGCTCTTGTCATAATATCTGTTTTGTTCTTTGCTTATGGAGCATTCTCACATATGTATTCCAAATCCATAGATGCAGACCTGTTGTCTGAAAAACCTGACAATTTCATAGTTGTCACTGATGAGGAACTTAAAAACTATCCTACACTGAAGGAAGCTATCGAAACTCAGAGTCCCGTAGATGCAAATCCCTGGGAGTGGGAACGCACGATCGAGTTCCTTAATGGCACTTACACAGTGAAGTATAAAGGTGAATACTATAAGATTGATTTTACAACAGCATGAGCAATGATTACACTTTGAATCAGAACAGCTCCAGCTTCCTGCCTATTCCCTTTTCCAGAGCCTTCTCATAGACCATGTTAGCGGTCACAAGGTCCTGAACTGCAAGGCCGGTTGAATCAAATATAGTGATCTCTTCATCGGATTCCCTGCCAGGTTTAGTGCCGGCAACGATCTCTCCAAGTTCGGCATAGATCTCTGCTTCTGAGAAAACACCTGATGAGATTGGCACGTTTACTTCGCCGGAATGGGATGCCTGGATGATATCATCCACGATAACTTTTGACCTTTTCAGTAAAGAGGATTCCAGCTCCTGTTTACCCATTGCATCGGCACCGATGGCATTGATATGAGTGCCATCCCGCACCCATTCTGATCTTATTACCGGACTTCTTACCGGAGTGGTGGTGACAAGAACATCACAATCGCATACATCCTCAATGCTGCTCTTCCGGGAAAAATCACAATTTACGGCCTGTTTCATTTCTTTTTCAAAGGAATCACAACTACTTGGTTTCCTGCTGGTGATCTTTACTTCATCGATATCCATGACTTCGGAGATAGCAAGTAACTGGGTACGTGCCTGGTCACCAACACCAACCATTCCGACTACCCTGGAATCCTTGCGGGCCAGGTACTTAGTCGCAACTCCGCCTGCTGCACCGGTCCTCATATCTGTAAGGTAGCTGCCATCCATTACAGCCAGAGGTGCCCCGGTCTCGGTGGAATTGAGCACCACAACCGCCATGACAGTGGGGAGTCCCTTTTCCCTGTTATCGGGATGGACATTGACTATTTTTACACCAGAGATATCCTGCTCTTCCATGAAAGATGGCATTGTCCGCAGGTCTCCATTGTGCTCGGTGAAATAAAGATAGGATTTCGGGGGCATCTGAACCTTCTTCAGCCCGTGTTCCCTGAAACCCGATTCAACTGCCGACAGTGTCGAAGACATGTCAAGCACACTTTTTACATCCGATTGATCCAGCCATAAGATATTCATAAACACCACTCTTCAAAATATATCTAAAATTTGATCATTATAGGATAAAACGATTATGGGATTAATTACGGAATTATTTTATTTAATGCAAACATAAATATATAATATTGATTTAATATATTATCGGAGTCGCATGGAAAGAACTACAGCAAAGATCTCGAAGCAGGAAGTAAATGAACTGCTGGATAATGGCTACAAGCTTCTGAACATACTTGAGCAGAACTACGCCTGGAACTCAAAGGAGTATGCACGAAACAGAAGCCGTTTCATCTCAGGATATACGAAATGGTATAAACGCTCAAAAGAAATCATCTGCAATCTCAGTCCTGACAGGTGCAAGAGGTTCCAGGGCCTTTTCAGTACAAATAAACGTTCGGGGATAAATGAGTATACCTACACCATACAGGACTACATACACGGTGTTTACCTTGAGAACCAGACAAGGAACTACGTGGACGAAGTGACTTCAAAAAGACTGAAGGAACAAATGGAGATGCTCAGAACCGCATCATCACGCCTTAATGAGTTCTCTTTCGATCTTGAGAGTTTTGTGAAGATCAATCCTATCTACTCGAACAGGGCATTATCTACCACAGAAAATACCAATCAGATAATCGATATCGACCTGGAAGATGAGCATTACAACAGCCTCAAAACAGAGATAAACTCAAGTTTCAGGACAGGACTGTTCATCAGCACATTCCTGCTTTCCAGAACGCTCATTGAGAATCTGCTTATCGATGTACTGAGACATATATATCCACCAATTACAGACGAAAATATTTCCATATATTATAACATAGAGGATCAGAATTTCAGAGACCTGGAAATCCTTACTTCCATTGTTACTGAAAGAAAATCAGAAATTCCCTTTGATGACGATGTACTGGACGAAATACTCCTCACACTGGAAAGCATGAGTCTGGAAAATAATCCGGCATCACATTCCGGCATAAATATTCCGGATCGGGAAGACATACTTAATTACCGAATCGGCGATACCGTGGAAAATCTTATTTTAATGAAGGACGCACTGAAACAAGAACAGTCTCTTTGAGCTTTTTTTTGGATTCACTATATCTTTTTTATAAGCAGACTTCTGAGATCCGATATTCATATGCAGGTATTGCAACCACCCAAATAAATATATAAGACTAGTTCAGATTTTGTATGGGGTTATTATGAATATATTATACGTCTTCGCACATCAGGAAGCAAAGTCATTTAATTCGACCTTGAAAGAGGCAGCCATAACTTCACTTGAAAAGAATGGCCATGATGTAAGACTTTCCGATCTTTATTCCATGCAGTTCAAACCTGTACTTGACAGGGATGACTTTACACAACCTAAAAGAGATGATATCTTCAATCCTTTCCTGGAGCAAATGAACGCAAGCAAAAATGCAAGCTCTTCCCGTGATATTCTGGATGAGATGGAAAAGGTCAAATGGGCTGACTTTCTGATATTCCAGTTCCCGATATATTTCACAAATATGCCTGCTATCATGAAAGGCTGGATAGACAGGGTCTTTGCTCCGGGATTTGCTTTTAATCCAGCAACGCAAAGTGCATACGATAGCGGCCTTCTCAAAGGGAAAAAAGCAATGGTTGTAACAAGTACCGGAGCTGAAGAACCCTGGTACTCAAAAGGCGGACCGCACGGAGATATCCATGAACTGCTCAGGTATCTGACACACTGCACACTGGAATTTACAGGACTTGAAGTTCTCCCATCCCACATAATATTCGGGGCGAGCAAAATGTCACAGGAAAGAGTTGATGATGAAATCCGCAGATATCTGGAAAAACTCGATTCCGTGGCTCCGGAAGAAAAAGAGTCCTGATGCAGGGAAAAAAATCCTCTCCTGAATTGGACGGGATTTAAAACTTCAACTCAATTTGTAGTTTAAGCAAGAAATTTATACAAACGTAACATGTTCCCTTCAACAAAGATTTGAGGGAGGCCAATGAATAACAGTGGGAATACCTTTATGGGCATAATGGTTCTGATCACTATAGTGGTAGTGGTCATAGCAACCTTTTCACTCGGATGCACCGAGGATCCGGCAGGTAATGGTACAGGGGGAAACAATAGCAATGTCAGTGGTAATGGATACATCTACAATGACGCCGCTGTGGAAGATGTTGAAATATTGATCCTCGAATCATTTCCCGTGCAGGTAAGAGCCGTAGCAAGCGGATATCTGCCGGACGGTTGCACGGAAATAGACAGTGAGAATACAACGGTAGAAAGAAACGGGAACACATTCAATGTAAGTCTGAGGACCATACGCCCGAAAGATGCGATCTGCACACAGGCACTGGTACCTTTCGAAGAAACTATCGACCTTGATGTATATGGACTTGAAAAAGGAGTCTATACAGTAAATATTAATGGCGTTGAAGATAGCTTTGAGTTAACAGTGGATAACGTACCCGCTGAATAACTTTTACTCTTCCGGCTCACCGAGATAGAGCTGGAGTTTTTTCTTGAAACCCTTAATATCTATTGGCTTTGAGATATAATCAATACAGCCTGCCGAGATAAAACGCTCATCGTCCCCGCGCATGGAGTGGGCAGTCAGAGCTATGACGGGGATATCCTTGGTTGAATCCTCATTCTTTATTCTGGAAAGCAGCTCAAGACCGTCTATCCGGGGGAGTTGTATGTCCAGGAGAATAAGATCGATCGGCTCTTCCTGAAGTTTCTGCAGGGCAACAAAGCCATCTTCTGCCTGAACAACACCATAGCCATATGATTCGAGAAGGTCGACTGTCAGTTCCATATTAACAGGGTTGTCTTCAACCACAAGTATCTGTACCATTTTCTCAATTCCCGAATTGTTTTATGCTTACTGGATCCTGTGAATAAAACGTCAATAATAATTCTCAATTGTTACACATGAAAGCTTATATCTTTATAAGCCCTGCGAATAAAAAGCACAAAGGAATCATTATAGGTTCAATAATATATGCTGGACTTTATAATATATATAAATTTTCATTCAATTCAAAAATGCAGCAGGTATTAAATCCTAAAGATAATGTACAACTACAGGAACAGTAAATAACAGACAATAAAACCGATTCCAACAGGTGCTTAATTGAAAAAAGATCATGATTTCTCGGACAGGGAAGTTCTCAGTATAATACAGAAAATACACAAGTCCCGGCACAAAATTGTGCTCTCTGTTACCGGCGGTGGCAGCGGAGCCATCTCAGAGTTACTTATGCATGGCAGTGGTTCTTCGACATTACTTGAGGCCATTGTACCATATAGTAAAAATGCTCTTGCAGAATTTATAGGGAAGGAGCCCGAAACCTACTGTTCCGAAGAGACCGCACGAGAGATGGCAATGGCCTCTTTTGAACGTGCCTTAAAGCTTTGTGACAAAAACACCGACGCACACAGGATGATCGGAATCGGTGTGACCTGCAAGCTTGTGAAAAAGGATAATGAGAGAGAGGGAAGAGAGCATGATATCTACATTGCTTCACAGTCAGCTACGCGAACATGCACGGCTCATCTGAAACTTCTCGAAAACAGATGCAGGGAGACAGAAGAAAAGATCAGCTCTTTATTCATTATACATTTCCTGGCGCAGCTTTGTGAAGTTGATGCCGGGAATATATTACCACTTCCAATGATACCGGAGTTTGCCAATACCGCAAACAGATCGGCAGAGGTCAGTGAAGAAATCGGAGAACTCCTTGTGAATACGCTTTTGCAGGGCGATGAGGCAAAAAAGCGGGCTATCAATCTCAGCAATTCACTGGATAATTCTTATTTAGAGTCAAGAATAGTCTTTGCTGGATCTTTTAATCCGTGTCACAGGAAACATGTGGAAATTGCAAAAACCGCTTCTGAAAAGTATGGATCACCAGTCTGTTTTGAGATCTCGCTTGCAAACGTCGACAAACCTCCCATTGACTTTATTTCCCTGCAAGACAGACTTGATTCACTCAGAGAATACGATTCTGAGGAGTTCATGGGGGATATATACCTTACAAATGCTCCTTTTTTTGCAGATAAAGCGATACTTTTTCCGGGATCATGTTTCCTGATAGGAGCCGATACCCTGAAGCGTACTTTCAACATTAAATACTACAGAGAAGGAGAAACAAAGGAAAGTCTGCTTGAACATTTCAGCTCAATGGGAGTGAATTTTCTGGTATTTCATAGAAAGAACATCGACATTAGCATGGATGATGACGTAAAACAGATTTTCAAAGTGGTAGAACTGAGTGAATATGAAGACGACGGCACATCTTCAACACAGATCAGAAAAGGAAGAATACAGTCGGATCAAACATGATCTGCACCGCAAATATTGTAAAGGGAAGGAAAACCCTTTGACTCATATGTCTTCATGATATCCCTGTCAAGTGCAGTGGATAATTTGCATAGTATTTCCTGGGATCTGACGATCCTTTCTACATCCATCTTATCCCACCTCTCACATTTAATATTATCAAGGGTCTCGACCAGATGAGAGAATTCATCTGTCGCAAGACAGCAATCAAAACTGATACAATGTGAATCTCTTTCGCAGTGGATAACCGTTCTGGATATGAGTTCTTCAAATACCTGACCGTCAATCTCATGTTCGAACTGATGCTTTGAAGGTACAACATCTTTATTATGATAGTGGACCTCAGCAAGAAACAGGAACCTGTCACAGTCGCATATCCATTCCCTTAAACTATAGAGCATATTCATTCCCACACCAGAATTTAGTAGGATTTCAAGCTATAAAAATCTACTTTTGCTTAAAAAGAAGCATACAGTACCTTAATTTTATGAACAGTGAATAATTGTGTATCACATGAATTATGAACTGAAATTGGTAAGTATGAAATTATCATACACATATGAAAGCACGTGCAATAGCCTAGGACCCACCATCATCCGATAGTGCAGGAGCCGTCTTTTTCATCATACTCCCATTTTCATACATAATAAGACTCAGTCTTTCCTTTGTCATGAAATCCATAATAAACTCAACCTCATCAACATAATATGTATTGCCATAGAAGGGCACAAAAGGCTCTTTGTCGGTCATTTCCGCATAGAACATGTCCCCACCGAAATAAGCTATGAATTTCAAATCATATTTTTCAAAAACACGGATCAAGAAGTCCTTTGACATGGGAGGCGCGGCAAACTCGAAATCCTCTTCCTGAAACTCAATCAGATCCTCTTGCATAACAGTTCATTATGTGCATCTGATAAATAACTGGCCGCCAACAGCGAATATATAGAAAATCTCTACCAGAGAATATATATTCAAGAATGTTTGATGTTTGGAATATCAAATAATAAACATCAAACAGTGAATTGTTTTCGGACACAAAGAGTCCAATCAGGAAGCATCCATCCCACGAGATATTGCCGCAGCCAGCTCATCGGG
>DACO01000115.1:0-322 GCA_002508635.1 Methanolobus sp. UBA118 | reverse complement strand
CCACTGACATTATAAGCCTGACCTTTTGGTCCAAAGCGTATACCCCAACCTCCATAATCCTTCAGTGGACTATAATCCCGAACTTCATACGATCTGATGCTTTCAAAAGGATATTTCCTGAAAGAACGATGAATCGGATAGAAACGGATGTATAGTCCATCGTATCTAACTTCCGTAACCATTCTCAGAGATAACATGAAAGCCGGAAACAAGATTCCAAAAACGATCAACAATAAGAACATGACCGGGTCAGATGCAGGGTTGTTGCCAAAAGAAATTCCGAATATCAGTTGTTGTATCGCACCATACCATACAAATACAA
>DACO01000086.1 GCA_002508635.1 Methanolobus sp. UBA118 | reverse complement strand
TTTGAGATGTTATCCTATGAGCTATGATACTTTTCAGGTTCATCTATGATTACCTGTATCCTCAAATGAGCTTTACACTTCCGGTATTAATCTTATATTTCAGTACTTCTCCGTATTCAGAAAGTGCTTCTGTGATCTTTTCATCAGTTTCCGGTTCTCTTGCTATTGCGAACACTGTGTTCCCGAGCATTGCCTGGGATGCAATTCCACCTGCGGATTCTACAGCTTCTATTATATCTGTTATCGTATTGTCCGAGAGGCCTGTACTAACAGTGAAATCCCTGGAGCGGAGAATGAAATTCTCCAGAGTGGGTTTTTTCATCAATCTAAGCATCGCAGACCTTCCTGCAATATTGATACTTTCCACAGTTTTCCTGTTGCTGAGCACGGATGATGTTGGCAACTCGCCCAGTACCACACACCAGATATTCTGTTCTCTGGACGGAATCCTGTCACAGATTCCAATACCTGGGGCACCGGATGTTTTTCTTATCACCACTCCGCCAAGTGACTGGGCAGCTACGTCTCCCAGTCCGCTGCTATTGTTTACTTCTGCAATATGTGCTATCTGGTTCAGTTTACTGGCTGTGAGGTTCAGTCCAAGTGCACAATTAAGTGCATATGCCGTCCCGAGGGCGCCTGCGCCGGATGCGCCAAGGCCTGATTCTATGGGTATCTCTGCTCTACATTCTACTTTAACAGGTCTGTCAGTTAAGCTTTCAATAACGGTGCGGATCGTATTTCCTTCTACTTCCACGCCTTCAAGCATTATGGTTGTTTTATCAATCCTCTCTCCGCAACTTACTGTTGTCTCAATGCCTTCGTTGAGTACTATTCCACAACCAGTAGAACCTTTTCTTAAGGGGTCAGTATTATCGTGCACTTCAAAGAATCCGGTAATATGAGCCGGTGCAAAAGCCTTTGCACTGATCCTGTCCGGTAACATTAGTTTTTTTCCCCTGAAGAAAGAATTGAAGTGGTTTCATCTATGAGGGCAGCTGCAATCGCTGATTTAGGACCGCTGATACTGGGATGTTCTTTCCTGCCCGGCCGAATGATATATACACTGTTCTCATCCGTTCCCATTCCTCTGGAACTAACGTCGTTAGCAACGATCATATCAAGTCCCGAGTTCTCCAGTGTAGCCTGTGCACGCCTGAAAAGTTCCTCTTTATCAATAACGGTCTCAGCTTTGAATCCGACAATTTTCACTTCAGGATATGCGGCTCTTGCCTCTTTTATGAGCTTGCGTGTGGGTTTAAAGGATAATGTAAGGTCATCTCCTGATTTTATCTTGGTCTGGGCCGGGTCAAGTGTATAGTCACCAATAGCAGCCGCACTTATAAGTACATCACCACTTTTTTCAAGCTCTTCAAGCACTGCATCTGTCATCTGCTCTGCGCTTTCTGCATGGATCTCGTTTATTCCACCAATTCCAAGTCTGTTCCTGTGGACGATGGTAACCTCGGCACCCCTGCGGTAGGCCTCCAGTGCCAGCTCAATTCCGGTTTTTCCCGATGCCCTGTTGGTGAGTATGCGTATGGGGTCAACGGCTTCGGCAGTTGAACCGCTTGTAATGAGTATCTTTTTCCCGGCCAGACTTTTGTTGCCCGTCCGGCGCTCGGTCTCAAGAACAATCTCATCATTGCCGGCTATCTTGGCAATGCCTTCCTCAATCCTGGGCCCGACAAAATCGATGCCCCAACTCTTGATCTTCTCTATATTCTCCACAACGGCAGGATGCTTGTACATATCCTCATGCATTGCAGGCACAACCATCACAGGCTTTCCCGCTCCTATAGCAGTTGTGGCAAAGGTCGTCACAGGTGTATCGTCTATCCCTGCAGCGATCTTACCTATAGTGTTGGCCGTGGAAGGTGCGATAAGCAAAAGGTCCGCCCTGCCCTGATCTCCGAAGAATTCCACATGCTCCACCTTTCCTGTTATTTCGGTGATAACCTCGTTACCTGTGGCATAATGCAGGGCCATGGGGTTGATTATCCACTCTGCGCCTTCGCTCATTAGAGCATGTACATCCGCTCCTCTGCGGATAAGTTCCCGGGCAAGCTCCACTGTCCTGACGGCAGCTATGCTGCCCGTGACCGCAAGCACGATAGTCTTTCCCTGAAGTGAGCCGGATTTAGTGGATTTTATCCAGAGGGTGGGATGTTCATTTGGATTTTGAGGCATATTCTGTCCTTTTTTGATTAAATAAGTGGATTTTTAGTATTTAAGAAGGTTGGGTTGTGATGACTATTTTATAATTCATCGATTCCACGGTGTCTCTGCTCTGGTCTATGTCTTATGGATATCCATCTTTAAGAATCAGCTTATCTTCGCTCTGGCAGATTCCAGAGCACTCTTGTTGACGATCTTTTCTGCAAACATGTCCGCAAGCTTTTCCAGCTCATCCTCTGATTTGTTCTTACTAAAGCTCATCACTGCCAATTGCCTTAGTATTGGCGTACTGTTATTGTGACGGATGTGCCATATCTCATGTGCGATAATGGCTTCCAACTCAGTTTTCTCGACAAGTTCAAGCAGTCCCAGGGATAGGAAAATTGCCTTTCCTGAAGCAAATGCCCTGGGAATCGCAGAGTCATAATAGTAGATGGTTGCCGTTGTGCCGAGGTAATTGACAAATCCCTCAGGCCAGTCCATAATCTCGCTAATAGGCCTTGCATCGTATCTTTTGATAAGTATCCTGTAGTATACTCTTGGCAGGAACAGAATGATTGCCGTCGAAAATGCCACATATCCAAGATATATCTCTATACTCAGCATCCGGCTGCACTGCATTGCATGTACCACTGTAGCAATGGCAGAGATTATCAAGAGCTGGCTTCCAGCCAGGGACAACAGCCTTGACATTGGCCTGTCTGTTCTGAAGTATATAACGAACATCAATAAGGCGAGTAGCAGTGATATTCCTATCAATGGCAAAAGGCTGGAATCATTTATGCAGCTGACATAACATTCCACTTCATTCCTGATTGAGAACATGTTCTATATTCCAGAACAGGTCATTTCCTGTCATGATATGTGTGGAAGTTTTCTATAGCCACTTTTCCGAAAGTGTCTACAAGGCTGTCGAGTACTTTTCTAGTAATGGTATTGGCTGTATTGTCCATGGACTCGGTTGCAGAATAGAGATATCTTACTTTGTTTCCACCTTTGTCCAGTTTGCGCGTTGCGAAACCGGCTTTTACGAGCCTGTCAAGGGTTCCGGCTACGCTGGAGAGGGGGATGTCGGTCTTTTCTGTGATTTCCGGAGTTGTCAGTTCTTCATTCTCCCATAGTACCTGCATAATCCTCGCCTCTATGGGACTAAAGAACTTCGTCAATCCGTCGTTGGAAAGATTTATTCTGTCCAGTTTGACCATGGCTTTACAACTGCTGTATAGTAATATATATCTTATGAGCTTGTTCGGTTCCTACTTTACACCTGGCGTAAAGTTGATTTACTTTTACACTTACTGTAAAGCAGTTACTTTACATCTAATGTAAAGTTATGCCCGGTCAACTCTGGCATAGTAGATGGTGAAAGAAGACAGAGGATGAAGAATGCACTTACACTCTTTTGTATTGAAGGACGTATTCCGCAGGAAAACAAAACTTGTGGTTGCCGTACTCGGTGTGGCTGTGGCCGCCGCTGCAATTGTAGCCGTGGTAACCACATTTTCGGCAGCTACCGAGGGTTTCCATGAAGCATCTAATAAGTTCGGTGCCAATATAATAGTCCGTCCTGAGGTAGAATCAATACCTCTTGTGGACGGATACACTTCCATGGGTTCACTCTACGCAGGAAACAACTACATCGAAGAATCGGATATCCCGAAGATATACAATATCAAGGATAATGCAAGCCTGTCAATAGTGGCGCCCAGGCTCTACGGCGTCGCAGAACTTGACGGCTCTTCTATTGTTGTGATGGGTGTAGACCCCGAGCAGGAAAAACAGCTCAAGCCCTGGTGGAACATCCGGGGGCAGTGGTTGTCCTCAGAGGATACTGGTCCTGTAGAAGTACTTGTGGGCTCAGATATTGCCGGTCCCCTGGGGCTGGGGAAAGGTTCCATGATAGCGCTCTCAAAGGATGATCAGTCACTTGAAGCCAAGATTGCCGGTGTAATAGAGAGTACCGGAGGTAATGAGGATGCTTACATCATAATGCCACTTGCTGCTTCTCAGTATCTGCTCTCGCAGGAGGGGAAGGTCAGCAGTCTGGAGGTAAGAGCTTTGTGCAATGCATGTCCGGTGGAGGATATGAGCCAGCAGATAGAAGGCGCATTCCCTGGACTGGAAGCCAGAGCGATGAGCCAGATAGTTCAGAATGAGATGATGGTTGTTGATCATACAAAGTCATCGGCCATGGCGGTCTCCATAATCACACTGCTTGTGAGCACACTGACCGTTGCCTCAACGATGCTTGCTTCGGTTAACGAGAAGATCAAGGAGATAGGCATTATGCGTGCCATCGGTGCAAGCGACATGCAGATAGTTTCCATGCTCTTCCTTGAAGGCGGTATAATCGGGCTTGTGGGTGGAAGTATTGGCTTCCTGGTCGGGACACTGGCCTCCTATGCTGCAGCCCCTATGCTGGTTTCCGTAACACCTGATCCGATGTGGGATGTTCTGATCCCGGTTGTTGCGATCTGTATGCTTACAGGAATGATCGCTTCCCTTGCACCGGCAAGGAGAGCGCTGGGTATCGATCCTGCGGAGGTGCTGAGAAGTGTCTGATAATTACGATGTCATTCAGGTCACGAATGTGACAAAGAGCTATAGCCTGGGTTCCGGCGAAGTGGAGGTACTGCATGGGATCGACCTTACAGTCAGAAACGGTGAATTCGTTTCCATCATGGGTCCATCGGGTTCCGGGAAGACGACTCTCATGAACCTAATAGGCATGCTGGACAGTCCCACAAGGGGAAGTGTCCGTATCAATGGTGCTAACATCTCCGGCCTTTCCCAGAAAGAGCTTGTGAAGCTCAGGCGAAAGGAAGTAGGTTTCATTTTCCAGCAGTTCCACCTAATTCCCTCTCTCACAGCATATGAGAACGTTGCTCTTCCCCTTGTATTTGCAGGTGAGAAGAATGATGGTGCAGTGGAAAGTGCCATGGAAAGGGTTGGCCTTTCCTACAGGATGGACCACAAACCCTCAGAACTGAGTGGCGGTGAGCAGCAACGTGTAGCTATAGCAAGGGCGGTGGTAATGAGGCCAAAAATACTGCTTGCAGATGAACCCACGGGAGCACTTGATGCTGCCACAGGCGCCAGGATAATTTCACTGCTAAAGTCTCTGGCCGGCGAGATGACAGTTATCATGGTGACCCATAACAGGGAACTTGCTGGACATTCAGACCGGATAATCGAGCTACAGGATGGCGATGTCAGGGAACAGGGAGAACAGCAGATCAGGATCAACGAATCAAAAATGGGAGTAATTGTATGAATAGAAAATTGATATTTGTGTCTTTGTTAGCGATAGCAATATCCATTTCAGCACTAGGGTGTCTGGATTCCGAAAGTCCGGACTCATCGACATCTTCAGCTTCTGTATCAGGTAAATGGATTGAGTCTCAGGCCAACGGTGATAGCGTATCCATACCCGCAAGTTCCGTGGAGCAATATACAAATGTTCACTTCAAAGTGAATACCGGCAATGGGGAAGTTGCGGTCATGGCCTACAAGCTCGGTGACGAGGTTCTGGTCAGATCCAACGTATGTCCTCCATGTGGTTCCATAGGATTCACACTTAAGGATGATATCCTTGTGTGTGACGCATGTGCCACGGTCTTTGATGCTGCCACAGGCGACGGCATTCAGGGAGGCTGTGTTGCATATCCAAAGGAGAGTATTCCCTATACGATATCTGAAGGCAGTATTGTCATGAACCTTGACGATGTTGTAACTGCTCATCAGAAGACTGTGGAAGTCTACTGAGCAGTATGTATTCCTTTTTTAGATAGGTTAAGAGACCCTATTCACTATTTTTGGATATACCTTGCTTATTACTGAAAGCAGATAGTAACATCAATATTAAAAACATAAAAGATTGTGGTGCAAAGCACCACCATTACTCAACAAATATCAATTTTCCCTCTTCTCCCGGATCTACCTGGTATCTTGCGGCGCGCTCCCACTGATACACGTCATCATTCTCGGTTATTGTCCAGATGTCGTAATCCCAGTGTTCCCTGTCGCCGTTCTCATCGAGTTTTGTCCAGCCGGTAACTCCGAAGTATGTGTCAGTCAGGGTGTTCATTGCCAGCCTGATACTTTCATCGTTTTCCGGTACGGAATCAAGATCTACGAATGTAGCTATCCAGAGAGCATCATATGCTGCCAGTGCATATGTTTCTGGAAGTCTTCCGAGTCTTTCCTCCACTCTTGATTCGATGGCCACGTACCTTTCATTCTCTTCTTCATATCCGTATATCGGTGCCATAATATTTGCTTCAGCAGCAAATGCGGCAGCATCATTGTCTTTTATGAGCTCCTCGTTCAGCGCTATGCCGTCACTGCCATACCATTTGATATCAGAGAGTGCAGAATAGTCCTGTGCAAGGGAGAAAATCTCAGTTGCTTCACTGTATGAGGCAAGGAACACGGCTACATTTTCATTTCCGTATTCTGTAGTGGCTGACGTAACCTCATCATTTAGCTTTTCTATCTCTGTGGATAGATTCTCATTATCTGCATCGTAGGCTACACCTTCAAGGACTGTTCCTCCACGGTTTTCAAAGCTTGTTTTTACTTCATCAGTAAGTTCGCTTCCCCATACGTCATCCCTGTATACAGGTACGACCGCGGTAACATTGTCTTCTTCCATGAGTGTGGCCAGTACTGCGCCCTGATTTGTGTCATCAGGAACAAACCTGTACAGATTATCATCGGGGATTGCTAAAGAGGGAGCCGTTGATGCAGTGCTGATAAGTACGATACCATTCTCAGTTGCGTATTCAAGAACAGCTTCAGCTTCCTCACTTGCCTGAGGTCCGATAACGATCTTTATTCCCATCTCGTCAAGTTCCCTGAGCTTCTTCAGTGCGGTTTCCGGATCGCTCTCAGTATCCTTTACGACAATTTCCACATTCTTCTCGGAACCAAGGCCTGAAAAATAACCGTTTATATCCTCTTGTGATACTTCAAGCGCAGTCTGGCTTGCCTGCCCTATTGACTCGAGATTGCCGGTAAGTGGCAATAATGCACCTATTGTAATATCACCTGATTCAGGAGATGCTTCTTCAGACGAGCCGACGCAACCCAGTCCTGTGCTTGCTATCAGTAATATGCTTATAAGTAATACTCTTATTTTTTTCATCTTCTAACCACAAAGCAGTCTGAATGATCTTCTTATTTATATATTTATTTTTAATTATAATGTGCACGGCCTCACAGTTATATGAAAATAATGCATAAGCAACTACTGTCGCCATGCAACAAAATAGACATCTATTAATAACATAATGTCTGAAAAAACAAATCAAGTGGTAGTTATGCGGATTGGCAGAAAAAAACTAATAACGATCCTGGCAGTGCTCCTTGTGGCTATATCAGTTGCAGGATGCGCTTCCGATGATAGTGGCAGCGGTAGCACAGTAAGCAGCTCGGCAGCAAGCGGCGATTCCGGTGATGAGTTTACCAACTCTATCGGAATGGAATTTCAGAAAATAGAAGCCGGAAGTTTTGACATGGGTACATCAAAGTATGCATACTCTCAACCCATTCATGAAGTGAGGTTCAATGATGCATTCTATATCGGAACCTATGAAGTGACACAGGCACAGTGGGAAGAAGTGATGGAAAATAATCCTTCCGAGTTCAAGGGCGATTATCTGCCCGTTGAAAGTGTATCATGGAACGAGGTACAGGAATTCATCGACAAACTCAATGAGATGGAAGATACTACAAAATACAGACTTCCAACAGAAGCCGAATGGGAATATGCTGCAAGGGCAGGTACTGATACACTCTATTCCTTTGGGGAGACTGATGTCGAAGAAGGTCCTTTCCTCAGTGATTATGCATGGTATCAGGAGAACTCGTACGAAAAGACTCATGAAGTAGGCCAAAAACTCCCGAATCCATGGGGACTTCACGATGTTCACGGCAATGTATGGGAACTGGTACAGGATAGCTGGGTGGACAGTTATTCAGATGCACAGGAAGATGGCAGTGCAGTCGATAAAGGAGCCGGATCCTTAAGGATTGCCAGAGGTGGTGGCTATTCCAGCAATGCAAATGCACTGGAGTCAGCATACAGAAAAAGACAGGATCCCCGTGACGGTGATTCCACCATAGGCTTCCGTCTTGCGATGGATGCCTGAAATTCTTCATTTTTTTATTTAATTATTCTTTTTAATCGCTGCAATGCAGCGTTATTCGGCATTCTACAATAGACAGATTTTTTATACAGGACATCTCTATTGCATTTAGATGTCTGAAAAAGAAGGAGTCCTTGATAATATCAATTACATCTTCAGGAAATACTCCGGTAAGGAAGAGCTGGAAAAAGAGATCGGGAAGCTTCAGTCGCATCTCTTCGAACTTGAACTGGATCTGAATACCGCCAATAAAAGGTATGAAAAAAGTGCTGCATCGGAAAAAAGGGCTGTTGCTGCAAAGCAGGAAGCTGAGGAAAAGCTCAAAGCAGCCGAGGTAAGACTTCAAACTCTCGAACATGAACTTGAAAAGGCAAGAAAGGACACCTCGGGAGAACTATATTTCAGTCGTACTGACCGGTTCAGTAAACAAAGGACAGAAGAATTCCTTCTGGCACTCTCATCCGTAAATGATCCTGCAGATTCCCTGGTTACTGTGTATATTGCTGCAGGCTCAAAGATGGAACATTTAGACTATCATGATGATGCTCTGAAAGTGCTGGACAGTGAAACCATTGCAATGGTGGATAAAGTGGACTCACCCACAGGTCTTGTGCTTTTCTATTCTCTGGATTTCATGATCACTGAATTAATTGTGCCTCCTTTGCCTTTAAAACGATCCTGCTGGAGCACAGGAAATACTTTTGACACCGCTCCTGTACTCAAACTACTAAGGACCAGAGCCAGCATCCTGGTTCTGGTAGCACACGCAGGAGAATCACTGCTTGTATATTCCTCTGATTCGGAAAAGATCGATACCTCCAGACTTGTAAAAAGCAGTGTCAAGGCAAAGCATGCTAAAGGAGGATTCAGCCAGAGGAGATTTGAACGTCTAAGGGATGAGGATATAGCACACCATATCGACAAGGTGAAGCCGGTTCTCAGGGACCTGATCGATGAATATGGAAATTCAGCGGACTATTTTGTCATAGCAGGTGATCGCCAGCTTGCAGAAGAAATGATCACAGATCTGGCTCAGGATATTGAGCAGGTATTCTCTTCATCGGATATACGTGTTGAGAAGCATAACATTCCCGATCTGATGAAACAGTTACTTGTCTATCGCAGATACAGGCTTTAACAGGTTGAATTATGATAAAAAATAAAGAAGAGCTTTGTGGAATTATCGACGCTTTAGGTGCCCTGAACATCGAAGAGCTATGTTCCATATCAAAAGAACTCTCTCTTCTCAGGGATGATGTTACGCTATCAGGGGCTTTTATAAGGGATATGTGTGATGAAGCTGAAAAGGAGCATCTTGTAGCCGTTGTTTCCTGGGAGGAGGTTGCAGGACTTGAAGAGGATGAGTATTCATACTATATTCCCGGTCCGAATGCCTTCCCTGAAGTGCCTTTTGAATTGAGTGAAGTGATCGATATACTGCAGATGTCTAAAAGAGAAGTGGACCTCAGTAAGGCAGCAGACAGGTTTCACCTCACCCTCCACAAAAGAATAAAGCACCTTGAGAGTAAAATCGATTCTCTGGAGCAGGAAAAGGCTCGTCCCGAAGACCTTGAGGGCCTCGAGGAGTGGTACAGCGATATTCTGAACCAGTATTATGATTATAGTTTCTGGCTTCAGGACGATATGTCCGATCTTGAGGCAGAGATAAGTATACTCAGTGGGAGAATAGAAGCCCTGAAATCGGCATAAGTTATTTGATAGTTGGATTTAATCAGGTAGCAGATTCTTATGGCAAGAGACAGACGGGATACTTATTATTGGAGAGCCAAGGACGAGGGTTTTCGATCCAGGGCCGCTTACAAGCTTTTCCAGATCAATGAAAAGCATAATGTGATCAAACGAGGGGACACGGTAGTGGATCTTGGAGCCGCACCCGGCGGATGGCTCGAGGTTGCAAAAAAGCTTTCAGGGGGAAGGATAGTTGGTGTCGATCTTAAGAAGATCAGTTCCATCGAAGGTGTTGAAACGATAAAAGGCGATATCACCTCGGATAAGACCATAGCACAGATATTTGATATGGTGGGTGAGGCGGGTGCCGATGTTGTCATCTGTGATGCCGCACCGAACCTTTCGGGAAACTGGAGCCTTGATCATGCACGATCCATCGACCTTACTACCTCAGCTCTCGAATGCGCCAAAAAGATATTGAAACCCGGAGGCAACTTCGTTGTAAAGGTCTTCCAGGGCGATATGTTCAAGGATTTCCTTGATGAGGTGAGAAATAATTTCACATTCACACGTTCCTACTCCCCGCAGGCTTCACGTTCACAGAGTGCCGAGACCTATGTTGTTGGTAAGAAGTTTCTTACCGCCCCGGTTCGCAGAGGGGATGAGTTCGATGTTGAGATAGATGAACTTGGCTCAAGCGGAGACGGAGCGGTTCTTATAGAAGGCTTTGTGGTCTTTGTCAAGGATGTTGAAATTGGCGATCATGTTAGGATTAAGATAAAGGACGTAAAACCCAACTTTGCCTTTGCGGATGTTATCAGTAAAATGGATTCCTGAAAAATCTTTTTTGTTTCGGGGTGGAAGTTATTGATTTGCCTGACATGGTAAGTTATTTTTATTACTGCGTCAATACTACTTTCATACTTACGGTGGGTACCTGATTCAATGTCATATTTTCCAGCAAAAGTTCCCAAATACATTATTATGGTTGCATTGCTCGCAATTATCATAGTAGCTGGCTCCATGTTTTTTGACTACTATACAAAAGAGCAAACGATCAGTAAAGTAGAGGGCATATGGGAAAAAGCTGACAATCACCGTGCAAACGGGAATTATGGACAGGCTGTAAATATTTATGAATCGGTCTTTGAAGTAATTTCTCCTGATCAGTTTCAAAGGGAATATGGTCTTAATTATTATTATATGGGTAAAACCTACGAAGAAATAGCTTATCTGACTCATAATTCTATAAATTTACAAAAAAGTATCTCTGCATACACAATGGCGAAAAACTATCTTACGCAGGAATCTTATCCCCGGGAGTTTGCCCTTGTCCGGTATGGTATGGGTGATGCATATTTAAAATTGCATGGAATGAACAACAGGGAAAATGACATTCAGATTTCCATAGCTGCCTATGAGCAATCACTCAATTATTTCTCAATGTCACGTGATTCCTTCTATTTTGCTTCTCTTAACAACAAACTTGGAAATGCCTACAGGAAAATGGGTGTTCATCACAATAATTCCGGATACTTCCTGACAGCAATAAATCACTATAATGAATCATTAAGGGTTTTCAGAAAAGATGTATATCCTGTTGAGTATGCAGGTGTACAGAACAATCTCGGGAACACCTATCTGGAATTATCTAATATTCATGACCGTGAAAATAATATCAATAGGGCAATTACTGCATATAAGGAAGCTCTTACAATCCTGTCTATGGATACTCACCCATTGGAATATGCTACTGTTCAAAACAATCTGGGAAATTCATATTTTGAGCTTTCTAAGATTGAAAACAAGAAAGCAAATTCAGAAAAGGCAGTAGATTCCTATCATGAATCATTAAAGATATTCACCTCTGATCGATTCCCTGTTGAACATGAAGGAATCATGGACAACCTTGTAAAGGCTTACAAAAACATCTGAAGTTTGAATATATATTTTTAAGATATTATCTTTCCTGGAGTGTTTCCACTTCCTCAACCAGTCTCTTACCTGCAGCGATTTCATCCACACTGTGGATCACGGCACCGAGGTTCTCGATGGAGCCTTTTATGGCCTCATAGTTCAAATCTTCTCCTTCGATCGTTATCTTCACAGTTTCTGTTTGCTGATCCACTTCATATAGACTGAGGTTTACACCATAGACACCGTCAATTACACTGAGTGTCTGGGAGAACTCTACGATCGATGGATGGTGTGGTTTCAGTACATCCAGCACCAATCTTCTAATTCCTGTCAATTTTTCATCCTTCCTGGTAGAAATATGATAGTAGCTAGATTATAATTATGGAATATGAATCTTCCCGGTAAATAAAGACTACTGGGCTTTAAAGCTCATGGATGGTTTTATTAGAGTTAAATGCATAGCCATGTATAAATTTCGGATAAAGGTGTTTTCATGATAGATATGCATACTCATTCTATTTTTAGCGATGGGGAACTAATTCCCAGTGAGCTGGTAAGAAGGGCTGTGGTAAAGGGTTACAGGGCGATCGGGATTACCGATCATGTTGATTTCTCCAATGTTGAGCATGTCCTGAAAAATGTCAGCAAGGTCAAATATCTGGAAGATGAGCTTGATATACAGGTTGTAGTGGGTGTCGAAATAACACATGTGCCACCAAGAAAGATCGCTCCACTGGCAAAAAAAGCAAAAGAGCTGGGGGCTGAGATCATTGTGGTTCATGGTGAGACTATCAGCGAGCCCGTCATGCCGGGTACTAATGCCGCATCTGTCGAACTTAGTGATATTGACATTCTTGCTCACCCCGGATTTATAACTCTTGAAGAAGCTGAGACTGCCCGTGAGAATGATGTGTGCCTTGAGATCACAGCACGTAACGGACATAACAGGACAAACGGCCATGTAGCAAAGATCGGAATGGAGGCAGGTGCCACACTTGTTGTAGATACTGATGCACACAGTCCAGATAATCTCATCACCCGTGATTATGCTAAGCTTATTGCCATGGGTGCGGGCCTTGGTGAAAGACAGGCCAATATGGTACTTGATAATTCTCTGCGTTTTCTGAAAAGCTAACCCTGTTATGTGTGTTTCAAATGCACAGCAAAATCATCGACATCACTGAAGGCATATCTCCTGAGACTCCCGTATATCCGGGTGACCCGGAAACTGTGATTGAATCCGTTGCCTCGGTTGATTCCGACGGATATGTTGTCTCCAGAATTACATTCGGTACTCATACCGGGACCCATGTGGATGCTCCTGCTCATATATTTGAAGGCGGATCTAATGTTGAAAAGATTCCAATTGAATCACTGTTGGGTGTGGCTCTTCTTCTTGATCTGTCCCTTGTGAGTGCGGGCATATCCGCAGAGGATCTGGACCTTGCCCTTGAAAAGCTTGACATAAATGCTGGAAATTCCTGTATTTTGCTCATAAAAACTGTTTCTTCCTGTGATTTTGAGGATAGAAGTTCCCTGGAGAATCAAAAATTCCTGCTATCATGCGCAGGCTCCTGGATAGTTGATCATGGTTTCAGGACAGTCGGGGTTGACACTCTTTCTGTGGATATGGCTCCATCCCTCGAAAACCACAGGCTTTTTCTGGAGAATGGGATAAATATTGTGGAAAACCTGAATCTTTCCGAAACTGAGCCCGGCCTGTATAGCTTTATCTGTCTTCCTTTGAAACTGCATGGATGCGAGGCAGCACCGGCAAGAGCTATTCTACTGGACAAAATCTTTTTTGCCTGATATTTTGCATATTATATTTGAAATAACATATTAATAGTAGAATTTAAATATTAGATTTGTTATATTATGTTGTGTAACGTTTGAGATTATATGGTATCTCAGTATATTGTCCTGTCAATATCAACTTCTGTTAAATAACAGCATTAATATACTATAAACTATATACTCTTGTTACACGATTGCTAAAACGTTGATGAGGGAAGTCGCACGAAAGCAAATCAGAAGCAGACAATGCACAGCGACAGCCGTGCACAGGTAGGTATAGGTACCCTAATCATTTTCATATCAATGGTACTGGTAGCTGCAGTAGCATCAGCCCTCCTTATTAAAACATCCGGTGTACTTCAGCAAAAGGCATCCCAGACCGGTCAGGAGACTACCAGGGAGGTAGCTTCCAACATGCGTGTTGACCGTGTGGAAGGTGAACGTGCGGCTTATTCCACGGTGACGGTCTCAAACGGAACTGTATCTCCCACTAACTTATCAATTTCTAAAGGCCATATGGTTGAATGGATATCTGATTCTGGAGCTTTCAATGTTTCAGTTGATGGTCAATCTGCTGTTCCCGTGGAGGATGGCTCTTTCTACGAATATCGTTTTTCACAGGAAGGAAATCATAATTTCACGGTAGATACAACTTCAGGTAGTACATCAGGTACTATAGTAGTTGATGATACGGTGGATTACGGTGAGATTACAAAGCTGCATATTTCAGTGTCTCTTGGTCCGGGGAGTGAGGATGTCGATCTGTCACAACTGATAATATATCTCTCAGATGGTGAACATGTTGCCAATATAAGGTACGATACTGCGGATACAAGCACAGAGATACACACTCCCACAGAAGAATACTTCTCAGTCAGTCCGATACGCTCCCGTGATCAGGCAGCATTCAAAGCCACTCAGCCTGTGCTGAGGACCGGGGACATCATGGAAATCATAGTGGATATCCGTCAGGTATTCGGAGAAGATGATGAGGACTACGAAGGTCTCAAACCAAGAACCGAAGTCTCATTCCAGGTCAGGCCGGAAGCAGGAGCTCTTGTGGTGTTCGACTTTACAACTCCGGGTGCTTACTTCAATGAAAAGTATATCCTGCTGAGATACTGATCGCTAATTCAGATCGCAACTCAAAAATGAGACAGTGTGTACTTATCATCGTATAGTACAAGTTCGAATATGAATTCACCTGCAACAGGATCCTGGATTACAATTCCTTTGTTTTCGGAAAGATTACTGGTATCCAGATTCCATTTTCCGTTCTTATCAAGGCTACCTTTTCGGAAATTAATTTGCTCCCCGGCGATCAGAAATCTATTTTTCACTCCATTATAGTGCTGGACGATAATAGTATTGTTCTCAGTATTCCAAGCGGAGTTACTGAGATTTCCGTCAAGGTCAGGGTCGGGATCCACTCCCAGCGACAGGTACTGTACTCTCCCGGGGAGCGATAATTGTGCCACACACATGGAACCTTCAGTACTGTCCACTTCATTCAGGTCTCTCGGGTAGCCGTTCTGTATTGAGAGCAGCTCAACCGAAAGGCTGTTTACATTTTTTTCAAGCTGTGAACCGGTAAGGTATGCAGAAACGTTATTCCACGAAACTGCCACCAGGATAAGAATTACTCCGGTGATCACGAGGTAGAAGATCATTTTCTGGGGGACTGTATCGATCCCCTCCGTATCCTTCCAGAAATTTCTGTCTTTCAACCCCAACTCCCCTGTGCATCATACCTTAATCCAGCCACTCCATGAATTTATTCAGTGCTCTTCTGCGATGAGATACCTTATTCTTTTCTTCATTTCCAAGTTCACCGAATGTCTTCCCGTTATAATCGAAAATAGGATCGTATCCGAAACCACCAGTGCCGCGTTCTTCAAAGGATATCTTCCCCTCTACGGTTCCTGTGAATACTTCGGGCTCGCCGCCGGGTTCGCAGTATCCAATGACGGATTTAAAAATTGCAGTCCGGTCATCCTCATCTTCCATAAGCCTGAGGACTTTTTTGTTACCAAGTTTCTCCTCTGCAAAAGCAGAATACGGGCCAGGAAAGCCGTTAAGTGCCTTGATGAACAGGCCTGAATCATCTACCATAACCGGTATTCCAAGCTTTTCAGACGCCCATTTTGCCCCATAGGCTGCTATTGGTTCAAGATCATTTTCCTGCAGTTCCGGATATCCGTCCATGTTCTGGATAACTTCGATGTCTTTTACCTTAAGTATCTCCTTTATCTCGCCGAACTTACCTTTATTTCCCGTCACAAAAACTATCTTACGCATATCTTCCTCTCTTTTCTATTTCCTTTACTCTTTCCAGAACTTCCTCTGCATTTTCGCATGTCTGTCTGTATCCTTTGCAGAAGGCATCTGTAAGTTCTTCGTGATCGTGGTGTGTGCTTTCAAAAGTCTGGAAGAGAACATGCACATCCACACCCTTTGCCTCTATCCCGGGATCCATGAAAGCCAGTCCGAAATCTATCATATATATCCTGTCCTTGTAATGCAGGAGATTTGAAGTCGTGAGGTCTCCGTGAATGATTCCTCCTGTATGCAGTCTGCCCACGAGCTCCCCAAGTTCCTGGCTAAGGCTTTCGTCGATCACATGTTTGAGTGGGGTTCCCGGAACGTACTGCATCACAATTGTCGAGTTCTGAATATCATATATTATTGGTGTAGGAATTCCCAGACGCCTGGCTTCGGATATCAGGCGTGCCTCGGCCTTTGTACGCTCCTTTCGGATACGCTCATCAAGTTCCTTGAGGCGGTACCTTTTGGGTATTCTTT
>DACO01000019.1:1286-3273 GCA_002508635.1 Methanolobus sp. UBA118 | reverse complement strand
ATCTCTTATTTTTCCGCTTCTCAACCTTCTCATTCTAAGTTCCGGGAACATGGTATCGGCTCACCTTTGATCTTGATTTTCTCTGTCTTCTTTTGAATATTGAATAAACGGGAAACCATATCCAGCATCTCATCATCACCAACCTGCGCAGCATTCCTGATCACCTTGGTAGGTTCGGCAATTATCTTGTTGACAATTGAGTGCGTCAGGTCATCGATTATACGATTCTCTACCTTACCTATTGTATGATATGCACTCAGTTTGTTCAGAGCACGTTCTTTTTCCTGACTGCGTACCTGATATAACTGGGCATATAGTTCCGAGATCAGATGATCCGACCTCTGGCGTTTGTATTGCTTTATAAGCAGATCGTATTCCTCATCTATGATAACCTGTGCCTTTTTAGCCTCATCGAGTCTGTGTTCAAGGTTCTTCTCGTTGATGACACGCAGATTGTCTATATTATATAGTGTCACATGGGGAATGTCTGCAATCGAAGGGTCGATATCCCTGGGGTTTGCAATATCTATCAGAAGCAGTTCTTTCTCCCTTGAATCCATCGCTTCAAGTACCTGTTCGTGCCTCAGGACGAAGTGTGGTGCTCCGGTGGCACTTATGATCACATCCGCCTTTTTGAGGTTCTCATTTATCTGGTCGAAGTGGACCGCATGACCTCCCATCTCATCGGCAAGTTCCTTTGCAGTAGCATACGTCCTGTTGGCGATATACATCAGTTCGATGTCCCTGTGTGACAGGGCTCTGGTCACAAGGGTTCCCATCTCTCCTGTGCCGATCACAAGGACCATCTTGTTCTTCAGGTCACCAACGGTATCCTCTGCAAGATCCACAGAAGCAGATGCAATGGACAGTGCACCCCGGTTGATCCCGGTCTCGGTCCTTACCCTTTTTCCCACCTGGATTGCCTTACTGAATGCGGTATCCAGCATCTTTCCCGTGGTCCCGAGATTCTTGGCTATCTGGTAGAGATCCTTTATCTGACCAAGTATCTGGTCCTCTCCTATAATCATGGATTCAAGACCACAGGAAAGCCTGAGCAGATGCATTATGGATTCTTCATGATCAAAAAAGTCAAAAATATTGGACGACATGCCCATTTTCTTAACGAACTGGAACAGTACACTGCTTCCCTTAGGAGAAACAACATATATCTCTATTCGGTTGCAGGTTTTAAGCACAGCACATTCACATACGAGCTCGTTCGCATAAAGCTCCCGGAGGATATATTCGAGATCACCGTCCCATACCTCTTCCATCTCTTCTACTGTTGCCTTGGAGTGAGTGATGACCATACTGGAGATCTCAGTCAACGAAACACCCCGGGAACTCTTTTTCAAAATGTGCTGGGAATGTATTATGAACAGACATGCTATCGGACTTTCTCGTTTATTTTCTCAGTTACTATACCCTGTGCTGTATTAAACCCTTTGTCATAGGATTCACCAAGTGCGGACCATACGTCTTCACTTTCAAGTACCTTCCATAACAGTTCTTTCCTGTCTCTCTGGTCGGGCACATTCTCTTTCAGGTATGCACGCAGGCTCTCCTGGATCTTTATCATACCCTCGAACTCCGGAGTGATAACACTTTCGACCTTCTGTCTTACAAACCTTGAGAATGCCGGACTTGAACCGGATGTTGATATGCTTATGGTAAGATCGCCCCTTTTGATCACAGAAGGAACAGTTATATCCCCGATTGCATCCACCTGATTTGTAAGAATGTTCTTTTCCTTTGCCAGAGAACTTATCTTCTCATTGATAGCTCTCTGATTAGTAGCAGGTATCACAAGGAAAGCACCATCAATAAAATCATGAATTTCGGAATCCGACAGTTTTCCCGCATCTGCTGTTACAAGGTGAACATTATCCTTTCCGGAAACATCCAGGATAGCCGGGGAAAAATGCCTGCTTATTACCGTAACATCAGCATATCTTGAAAACAGAAGGGTCTTTCTCTCACCCACAGA
>DACO01000019.1:0-991 GCA_002508635.1 Methanolobus sp. UBA118 | reverse complement strand
TTATCTGGTGCCATGCAAAGTACTCCTCTTCTGGTTCCTCTGCCTTTCACTGTAAATTAGTTAAATATTGCGACTAAGGTTAACTAAAGCTAAGAATAAACTACAGACGAACACCGGTCTTTTTAAACTCCCGTTCACTGAACAGAAGCCTGTAGTCCTTGATCCCGGTCACCTGCGATATCCTGTCTGCAACTATTTCACAGTCCGCCCTTGTATAGGAATGAACCATGGTGAAAAGATTATATTCCCATCCGGGACGCCGGGGCCTTTCGTAACAATGTGTAACCTCAGAAAAGGATGCCATGATATTGCCGATCTCCTCCACCTGTTCATCGGGAACATTCCAGATACACATGGCATTTGCAACGATACCGATATCCCTGTGACCGATTGAAGCACCGAAGCGACGGATTATGCCCTTCTTCTGCATTCCTTTTATTCTTGTAACGATCTCTTCCTCGCTCAAACCCAGGCTTTCGGCCAGGTCCTTAAATGGAGAGGAGGTAAGTGGAATACCATTCTGAGTAAATCTGATTATAGCTTCTTCGATCTCATCCACTTTCATCACCTGATATCGAACTTAACACCTATTTTAAACAGCCTTTTTGTAGGCAGGTTGATAAATTCCAGACCTGTCTTCTCTTTGAGCTCTGAAAGGATCTCATCAACCCTCCCCTTATCAGAAGCCGAAAGGGTGAACCAGACATTATACTTATCCGGACGAAGGTAGTTATGCGAAACCTCGGTATATTCATTAATGTAAGCTGCAACCTCATCGATCCTTTCATCGGGTACATCTACAGCCACAAGTGTGCTTGTGCCTCCGATACGTTTACGGTTGATAACCGGGCCGATCTTCCTGACGGCTCCCTCATCGTGCAGTCTTTCAAGACGCCTGATCACTTCGTCTTCGCTTATACCCAGTTTTTCTCCCAGCTTTTTAAAAGGACGGACATCAAGCGGAAAATCAAACTGTATAGTATTCAGTATT
>DACO01000023.1 GCA_002508635.1 Methanolobus sp. UBA118 | reverse complement strand
GGAAGCAGGATCAAAATCGAGTATTCCTTTGCATATGGCAGGTTATCCGGAGTGGCACCGAACACATTCAGTACTGCATCTACCCTGAAGAAGAAAAGGACCTGGAAGATAATACTGAGTATCTATGTATATGTAAATACATTTCCAGGTGTCTTCTCAGCGTGATTGATATCCTTTGAACCAAGCATACGTGAAATTACCGAGGAACCTCCCACACTATGCCGATGGATATTGCCATCATGAGCATCTGCAGGGGAAAAGCAACAGCTACGCCTGCAGTTTCCAGAGATAAAAATCCTTAATCTGAGTCGTACAGATTATGCCCGAGGAAGCCTAAATTAATGCATAAAGAGCAATAGTATAAATATCATGACACGGATTAACACAATACTCACAGGTCAAGTATAAAAGCAACAAGCACATTGATTAGACTTACAGTATAATGCAAGACCGTAATGGAGAACAGGCATGAGAATAGCGATACTTGGAGGAACAGGCAATATAGGCAGAGGGTTTGCACTTCGCTGGGGCCAGAAACATGACATAATCATTGGTTCCAGAAATGCTGAAAAAGCTGAAGCATTTGCCGGAGAGTACAAAGAGCTACTTGAAAACCGGGGATATGATGCACATATCACGGGTACTGACAATAAGACAGCAACAGAGAATGCTGAAGTAGTTGTAATTGCTATCCGATATAACCAGCTTCAGTCCCTGATAGATCTCATAACTCCTGTGATTGATAAACAGATCTTTATCAGTGTTGTCGTACCCATGGAAAAGAACCTGTGTTATATAAGCCCAAATGCAAAACCTCGTACCGTACCAATATCAAGTGACCAGTTCAACACCAATTATTTCTGTTTCACTATGCCTGATGCAGGGAGTGCGGCACAGGAAATCGAAAAGATGTTGCCTGCCGGAACAGAGCTTGTATCTGCGTTCCATACCATCCCTGCGAAAAAACTTGCAAACCTTGAGCTAGAGCTCAATTATGACATAGGGGTTTGCGGAAACTCTGAATACTCTAAAAAGCTTGTTTTTGAACTTGTGGATGATATATCGGACATGAGACCTCTTGACACGGGGCCTCTTGAAACTTCTGCAATGCTTGAGTCACTCACGCCGCTTATCATCAATGTTTCCGCAAGGAATAACATGAAAGATGTAAGTATTAAATTTGTTTGACCACTCACTTTTGAACAAAAAAGAATGGTTTAGCTTATAATATAGAAACCTAATCTATTTTAACCGGAAGGTCCAACCTGACCTTCCGACAGAAGGTATAATTCTACCTTCAAATAATATCCAAGCGCAGTTTTGCATGGACTGCCTAGCAATTAGAGGAAGTATAACAGGCGATTGAATGAAGATCAACAATAAAGACGATGTAATCAAAGCCATCGAAACGCACAACGTAAAGTTCATACGGTTGCAATTTACCGATATTGAGGGTATAGTAAAAGATGTAGAGATCCCGGTAACTCAGATAGAGAAAGCACTGACCACAGGAATCTCCTTTGACGGCTCGTCTATAGAAGGTATGGTCAGAATCGATGAGTCCGATATGGTGCTCAGGCCTGACACAAGAACCTTTGCTATCCTCCCCTGGGGAAGTGACAGAAACGTCGTTGCAAGGATGATATGCGATGTTTATCTTCCGGATGGAAATGAGTTTGAAGCCGATCCGCGTTATGTGCTTAAAAAGATGATCAAAGAGGCAGAAGACATGGGATTCCAGTTCAATGTAGGACCTGAACTTGAATTTTTCCTGTTTGCCAAGGAGAATGGAAAAGCCACGACCATTCCGCACGACTACGGGCGGTACTTTGAATTCGCACCTGCCGACCTGGCAGAAGACATCAGAAGAGACATTGTCCTTACGCTAACAGACCTGGATTTCGATATAGAAGCATCTCACCATGAGGTCGCATTTGGCCAGCATGAAATAGATTTCAAATATGGAGATGCCCTTGCTACAGCCGATAATGTGGTAACTTTCAGGTATGTTACCAGAACTATAGCAAAGACTCATGGTCTGCACGCAACCTTCATGCCAAAACCCCTTTCCACAGAGAACGGTTCAGGGATGCACATAAACCTTTCTCTTATGAAGGATGGTGAGAATGCATTTTATGATAAGAACGATGACATGCAGATCAGCGATACAACAAGATACTTTATTGCCGGGGTCCTGGATCATATAAAAGCTATCTGCTGCATTTCAAACCCTCTTGTGAATTCATACAAAAGACTTGTACCGGGTTTTGAAGCACCTGTATATGTTACGTGGTCCGGAGCTAACCGGAGTTCTCTGATCCGTATACCTTCTGCTCGAGGGAACAGTACCAGAGTAGAACTCAGAAATCCCGATCCTTCCTGTAATCCGTATCTGACATTTGCTGCCATACTTGCAGCAGGACTTGAAGGCATAAAGAACAAGAAAGAGCCACCTGAGATAATGGATCAGAATGTATTTGACATGACCTGGCAGCAGCTCAAAGAGATGGCAATAGACACACTTCCGGCTACTATTTATGAAAGTTCCAGGTACTTCGAAGAGGATGAGCTACTCAGGGAAAAACTCGGTGCGCATGTACATGACAACATCCTCAGGCTTGCAAGGGCAGAGTGGGATGCATACAGGATACAGGTACATGAATGGGAAGTCAACAGGTATCTTAACACATTCTGATGTTGGAAAGAAAATCATCATAAGAGAAGCTACAAAGGAAGACTTCAGTGCGGTCCTGCAATTTATAGAATATGTTGACAGTGAGTTCTGCCCTCCCCTCTCCCAGAGGGGAGGAGGGATTCATGAAAGAGTTAGGAACACTCTTGCAACCCCTGATGCAAACTATCTCGTCGTGCAAAGTAAAAAGCCGCATACTTCCGATAAGCTTCAGGGATTTCTTGCAATGGTGGGCTGCACCAGAAGGTGGCAGGGAAAGGACAGAGCATACATCAACTTTGTTGCCACGCACCCGGCATATCGTAAAGCCGG
>DACO01000179.1:1109-18541 GCA_002508635.1 Methanolobus sp. UBA118 | reverse complement strand
GCTTTGCACCCTCAGTAGCAAACCCTTTGCCCCATGCTTCACTTTTCAGTCTCCAGGCAATCTCTATACATGGTGTGAAAAAAGCCCCGAAATCTGCATTACTAAAACCGATAAAACCAATGAAATCGCCACTTTCCTTTATTTCAACAGCCCACAACCCATAGCCTTTTTCTGCCATATTCTTTCTGATCCTGTCAAACAGCAGATCACTTTCTTTATGGGACAGGACATCGGGAAAGTACTTCATAACTTCCTGATCTGCATTCAGTTTTCTGAATTCATCCTTATCTTCCTGCGTCCAGGATCTGAACACAAGCCGTTCTGATTCAAAGAAATTATTCATCTTCTTCCTGTTTTAATCGTTAGTGTAGAACATGGATTATTATTGCAACCAGATATGTATGGAAGCAGTATAATGCTATGGTCCGGAAAAAGTAAGAAAAACTATATATTCACACAAATAAAAGGAAAATTGGGGGTTTAAATGAAAGCATTATTTCTTTGTCTTTTGATGATATTAATCGTCGGCTTATCCGGCTGTGTAAGTGACACAGATGAGACCACCGGCGAAGAAACGGATGTCAACACAAGTACAGCGGAATCGGAGGTAAACCTGAGCCAGGTGGAAATAGTCAGTGACGGTCAGACCTATCCGGCTTATGTGGCCGCACCCACAACGGAAGGTGAGAAACCTGCAGTGGTCCTGATACACTCATTCAACGGGATGGAACCCGGTTACGTAGATCTCACTGAAGATCTTGCTTCGGAAGGGTATGTGGTGATATCTCCCGAATGGCAGACCTTTGAACAGTCACCGGCTGATGCAACTGTCCAGCAGTTGATACTTGACTCGGTTGACTATCTTGGAACAAGGTCTGATGTGGACACTGAGCGACTCGGTCTCACAGGTTTTTGTGCAGGAGGACGTTATACGATGCTTCTCCTTCCTCAGATGCAGGAGTTTGCATCCGGGGTTGCATGGTATGGTTTTCCATACTCAGGAGGTACTGAGACCCAGCCCGATCAACCCGCTGAACTCATTGACCAGCTTGAAGCACCGATACTGATAATTCACGGGACAAGTGATGAGGCAAGCAGCATATCTGACATATATGCATATGCAACTGAGCTGGATGCCGAGGATAAGTACTTTGAAATGAAAATATATCAGGGACAACCACATGGTTTCATGATTGAGGACGGAGAACTGTCTGATAGTTTTGAAGCACAGGATGCATACTGGCAGATGGTCACATTCTTTGACCGTACACTGAAACAATGAGATAATTTAAGCAGCAATAAAGAATGGTAAGAGCAGGCAGAGATGAGATTTTGATACAGAGGACTATCCTTCATCCTCTTCATTTGATTCGTCCTTGTCTTCGATCTGTTCTTCCATCATCTTCTTTTGTTTTATTATAGCCCTTTCATGCTCAACTTCACCGATAATTCCTTTGCGCCTTACATCGAGTGAGTGTATGGATTTTCCGCTTCCATAAAGAAGCAGGATGTCACCGATCCTGATCTTTGTAGAGGCATGCGGAGTGCCGTTGTATTCTCCGTTGGGTTTCTGGATACCGAGTATAAGTACTCCTTCATCGGGCAGGTTCATTTCTGCAAGTGTTTTATCTGCCAGCCAGTCCTCGGGTTCGATTTCAAGTTCGGAAACCTGGTATTCCCCTCCAAGATAGATCAGGCTTGCAGTATCCGTTGTTTCGATGCTGGTCCATTTCATAAGTGCAAAATTGATAAGACGGGTCAGGTTTTTGTCCACCCACCTGCTCTGTGTCAGTGCAAGAAGTATCATCAACCCGGCAAAGATAATAGCTATCTGCCCAAGCCAGCTTGTACTTCCGATATTAACGGAAACAAGGATAATAGAAGCTATCACTGTGACGATTCCAGCATTTCCAACAAGCATGAGGGTCATGATTATTCTGCGGCGCACTGGATGGCTCATCATGGTTTCGGACTCATTGGTGGTAAAACCTGCGCCAGTCAATGCCGATCGTGCCTGAAAACGTGCCACTTCGCTGGACATTCCTGTAAGTGTCAGTGCTATTGTAGCTATTCGGGTTACGATTAGTGACAGGATCACAATCGCAAAAAGTGTTACTAAAGCTGCTGCCATCCAGTTTTACTCCCTGGACATTTTCGTTCCAGTATTAAAACATTTATGTGTGAAATTCACAATACATACGTTAAACTCTTCCGGTTGGTATATCCGGCCAATTATTGTCTGCTTGTATTAAAAAAAGTGTTGCTGAGCTGAAACTATCGTTTATTAAAAAAAAGAAGAAGTGTCAGTTTCAGTCTTCAAGACTTGCTATGTCTTCTTCTTCGCTGAAAAGATAGTCTTTAAGTTCGTCTGCAAAATTCTCATCATGCTGTCTTATCCACTCGATAAGCATGGCAGCATGTTCTTTTTCTTCATTCGCGTTGTGGATCAGTATCTTTTTCAGATTCTCATCGGTACATGCATCAGCTCTCTGGTTATACCAGTCTACTGCTTCAAGTTCCTCTTTGAGTGAGTCGATTGCTCTCTTGAGGTCCAGTGTCTTTTCTGATAATTTACTTCTTTCTTCATGTATCATTTTTACCACCACCCTCATATGGACTTTTGATAGTATAAGTCTTTTGGAAAATACTAATATGTACATAGATCCAATCTAAAGGAGATCCTTATACGGAAACCCCGCTTATGGCAAAAGGATTTATTGAACCGTAACTTATATCCTATATTGGATTTAGAAATATTTCCAGGTTCTTCAGGGTTAGTTGTTATTATGAAAGCTACAAAAATACTTTTCCTCTTAATACTGGTATTATTTTTAGGTATGGGAAGTCTCATTGGAATATACACGGACTATCTGTGGTTTGAGATGATCGGATATACATCCGTTTTCACCACAATATTACAGTGGAGACTGCTCACAATAATACCCGGTTTTATAATTGCGTTCGTATTTCTTTATCTGAATGCAAAGATCGCAAGGGATTCTATAAGCAAGATACTTGCTGAGAAAAACATTCCTTATGAAAAAATAGATAATCTCTCCGTTTTAATCGGTATCGCAGCTTTTTCGGCCTTCTTTGGTCTGATCTTCAGTGGCAACTGGAGAACCATTCTGCTATACCTGAACGGCACTTCTTTCGGAATAGAGGACCCCATCCTTATGAATGATATAGGGTTCTACGTATTCGAGCTTCCGTTCCTTCATATGATCAGGGGTGTGCTGTTCGGACTGACCATTATATCTCTTGTACTGGTCCTTGTTCTTTACATATACAGGCTTGAACCTGTATTTCAGGACGAGAGCTCTAGTGCAGCAGACGATGAAGACTTTTATAGCCTGAAAAGTGGTCCGAGTGCAGGCGAAGTCCTTGAAAAGCTGCCTGCAAAGGTTCTCATTCACCTATCCGCACTGCTTGCTTTGCTGCTTGCATTGATTGCCTTTGGATTTTTCCTTGACAGGTATGATATATTGTTCTCCCAGCAGGGAGTGGTAGCCGGAGCGGGTTATACAGATGTGCATATAAGGCTACCGATATTAAACATACTGACGATACTCTCACTACTCACAGCAGTAGCCCTGCTGGCAAATGTGAAACTCAAGAATATCAAGATCCCGGTTATCGGTGTTGTGCTGATCGTGGTGTTCTTCCTGGCAAGTTCATTCGTACCGAATGTATACCAGCAGTTCAGGGTTGAACCCACGGAGTTCCAGCTGGAGGAACCTTACCTTGAGTACAATATCAACTATACAAGGATGGCCTTTGGCTTATCAGACATAGAAGAACGCTCATTTGATGTGAATTCCGACCTGACACTATCTGAACTGGAGAATAACAGCGAGGTGACGGAAAACATTAGAATATGGGACCGGCGCGCCCTTGAGCAGACCTATCGGCAGCTTCAGCAGATCAGGACCTATTACACGTTTGATAATGTGGACACCGACCGCTATCACACCGAGGAAGGATACAGGCAGTATATGATATCTGCAAGGGAACTGGATACCACTCAGCTTGCACCTGAGGCCCGTACCTGGGTAAACGAGCGTCTTGTGTATACCCATGGATTCGGTGTTGTGATGAATCCTGTAAGTACCAAGACAGACGACGGCCGCCCGGTATTTGTTCTGCGTGACATTCCTCCTGTGGGAGAATTCAATGTCCCCAATCCGCGTATCTACTACGGAGAGATCACAAACGATTACAAGATAGCGGATTCAGGAAAAGCTGAATTCGATTACCCGAGCGGAGGACAGAATGTCTTTACTCAGTATGAAGGTACAAGTGGAATAGTTCTGGATTCCTTCATAAAGAGACTGCTATTTGCATACACTTTCAGCGAACCCAAGTTCGTCCTGAGTGAGTACATGAACGATAACGCACGTCTGATGTATCGCCAGCAGATTATGGAAAGGACGCAGACCATAGCTCCATTCCTTGAATACGACAGTGACCCGTATCCTGTGGTCTATGAAGGTAAGGTCTACTGGATAATTGATGCCTATACGACCGCTGAGAATTATCCGTATTCAGAAACATATTCGGGAACAAACTTCAATGACATTAACTATATCAGGAATTCCGTGAAGGTTGTTATTGATTCCTATGAAGGTAGCGTGGATTTCTATGTCATGGAAGACGAACCTGTGGTTGATACCTATTCTAATATCTTCCCTGAACTGTTCAAACCCTTCAGTGAAATGCCTCCGGGACTTCAGGAGCATATACGTTATCCGAAGGATTTCTTCAGGGTTCAGATGGATCTGTATCAGAATTACCATATGACAAGCCCCGAGACATTCTACAACAAGGAAGATGCATGGGAGATCCCGAGAGAGGTCTACAGGGGAGGCAGCATTGACATGGAACCGTATTATATGATAACGGAACTTCCTAACGGTGGAGGACTTGAATATGTCCTGCTGCAGCCTTTCACACCCCGCAACAGGGAAAATATGATCGCCTGGATCGCTGCAAGATGTGATGAACCATATTATGGTGAGATCAAGCATTATGAGCTGCCAAAGGGTGAACTGATCTATGGTCCTACCCAGATAGAATCCAGAATAGACCAGGATCCTGACATTTCCGAGCAGCTTACCCTCTGGGGTCAGACCGGCTCAAGGGTGATCAGGGGTAACCTGCTGGTGGTACCCATAGGCAATTCCATATTGTACACAGAACCTATCTTCATAAGTGCTGAAGAGTCCGAGATTCCTGAACTCAGGCGGGTTGTGGCATCCTCAGGCCAGAGGGTCATCATGGGCGAGACCCTTGAAGAGTCCCTCCAGATGCTTGCAGGCGGCACTATCGTCCAGGAAGATGGTGAAGTGATCGAGGTATCCACTGCCACACGCAACCTTGCTCAGGAGGCTCTGGACCATTATAACAGGGCTCAGGAGAATCTCAGAGAAGGTGACTGGGCAGCTTACGGAGAAGAGATCGACCAGATGGAAGAAGTACTTAACCAGTTAGCAGAGGGCGTACAGGAAACAAACACCAGTACGACCTGATTTCTGGTTAACTTCTCCTTTTTCTTTTTTTTAATACTTATTTTCTGACAGGAAGAAATGTATGGATGAGATTGAAACCTATCGTGTGATACCTGTAAGAATGGGTACATCTAATGCATATCTGGTTTCTGACAGAAAATACACATTACTGATCGATACCGGAAATAAAGAAAAGACTCCTTGTCTGGAAGAGGTCCTAAAAAAAGCAGGGCTTGATTTTTCAGATATTGATCTGGTCATTATAACCCATTCCCATTATGACCATGTGGGATCTCTTGCCGAAATCAGGGATAAAAGCGGAGCAACAGTGCTTGCTCACAGAGATGAAGGGTATTTTCTTGCCAGAGGATGTACACCTTTTCCTGAAGGCACAATGATATGTTCAAAGGTCATCAACCGTATCGGAGGATTGTTTCTTTCTGAGAAGGCAAAATATACTCCCGTAAATGCCGATATACTGATCGACGGAGAGTGTGAACTTGTAGCACCCGGATATTCCGTACAGATCATCCCCACACCGGGTCATACTGCAGGTTCTGTTTGCGTGATTATCAATAATGAATCTGCATTTGTCGGGGATACGCTTTTTAATGCAATTCCGGGAAGCAGTGTATATCCGCCCTTTGCCAATGACAGAAAAGCATTAATTCAGAGCTGGGAAAGACTTCTTGAAACTGGTTGCCGGATATTTTATCCGGGCCATGGGACAGCATTTTCATGCGAAAGACTGGAGAGATCATTTGAAAAAAAGAGACTGGAATGAAATCCCTGTAAAATATATGCTGGAATTCAGGTCTGGTAATTCCTTTCGCCGAATATAGCAGAACCCACACGTACCATCGTAGCTCCTTCCTCGATGGCTACCATGTAGTCATTTGACATTCCCATGGACAGTTCCTTTATGTCGATGTTATCCCCGTTTGTATATTCTTCCTTCATTTCATCAAAAAGGACTTTCATTTTTCTGAAATAATGTCGTGCCTGCTCCGGCGGCACAAAAGGAGGGATACACATAAGTCCCCTGACTCGAACTTTATCAAACGAAGGTATCTCCTGCATAACAGATTCGATCTCATCAAGTCCAAGGCCGTACTTCTGCGGTTCATCGCCGATATTGACCTGAAGCAGTACATCCTGTATCTTTCCTGTCTCTTCAGCCCTCTTGTCAATTTCCCGTATCACTTTCAGGGAGTCCGCCGACTGGATGAGATCAAAATACTGGACTGCATTTTTCACCTTATTGGTCTGGAGATGTCCTATGAAGTGTTTTTCACATGGGAGTATGTCCTCAGCCTTTTCCTCGAACTCCTGAATCCTGTTCTCGCCTATGATCGTGGCTCCGGCTCTGATGGATTCGTTTATCCTTTCAGGTTCTACTGTCTTGGTAACACAGACAAGTGTTACATCTCCGATTTCCTGCAGGACCTGAGTTACATTTTCTTTTACTGACATTGTATCCCACTGCTTATTGTAAGTTATTTTGCTATGAATATTCTAACTGCTATGCTCATTTATTAAATGTGCCTCATATAAAAAATTCATTTCATTCCGGTCATGAGATTCGTTTTTTCTGTGGTGCAAGAAATGAAAATTGATGCCTGTAAAACAGACATCAGAATAAGATCCCGTAGATTATTCCGGGATGTTGGGTATTTCTGTCAGCTCTCCCCGATGGTTTCTCAAGGTGTATTTTTCCTCGTCCTTACCCATAATATAGTAATCGGGCATCAGAGGTATCTTGCCCACATTTGTTGCTATCACGTACATGGGCTGTGCAAGTCCTGTCGTGTGACCTCTCAGACCGTCACGGATCAGTTCAGCTCCCTTTTCAACGGGAGTGCGGAAGTGATCGATGCCAGGTGCGGGTTCACAGTAGAAAATGTAGTACGGTCTTATCCTTGCACTTAACAGTTTCTGGTGCAGCTCACGCATGACAAGTGCATCGTCATTGATACCTTTCAGAAGCACTGCCTGATTCCCTACGTTCACTCCTGAAGTAACAAGGTCGTAAACAGCACGTCTGGTTTTGTCCGTGATCTCCTTCGGATGATTACACTGTGTGTTCAGCCATATGGGTACTTCATGATAACCACCGAGTATTTCTTTCAGTTTGTCGGTGATCCTGTGTGGAAGCACAATAGGCAGACGTGAACCGATACGGATCATTTCCACATGCGGGATGGATCTGAGACTGTCAATGAGATACTCAAGCTGCTCGTCAGATAGCAGAAGCGGATCTCCTCCTGTAACGAGCACATCCCTTACCTCAGGATGCTCACGTATCCATTCGATTCCTGCATCAACATTGAAATCGAGTTTCAGGTCGTCGTCCACTACAAGTTCCTTCCTGAAACAATGCCTGCAATAGATCCCACACTGTTGCAGTACGGTAAAAGCAACCCTGTCCTTATACTGTCTGGCGATACTGTCAGGGCGCACCTCTTCGGTGGCACGGTTCTCTTTCCAGACCAGATAGTCCTTCATTCCGTACTCATTATGTTTTTCATTGAGGGAAGGAACGACCTGTTTTCTGACAGGACAGTTCGGATCATCCTTATCCATAAGAGAAGCAAAATAAGGTGTGGTACCCCAGCGTGTATTGAGGGTTTCAATAGCTTCTCTTTCACTGTCTGTTACGTTGATTATTTCTTCGAGCTGTTCTAAGGTATTAATTTGATTTTTGATCTGATTCTTCCATTCTTCACTCATTATAGTGAATACTCCTTATAGTTACTTGGAGTCATTAAATATATTCTGTTCGGTTCAGAACGAACAAAATAATAAGTTTGCAGTGCAGGGTCTATAATTTAAAAGAGTTTATGCATAAATGTTTTGGTTTGAGTCAGCTAAGTGTTCACCTTTCAATAGAAAAGGAGATCTTTTCAAGTACACGGTGATATTTATCAACCAGCTCATTGCGGCTGTATGCACCGATGAAGATATCCGCAAGTTCGTAGCTGTAGCTGTCCTGTATCTGTAGCTCCGAGAGTTGCTGTCCTTCACTGACACGTGGCTTGATTATGGTTCCCGGCATTTCATCTGCGACTGATGCGATTTCCTCACCGGAGGGAATCTTTGTCACTTTACCGGGCTCGAAAGTTCGGTGCATGAATTTTGCGGCATAAGCGAAGTCACCGTGCTTTCCGAGCGGATCAGGTTTCCGGCCAAGGGCTATCTGTAGCATGACACGATGATGAGAAACTCCGTGTACTTTCTCGAAAAGGTCTGCATGGGACTGGGATATTCTGGGGTTGATCTCCAGCAGATTTACCTCGTCACGGGATGGATCGTAGAAAAATTCCACATTGAACACCGAATAATCCAGTCCTATATGCCTGATAACCCGACGGCATACTCCGGCCATCCGGTTCTGCACATCATCCGGGAGGGAAGACGGATATTCGTAACGTGAAAACGAGGAGAAGTGACGGTCGCGGATCGAATCAACAATACCGTAGATGACAACATCACCGTCGAATACATAACCCTCAAGCGTACACTGATGGCCATATAGTGGCTTCTCTGCAAGGCAGCTTTCTTTCATATATGCGATCTCAGGTGGCATATCATATTTTTTCAACAGGTAAATAAAGGGTTCGTGTATGAAACGGATATTTTCACGTATTTTGCGGATATGTTTACTAAACTGTTCCTTGTTGGTTATTCTGAATGCCAGGAAAGACCGGAATGATCTGAAAGGTTTGATCCAGAAAGGGAACTTCATCCCGATGGAGGCAAAGGGATCATCGTCAGCAGGGTCAAATGCATGAAATGCCGGGATGTGATCGGGAATAACCTGTTGCTGTGCAAGCCGGCTCCAGTACTTATGCTGGCATTTGAGCATACTTTCCAGATCCGGCCCCGGAATCTCGAAGGTTTTGGCAATTATGGGTACAAGATCGGTGGCAGGAAAATCAAAGTAGCTGACAACAGCATGGATACCTCCGGGAGTTTCCTTTATCCGTTGTTCTGCAGTAGCGATCAATGCATCCATATCGTATCGTGACACGTTCCTGATCTCATCGATATAAAGAGCAGCATGAAAATCACATTCTTCTGCTTCAGGAAGTCTCCGTAGTTTTTCGAGGTTGAACCGGTCCATTCCCACAACAAACACATTCTGTTTCATAGTTTCACCTACATCATATCACGGGGAATGGTCTCATCCCAGCTCTTGCTGAAAAAACGTGTGTCCCCTTCATATGCATCCAGTATGGCCCGGATGCGAAAGTGTGTCCGGGTGGATGTCAGGACGGTTCTGGTGATACTTATTGCATGCCATTCTTCCCTCTTCAGGCTGCGGATCGTATTGACCTCCCCCCTTACCGTGTCGTAATTGTTATTGAAATATGAGTATACCTCAGTTGTTTCTTTTTGCAATTCCAGATCAATGTCATCAAGACGTATCCTGGAATCGTTATTGATAATCTTCTGTTTCACTTCATTGCTTGCAAGGTTATGTGTCACGGTCCATTCCCTCTTTGCAGGTGCAAGAAGCGTGGTTAAAACCGGTTCAGCCATCACCGGTAATCCAAATTCAGGAAGCTCTTCATCCCTGTTGTCACGTGGCCTGACCGGGAGGAACAGTTTTCCTCCTGATTTTACGGTCAGAACGAATGATTGGGGACTCGGCCACGCAAAAGGCCAGTAAGAGGTAGAAATCGAAACACGTATCCTGTTACCGGCAGGAAAACACTGGGCCACGTAATTCATCTGTAATCTTATTCTGTAAAAATATTCTTCGTCCAGTTCCTGAGGATTCTCGTGACCATTCCTGTGTGTAAGGTTCAGGAGCCCGTAGCTAACTCTGGTGGATGTACCTTCTTTGCACATGTCATTGAGACGAACAGCTATCATAGCAATAGCTTTGTCTGAACTGAGTTCAAGTTCAATCTCCGGAGCACCAAATATCTCGATATCCTCCTCAAGCTCCGGACTATCAAAAACAAGCGCACCTCCGTCCTCTTCTGTCTGATCGTGTGGCCTGTCCGTTGATTCCGAATAGGAATACCACTTCCCGGCAAAAAGACCGACACTCAAAGGGCTTATTATACGCATTTCCTCTTTCCCGGTATTTACGGGTTCGAAGTTGATCCTGCCCGGTGAAAGAATGAATTCTTTCATTTCAATACGCCGGGACGGCCATTTCTCTTCTGCCACCCAGCGACCAGGACTTTTTGCTATCAGAGGTGAGACGCTGTCCTGCATCCAGACACGGATGACCGGCTCATTGTCCTGTCCGGTATCCACGCCTTTGAGCCAGCGATCCCACCATTTGACAGACTCGTTCAGAAAATCGATCGAATGACATGGATCTCCCAGATGTGGATACTTATGTCCCCATCCACCGATCAGACCCTTTACTGGTACGTCCAGATGTTCAAGAAGGCGAAAAACCGTATTTGAATAGCCGTCTGCCCAGCCACTGACAGCAAAAACAGGGCATTTGATCGCTCCGTAATCCTCGGCTATTGAAGCATGTTTCCAGTAATCGTCCCGGTGCTGGTGTTCAAGCCATTTTTTCAACCACAGACCGCTTTCTTCAAGTCTTTCCAGCCACATATCCTTCCAGCGCTCCCCAACTATGGCAGGGTCCGGCGGGATAGAGTTATAAGAAAACATATTCGAAGCCCAGGAAAGGTTATCAGTGAGCATACACCCGCCCATATAATGAACGTCATCGGTATATCTCTCATCCGAGGAGCTTACAGTAATCACAGCTTTTAATTCAGGTGGATCCATTGCCGCTATCTGGAGTGCATTAAAACCTCCCCATGAGATTCCCATCATTCCAACATTTCCATCACACCAGGGCTGTGCAGCTATCCATTTCAGGATATGCACGCCATCTTTTAATTCCGTGGGAAGATATTCATCCCTGAGAACCCCTTCAGAATCCCCGCTACCCCTGAGATCCACACGGAGACATACATAGCCCTGCTGTGCAAAGTATCTGTGCATCAGGGAATCGCGTACTGCCTTAAAATCCCTTTTTCTGTAAGGTATATACTCCAGAATAGCCGGAACCGGATCTTTTTCAGCATCCTCCGGTAACCATATCTTTGCCGCAAGGTTACAACCATCGGGCATCGTAATCCAGACATTTTCAAGTTCCCTGACGGGTGGATCATCTATGAGGTTCATCCAGACCTCCATAATTGATATAGCTTATCTGTAATGGTTTTTAGAATATAATATCGAACAAGGACTACAAAAATTAAAAATTGAATGAGGTGTTATACGCCTCAGCTTTTAACTTTAAATCTCCGAATATCTGATCAACCTATAACATCAAGTCCCTGGATCTCCGTGTCCTCGAACAGTACATGCATGAATGGCTGCTCTGTTCCGTCAGGCAGCATGTAACCTGTTGGCACAGGTTCCTGCATAGGTCCGTCAGGTGTGACTACAAGATCAGGTAGTACGATATGTGTGTGTATACCTTCATGAGGCAGTTCATCATCAAATAGTAGTCTGAACTCTTCATCGGTTGTTCTTAGCTGCTCGGTTGCCATTATGTGAACAACACGGTTATCGCTTACCAGCTCACCATTTACGTACAGTTCACCAACACCCCACAGTGCACCATAAGCATAGGCTGTCGGTACCATACGGTCTCCGATAGATGATTTGCCGTGCAGGTAACTGTCGATCATGACTCCGCCCATGAACGGGTGAGTCGGGCCTACTGGAATTATATCAGTCAGAACAACTCTGTATTCATTCTCTCCGGTAGGATCGGTGAATATGAATTCCGCTTCAGCAGTATCATTTGAATTGGGGTCATCCACCTTTGTGATATCCACCATACGGGTCTCGAAAGTCCCGTTCACCTGTTCATACTCATTAGAGAATGCTGTATCAACCGAGGTATTGGTAAAAGCAGTTCCGTTCTCGTTCACGTTCCTATCTTCAACCGGGACACCTATGCCTTCCTCAAATCCCAGAGGTGCATCCGGAGTTCCGAATATCTCAGGATCAAGTTCTCTGGGACCCGGCAATAGCCAGCGTACGTCTCCACCGTCCTCCTGACTGATCAGTATCTCCTGTTCTGTGATATTCTCTATAGTTACATTGTCTGTTTCATTAGTTTCATTGATTATGTCCAATTGTAAATCAGATACCTGGGCTGCAGCAAGTCCCATTCCTAAAAAGGCACTTGCTAACACTAAAAAGACTGTCCATTGTCTTTTCATTATCAAACCCCCATATAAGTTTAAGAAATGATATGCAATAAGCCTGTTGTCGAAAAAAATGCTAACAGGGTAGCAACAGATTTTAATTTAAAATAAAGCTGAAAAGAAATATGAATAAATATACATGGTCTTTTTTTAAATAAGATTATACAATTGCAGCGTATCGGAATCTCTTTTATACACTGCTTCCGATAATATATTGGGGGAAAGGTGTGAGTAAATCAAACCGTTCAACAGAAGAGATCTTTGAAGATCATTTGCGTCTTGCCAAGGAACTGAATTATAAAGACGATATGAAAAAGAACTATGCAGAGGATTGCATAATCCTGACGACCAAAGGCAAATTCTCAGGCTATGACGGGATAACATATCTAGCCGAACTTCTGAATGAGGAATTGCCGGATGCGAAGTTCGAATATACGAATAAGCTGGTTGAAGGTAATGTTGCTTTTTTAGAATGGAAGGGAGAAGGTGGAAACCGTTATGTGGATGACGGGACGGATTCCTTTGTGATAGAACATGGCAGGGTTGTTGCCCAGACTATACATTATACTGTAAAGAATAAGTCCGAAAAGATCTGATTAGATTCCTTTTATGGTGCAAGGGAGCTTCTAATTGATTCGATCTCTGTCTGGTCGAATAATTCTTCCACTGCATCACACATGGACAGTACCCGTTCCATGTCCGCTATATCTGGCTCACCATGGTAATAATGGTCGAGTGAGCAGATATCGAATATCTGATCAAGGGATCGTATCTCCTTATTCAGCTCTGCTGGTACCTTCATGAACATTTCCACTGTATCCATGAGACAGCTATAGTTGTGGTTGTATGGTTCCATGTCATGGAGATAGCACAAGGCTACAAGATACCTTTCCAGTGCAAGTGAAGCCACGTTGAATACGATACTGTGGTCCTGCCCGTCTTTGAGGAACTGCCTTGCCCTGCGAAGATATGCTTTTGAATCCCGGTATTCGTTTTCAAAATCCTCAAATCTTGATCTTCTGTCCATGATCTCAAGTTTCATATGATGGCTCCCTCCGCTAAGATGTAAAATATTTTGTATCAGTATATTGCCTGGCATGGTTCTTGCCGTTATACGGATATCAATTACCGGTATTATATTATTTAAATAAATTGGTTGAGGGAATGATGTTTTGTCTCTAATATGGCTATCTGTATTCCCAGACTTAAAAAAAGAGTGATTGCAGGGGTTAGATTTATACGTTATCACTTCAAATATAGAACTGCTTTAAGAAGCAAAATTACGTTTGATAAATTATAGGGTAGATAGTATTACTGAATTTGTTATTACTGTTTTTTCTTATGTTTTGGATCGTGTTAATTGCTTTTAAGCGTATATTAAATGGAGATGAAATATTTGTTTGATAACATGCAATCAGATGCACCAGTAGAAGCTGGAGAAACCTATGACGTGACAATTGAAGATATCGCAAGAGAAGGCGACGGAATCGCAAGAGTAAGCGGCTTTGTCATCTTCGTACCAAACACACAGGTCGGCGATGAAGTCACAATCAAAGTTAACAAGGTTATGCGCAAATTCGCATTTGGCGAACTTGCTTAATTCTTTTAACGGGTTTAAATTAAATTATATGTCAGGAAGATCTTTTTGATCTTCCTTCTTTTTTACTTTTCACGTTTGATATTCAGATTATTTTCAAATTATTCTACTTCCCGGATAACTGTGTTTTTATTCTAAGTTAAACTGTCTGTGAGAGCTTCAATAAGTTTATAAGCGACCGGTTTAACATATATCAGGAGGTTTTTTGTGAATATTATCCTGACAGGTGGCTTTAAGGGTCTGGAAAAGGAAAACACTGTTATTTCAATGTCTAAAGAGCTTGTTTCACGGGGAAATAAGGTTGCTTTACTGATCACCGAACATCTTGAAAATGAGAATGGAATAACTGATGTTGGTGAACCCGGGCTTGTTATAAGGGAAAAGATAAGCAGTTGTGTCTCCTGCAGTTTCATTTTTGATCTTATCGCTGAAATTGAGAATATGAATGAACAGGGGCCTTTTGATCATATGGTCATTGAGCTTCCATTTAATTCAATGCCTTTCGAAGTAAAAGAGGGTCTTGATAATTTCAGGTTTCCGGATGTATCCTTCTCTCCTGTTATCCATATTTTCGATATGAACAGTCTGGAAATCGATGCAGCACTGATTCCCAGGGTGGTCAGCAACCAGATTAAAGAATCAGATATAGTTTTCGTAAACACTGACCATGCAACTCCTGATAAGGTAACGTCTCTCAGAGAGATGCTTGGCCAGATAAATCCCGATGTGGAGATATTTGAATCTTCCTATGATTCGAAATATCATGGATTAAGTGACTTTGTCGATATGATCACTACATCATCTGCCTGAATGCGTATATACTGTTTTCAGGTATTATTCTTTTCATATTGTTCTATATTTATGACCTTAAATGGGATTCAAACGCGGAATAAATCTATGTACATGTTCCTGGTACTCACGGTACTGATCACCGAACTGCGCCACAAGTCTGCTCTCCCAGTGCAGGGATCCAAGGTAGAGGTATATGGTTGTCAGAATGTAGATTATAAGCAGATTGACGGTCATAAACGGTGTGAGCCAGATGATAACCAGGCCTGAAAGCAGGAAGGGATCTCTTACCCAGCGATAAATACCTTTAATGTTAAGTTTACCTGCTTCCCGGGTATGCGGTCCTGCCAGTTGTCCGCGTATCCTGAATCGGTGTGGTGCGTCCAGCAAAGCCCTGGGGGCAACCAGTGCAGCAATGAGTTGTCCTCCGACCATCAGCCAGCGCCAGGGGGCAGGTACGATATAGAGTATTGGTCCCGGGTTTCTGTAAAGGACATAGATCACAGGTATTATTGTTATCACTGCAATGAGACTGAATGCCGGCATATACAACTGGTCTGCCCTTGACCCTAATATTCGCATCAGGAAGCGCTTAAATGGCAGGCTTGCCAGGAAACTGTGGATGGCTGCGAATATCACCAGACTGAATACCAGGATTACTGTGGATGAAACCAATTTCGATACTCTCCAATATTTTATATTGAGATGCTTGTATTTAGCGGTTGTGAGCCACAAAGTACAATATAATAACAGAACATAGAATAAATTGATAAAAGTAAAGTGATTGTTCCTAAAATATAAATCGGTATATCATGAGCGATATGTCAATCTTCATAGCATCACTGGCAGGTATTGGATGGCTGCCTTTTGCAGCCGGAATAGCTTCGGTTCTTGGTGCTGGCTGGGGCTGGTGGTTGAGATCACATAGCAAATACTGGCATTATGTCCTCATCCTGCAGGTCTTTCTGGCAATAGCAATATCTGAAAACGCAGTTGCAATAAGTGGAGGAGATCCTCCGTACATCGTCATTGATGAATTCGTGGCGGCGGCTTTTCTGATAATACCCGCGGTCAGCCTGGTGGATGTAGTCACAGGCTTCATACTTTTCAGCTTACTTGACTACTATGAGATCTTTGGTATCCACCGGGTTGAAAGCCTTCACGGGGGATTTGGAATTGTCCTGGACGATATGGCCGCAGTTTTGCTAAGTATCCTGTTTGTTATTCTGATCAACAGGACTTTCAGATACTGGAAGAGGATTAAAGATAGTCAAATGGATTAAAATTTAAAAAAAAGATGTTTAAGTTCTCTCTATACGTCTGGAATTTTCCCGGTAGTATTCAAAAAGATCCCGTCCCCACTTACGGGCATCCTCACTGGAACAAATAAATCTTTTATTATCATATTTGCCTTCATCTGTCAGCAACCTTAACATGACAGCATGGTCAGTGAGTGAAATAGACAGGAAATTGTATTTTTCAGGGTAAATATAAAAACTTATGTTGGGTTTGTGCAGTAAGTAATCAAAGTCATCGGCGTTTTCCTGCATAAGTTTTTCGTAGAGTTCTTCGGTTATTATTACCGAAATTTCAACACAGTTTTCTAGCAGCTCTGAAAATGTTTTCTTGAAATTAGGGAACAGGAATGTGGTGATATTTTTAATGTATTTTGTTCTTTTTGCTTCTTCAATGAAATGCTCGTCCTCATCGAACATTTCGGGAAACGGAACCTCTATTCTATTGCAGGTTCCCAGCTCATGTAATCTCTTTAGCAAATAAGCAGGGACAAAATCGAGATTATGGTTTCCCCAGTAATTCAGATCACTATCAAAAACCTCAAGTGTATTTAATAAATGAAGCATCTCATCGACTACTAGTTTTCCAATAGTAGTTAGCCTGTAAGTGTCGTTCGATCCCGTAACAAGTTTATGTTTTTCCAGAGTCCTTATCTGGGGAAGCATTCCCTGTCGGGTGGTATCGAGATGGTTCAAAATCACTTCCATTTTCTGGGGTCCGTCATTTAATAATAGAAGTACATTCTTCCTTTTTTCAGATGCGAATATGACATCCTGTAGCGGCTTGAGCATTATTCCACTCCCCTTTAAACAACCTGTATTTACATTAGCAAGTATGCAGATTTCTCTATTTTAAAGTAATCCCTATCTATTGCAACTGTAATGATTTGTTTTGCAACAGCTTCAAATATCCAATAAGACACCGGTTTCCTGAATATCCGAAATGTGCAGAACCGGGATTGATAATACCGGAAAGAAAAAATATTAAATAAAAGCATACTCCAAAATTGAATTGGGGTGTTTTATGTCAGATCCGATATAT
>DACO01000179.1:0-879 GCA_002508635.1 Methanolobus sp. UBA118 | reverse complement strand
ATCAGGAATGCTGATTCAAGGGATAAGGTTACTGAACTTAAAAGAAGAAGCAGATATCTTGTAGTGCTCCTGTCTCCCGATAATCCTACAGGTATTGCCGAGAAGCTCAAAAATGAAGGTAAGCTGGACAGTGCCCAGAAAAGAGCCTGGGAGGAATATGAGAAGACCACAAGGACTGCCAATGATAACAGGCATGGTGGTTCGGAGTATAGTATTGGTGAAAAACCAGATTACGTCTGAGGTGTTTTCAATGGCTTACAGGCAAACAACTGAGAAGTATGAGGGAGATACAAAGACATACTGGCTGACATACGAAGTTCCGAGCAAAGGAACCGAAGAGCCTGTCGATAAAGCAAAGCGCTTCTATGTTCCCGGTGAACTGAAAAATACTCTGGGTCCTGATACTTTTGTGAATAAAATGGGCAATAAGAAGTACGGGATGAAAGTGACATACGAAAAGACCCGCAAGGGCTTCGATGCTAAAAGAGATGGCACAGAATATCCTGTTGAACCAACGACAACAACAGTGACCAAAATAATCGAGATACCTGAGGATGCAATAAATGTTGAGATCACTGACAAAGAGCCGGAGTCTGCAATGTCAGTGGAATAAGATATAAGCAGGATCTTCAATACAGAAGTATAATCATGGGAAAAAGGAAAAGTGAATACTCACTTTCCAGGGAAATGTTCAGGGATGTTATTATAATTGTGTTATTTTTGATAGCTTTATTCGTTCTTGCCAGCTATATGGAATTTATTTGATCTTCAACATTCTTGTGATCGTAAGAGAAGATCTTGAAGAAAAAGACCGGGGGATTACAGGAGATTGTTAGCATTTTAAATTTACTGATTCTTTTCCTGGGCATACAATGCCGC
>DACO01000049.1:2779-2913 GCA_002508635.1 Methanolobus sp. UBA118 | reverse complement strand
GCCTATAAAACAAAAATCGCCGACCTTTCAGCATTATTTGGTGCTGCATTGCTCGGAGTGCTTATCATAGTATTCAGCGAGATATTCTGGTTTATCCTGCTGCTTACTTTTTTCATACTCGGAGGCGCATTTAC
>DACO01000049.1:0-2527 GCA_002508635.1 Methanolobus sp. UBA118 | reverse complement strand
CGCAGCTATGAGAACGTTTTCAGCAACAGCACGGCTGCCCTTGTGCTTGCCATCTGTTACGGAATATATCCCCAGTACGCAGAGCTCATAATTTTCGCATACCTTGGGACGGTAGCCACGGCAACAGGGGACACACTGGCAAGCGAAATCGGAACGACAGCCCACTCACAGCCTATTATGATAACCACGCTCAAAGCTGTCCAGGCAGGAGTTGACGGGGCGGTAACAATACTCGGAGAATTAGCAGCGATCATGGGTTCTATGGTAATAGGAATATTAGCAGTAATCTTTGGATTGGTTGATAATGCTTTCATGGTCATTCTGATCACAACCGCAGGTGGGTTCTTCGGTACAAATGTAGATAGTCTACTGGGTGCGACCCTGCAGAAAAGAGGATTGCTTTCAAACAGCGGGGTCAATTTCGTAGCAACGTTCGCAGGTGCGGCAATATCCGGTATTCTTTACCTGTTCCTGGTCTGACAGTCTGGCAGACTGCTCTTTGCAAAGTCAGAAATCATTTTTTTAAGAAAAGTTATAAACGGTCATGAGAATGCTTTACTATGAAAAAGAACACTGAGGTCAAAGGCATTGCCAGAGAGACCCTTGACTTTATTCTTGAGGTCAGCAGATCCACCTATCCCAACGAGTTTGCAGGACTCCTTGAAGCAAAGGACGGCATAATAACCGATGTGCTCTTTTTACCAGGTACAGAATCAAGCGAGAGCAACGCTGTACTGAAACTTTTCATGATGCCGAATATCTCGGCAGTGGGATCGGTACACAGTCATCCAAGCTCGGTCATCCGTCCCTCAAAAGCCGACCTGCGCCTGTTCAGTAAGACCGGAACACGACATATAATAACAGGCCATCCATACAAGAGTAAAAACTGGAAATGCTATGACGGTAGTGGGAAGATAATTGATCTGCCAGTGCTTGATGTTGAACTTCAGGATGATGATGTGTTGTAGGTATTAGTGTCATTGAGTTTTGAAATGATTTTTATGCTTAAAATTTAATACTCTGGAGATACTACCAATCTGGTAGCAATTGGTAGTTTCTGGTAATTAATTATTTGAATACCAGCATTCAACACCTAAAGATAATATGAGCTTATCTGCCACCTGCCACATCTTTTCTTCAAAACCAAGGTTCGTACCATTAGAAGCTTTTTTATCCTTAGCCATCGTATTAACTACCCTTAACAGTGGTTTAAACAAGAAAAAACTTTCTTCCATTATCATAATATCCTGAGATATGTCTGCTGACAGACCGGATTACAACTTGCGCAAAAAATAATTGTTCGTAAGTCAGCGATTGAATTTACAAAGCCATTGGAATATACAACAGCCCCTGTAATTCAGCAGGGTTTAGGTTAAATAAAAATATGCTCTACTAGCTATTGCGGGTTAGGGAAAAGCCGCGGGTTAGCAACCATATATCCGGAATATCGGGGAATGTCCGGATTTGCAACGAGAGGCACCAGAAGCGTGGTGGTTTATCGGTGCCTCATCTCACCTTGTTATTAGCATTTATGAATATGTTTTTGATGTAAATTCAGTCTGCCTGACTTCACTGACTGAAAACCAATACCTGTGCTCACCTGAACCAGACGTCTTAATGTAAGACCAATACAAAAATGTTCCGATTTTGATCTTAAATACGAAAATTTATTCAGTATCTTTGATATATTTTCTCATATCCATTTGTTCTGAAAGATTTACATATCTGTTCCTGATAAAGAATACATAAAGAGTATATCCTACCAAATGTAAATTAATACAGAGATGGAGCACATGAGTAAAATCAAAGATCTGGCTACGCAGACGTTTAAACGCTGGAGTGACTATGACGGCATAACCGACAGTGCAGCTCTTGCATTTATCTTCTTAATGAGTCTGCCTGCTCTTCTGTTATTTACGATATCACTTGGAAGCATATTTGTAAAAGATGTGACACTGCAGCAAAGAATCATCAGCTATGCTTCAAATATTGCGGACCAGGCCACTCTGAACTTGCTGAATTCCCTGTTTCAGCAAATTCCGGACACAAATACGTTAACTATGGGCTTGATCATCAGTATTCTGCTTTTTCTCTGGACAGCCGGGAACCTCTTCAGGCAGCTTCAAAAGACAATTAACGGAATGTGGAACGTAGCTTATCAGCCGGGTGCGTGGTATGAAGAATCCCTGAGAAAAAGATTCTCAGCCATGCTTGCAGTACTTGTTTTTGTGCTGCTCCTTGTAGCATCTACATTTCTGGAAGTGATTCTCCTGAACATATCCCAGAGCTTCCAGGACATACTCCCCTTGCCTCTGAACGTGATACAATATAGCACTTCGGTCATCAACCTGATAATACTGCTATTGTTGTTCATTTACCTTTACAGGGTCCTACCGGAAACAAAACTGGACATGAAATATGTCCTTACAGGATCCTTCCTTACGGTATTGTTTATCCTGATAGGAAAATATGCTTTCAGTCTCTATCTTCTGTTCGGAAATCCGAGAAGCGCCTACGGGAGCATCGG
>DACO01000100.1:1214-11379 GCA_002508635.1 Methanolobus sp. UBA118 | reverse complement strand
GATAGTTATCTTTCATGTTCAGATCACCTTCTGTCGGAGAAATTAATACTTTGGTATGGTGGAACCTGGATAGCTAGATACAGGTTTTATCTGGAAATCTACCTCCACACTTCCCTGGCCAGTGAATATTTCACTGGCACTTTTTATTTTTTGAGGCAAGCTCCGTAGAACCCTGAAATAGTGATCCGGTCTGCAAATTCAACCTGCAGGAATGAAAATAAAGTGATAACATGATATCTCAGCTAAGAGTGTTTTTAGGTAACAGGAATACTCAGAATCCAAATTCATCCGATTACATGAAACAATCACTTGAAGAGAAAAGCAGGATTCTTCTTACTACTCCACATTACTTTTTCATTTTCATGCTTTCTGTGATCTTCGGTGTCCTTGTATATTACAGGGCCACGGTCGATGAGATCATACCTACGATAGTTCTTTCTCTGTTATGGATACTTTTCTGGAAGAACAGCGAACAGAAGGGTAAGATTTTCCTCGTGGTAGCATCGGTATTCGGATACGTGCATGAACTGCTTGGTGTCAGATACGGATATTTCACATATCTGGGAGGATTCATTGGCGGATCTCCCATATGGCTGATACCTGGCTACGGGACTATATTCTGGTCGTCATATAATCTCTGGAAGAGATTTGAGGAAAGATACTCCCGGAAGGAGTGGTTCGATCTTACCAGCTACTTCATTGCCATCAGCCTTGCTGCATTGTTTGTCGTTGATTATCTGATCTTCGACATGTCGGTAAATCCCGCAGGAATACTTATAAAATTCGCACTTGCCTTCATGCTTTTCAGAACTTTTGAGGGTGTAAGACTTGCCTATTTCGTGGCCTTTTTCACAGTACTTACGGAATTTACAGGTGAGATGCTTGGTACATGGTACCATCCGGATTTCTCGTTGCTGTCCCTGATGGCAGGGTATGTGTTCCTGTTGTGGGTATGTCTTACACTGAACGACTTTACAAAAGGAAAAATCCCCCGGGTCGGAAGAGAAGCAGTAGCTGCCGTTGTGCTGACGACTTTCTATATATTCCTGTTACTCGGGATCATCTCAGTATAAAATAAAAATAAAGAAGTTGATAGTTTCGATGCAACCGGATATTGAAACAGTATTCAGGATCCAGAAGGAGAATTGTCCAGTACTTGCACTGACTGATACAAAGGAGAGGATGGAGCGCCTGCTTCGTATCGATAGTTATCTCCGGGACGAGGGGAATCTGGAAGAGTTGTTCGAAGCTCTGTACAAAGACCTGCGCAAACCGGAAGTAGAGGTCGTATCAACTGAAGTGGGCGTGGTTCAGGCCCAGATCTCCTATCTGAAAAAGAATCTGAAACGCTGGACCCGGGACCATAAGGTTTCCACACCACTTCCTCTTGCAGGAACAAGATCTCACATTCGCTATGAACCCAAGGGAGTTGTACTTATTATGTCTCCGTGGAATTTTCCCCTCAATCTCTCCCTTGTTCCTCTTGTCCATGCAATTGCAGCAGGTAATGCGGTAATACTTAAACCCAGTGAGATTTCCTCACATACTTCAGCTTTTATCAAAAAGATGATCGACAGGCTCTTTGACTGGAAAGAGGTTGCAGTCATCGAAGGTGATGCATCGGTTGCTTCAAGATTGCTGGATCTGCCATTCAACCATATCTTTTTCACCGGCAGTCCGAGGGTCGGAAAGATCGTGATGGCCAGAGCTGCAGAACATCTTAGCAGTGTTACCCTGGAACTGGGTGGAAAATCTCCGGCAATCGTGGACGAGACTGTTAATGTACAAAAGATTGCAAAACGTCTTGCATGGGCCAAATCTATAAACAGTGGCCAGACATGTGTTACTCCGGACTATCTTATCATTCATGAATCGGTAAAGGGGTCTTTTGTTGCAGAGTTCAGCTCGGCGGTAAAAGGTTTCTATGACCGGCATGACGAAGGTATGGAACAGTCATCTGACTACTGCAGGATCATAAGTGATTACCATTTCAGGCGTCTGGATTCTTTGTATGAGAATGCTCTTGCTAAAGGTGCCTCTGTTCTGACAGGTGGCAATTTTAATGAAAACGATCGTTTCATGGAGCCCACTATCATTGACAATATCTCGGAAGAAATGGACATTATGCAGGAAGAGATCTTCGGGCCCTTACTTCCTGTTATCACTTATAAGAACAGGTCTGAGGTAAACCAGATAATCGGTCGTAATCCAAATCCTCTGATGCTCTACATAGCCAGCAATAGCAGGGACAATATCCGCTATTTCATGGAATGGAACTCTTCAGGAGGCACTGTGATCAATGATTATATGCTGGGCTACAGCAACCCCGAACTGCCGTTCGGAGGAAATAACAACAGCGGCATGGGAAGATCACTGGGCTTCCATTGTTTTATGGAGTTTTCCAATAAAAGGAGTATAATCCATCGTAAGTGGGGCTCGCTGGGGCTGATCTACCCACCCTACAACGAGCGCATCAAAAAGCTCGTGGAAATGATGTACAGGTGGGTGTAAACATGCCTGACAATAATCCTTCAAATTGCCACATTGATTCATGCAGAAAAAGTGTTTTAATTACAGGAGGAGCAGGCGGAATAGCAAAGGAGCTGGCAGGAATTTTTGCAAGTGAAGGTCATGATATTATCCTGGTTGATAGGGATATCAGAGAGCTTGAAAATGCAAGGGATTCAATCAGTACCACTAATCCCGGTATAAACATCATACTCATGCAGCAGGATCTTTGTCTTTCTCAGGCTGCTGACAGGGTCTGTGAATTCACTAAAAAACGCGGTCTTCAGATCAATGTTCTTGTGAACTGTGCTGGTTTTGGTACATATGGTTTTGTCAATGGTATCGATCAGGATAGAGAACTTGATATGCTGCAACTGCATGTCCTGACACTGTACAGGCTGACACGTTTTTATCTGAAAGACATGATCGAACGTGATGAAGGACAGGTCATTAATTTCTCTTCCATATCGGCTTTCCAGCCAAATCCCTTTTTTGCCACCTATGGTGCCAGCAAGAGTTTTGTATTGCAGTTTAGCAGGGCTTTGAATTTTGAGTTGAGGGAAAAGAAGCGGAATGTAAAGATTCTGGCTGTCTGCCCAACAGCAGTAAAAGGAACCGGATTCCAGTCATCGGCCGGCATGGAGAGAACAAGGACCTTCAATTCATGGATGGCTGTGACAGCAGATGAGGTTGCTCGTGATACATACAGGGCGATGCAATCAGGCAAGGATCTTGTGATTCCGGGCAGGGGATTTGGTCTGCTGCATGCACTGATAAGCCGGCTGCCTGCAGGTTTGCTTATGAGGATATCACGATCACAGTTAAAAGAGGTCAGGGAAACCGGGCTCAAACATGCGTCCGGATCTTCCGTGGAAGAACGAATATAAATTGATATGTAGAGGTGCTAAAATGGATATTGTTTGTAATGATAGGAAAGGCTGCGACATCTGCGACATAAAAACCAGCTCAAACTCCGATGCTTCTGTCCCTGGGACAGAGAACAGGACCGATTGTCTGGTATGCGGGGTCGAGGTGGAATATCTGGATGAGGCAATAAGCGGGACATGCTATTATTGCGGGGTCGGGGAGGAAACATATTTTGTTTGCAGGAACGGTCACTATGTCTGCAACAGATGCCACTCAAAAGAAGCAATCGCTGTAATTGAAAATATCTGCTTGAGCAGTGAGGGTAATAATCCGCTTGCTATAGCGGAGAAAATCATGGAACATCCGGCTATTCACATGCACGGACCGGAACACCATGCTCTCGTACCCGCCGTACTCGTGGCAGCCTACAAAAACCACAGGGGACTGAAAAAGGAAACCGCTGTCCTTGAAGCCATCAAACGCGGAAGGACCGTCCCCGGAGGATACTGCGGACTCTACGGTGCCTGCGGTGCGGGAATAGGAGTGGGTATTGCCGTAAGTGTCCTGCTCAAAGCCACGCCCCTGACACCCTCCGAACGTTCGGAAGCCAACCTCGCAACCTCAAAGACGCTGGTCTCAATTGCTGCTGCAGGCGGAGCCCGATGCTGCAAGAAAGCAACCCGCCTAGCTCTGGAAGACGGGATGAAGTACCTTTCCGACAGGTTTGACCTTGACTGGTATGAAAGAGCTGACTTTTCAGTTGAGTGTGACTATACTCAATTCAACAGGGAATGCGATAGTAATTGCAGGTACAGGAATGATGGTTGATTTTTTATTTATTTTCAAAGAATTCATTTTGCTATTTTTCTAAATTCATGACTGATATTAAAATTGCTTGAACGAAAAAAAGTAATAAAACGCAACGAAATTACATGAGAAAAGATTTCTCAATGAATTCTACATAGTCACTAAAATTCAAATGTATATTTATTAACGTTCAGTTGTTGCGAAATTATTAAGATTATTTCTAAAGGATTAACTCAAAATAGTTTAAGGCTAGTTTTAGAATGCTAGCCTTACTTGTTAGATTTATAAAATTAATTTGTAAGCATTTCTTTAAGTATTACTTTTTAGGACCACCTCCTTTATCTCCACCACGCTGATTCTGAAGAAGGTCAACCGTAAAAGCATCTCCCTTAAAAGGTGTGCCATCATACAGCTTTCCAGTGATTTCGAAATCAACCTGACCAGTTCCTGAACTGGATGCATCTGCCAGATACTCCAAAACAGACATTCCATCTACCTGCCCTGAATAAAGCTCATCCCTATAGTACATTAATACTAATTTGTCATATTCCTGATTGATTTCAGGATTTGGTTTTACAGACGTCAGAGTTCCCAGATTTGTACTACCCTGTGGCGTATCAATCAAGAGATTTACCGAATCAGGATCTATATCCCTGATGTCGTATTCGGAACTCGTGTTCATTATTTCCACTGCAAAATATGGAGCTTTTGAGTTCAGCATCAAAGTATCAGGAGATATTATATAGTCTACATTTGCGTCAGCCGATGCTGAACCCGTAAATGCAACTATTGCAATAAATAAAACACCCAATACAAAACTTTGTTTGTTCATATTCTTACAAACCCCCCCTTCCAACCATTGTTAATTTGGTTGGCAATAAAGGATATCAAGACCAAGATATTTATTTAAATTGAAACTCTTGTTCAAAAATATCCTGCATATAAAATAATTTTAAGCTTTATAGGATACTTGTCAATTTCTTCACCTCCTTCGTCCTGAAATTGAATTTACCACCACTCACAATCCTGTCCTTCATTGCTTTGAGCGTGCTTTGGTGATTTAACTCCATATTACCTTGCTTCCTTTGGAGTCAAAGCCAGTATTTTCTGCTAGATATCTATTTGGAACTCCCAAGCTTATGATTCAGATACAGATAGATTGAGAGTCTTTACCTTTTCCTTCTCCTAATTTCGATGTTAATTAAACTCGGGCTGGTTTTTAACAAAATATTTATTGATATAAAGGAAATGAATTTTGTATGGTGAAAACACCAAAACCAAGTATGCAGTCATCCAGGGTTACGGAACGTATAAACGCAAAAGCATTTGAATTGCTGGAGAAACATCCGGAAGGTCTGCGCTGGTCAGAATTGCTTTCAAAGATCAAGGAATCAGATTCTACTTTTCATCCAAAGACTGTCAACGGATGTATATGGAAACTTGTCGAAAACTTTCCTGACAGAGTTTACAAGCCATCGAAAGGGCTTTTCCGTTTATTGAAATATAAATAATTTCTCAAGAATCTCCTGCTTATTAATTGACTCCTGCCACTTCCTAACATCAAATGCCTGCTTTCTACTGTATATTTCTGAGAAACTCTGTTTCATCAACTTTCTTATAAGTAAAATAATAAATAATTCCTGTAGAAAGCAAAGTATATTTAATAAAAGGAAAAGCTGGTACTATGCTTTCGAAATAAAATATAACGTCAAACAATTTAATAGGTCCGAAGGACATTAATTTAAAACTTTCATTAAATGAAGGTCGGTTTTATTGTTCTTCTTGCATAGGGGGTAGAAACTATTAGAGGGGTTAAATTATCATTGATTTTAGTGTGTGGATTAGTTTTTTTACTTGCTTGTATACCGACTGCAATGGGTTGCTACCTGGACATTAAGCCAGGTTCCTGTCCGAATTCGATAAATGTGGACAGTAATGGAATAGTGACTATAGCCATACAGGATAGCTCGTGCTCACCTGATAATGTTGACATATATCTGGAACAAAAAGTCAATGGCACATACTACATTCTTGAAAAATATGAGGGAGTAGAGCCAGAAAGATATGAGTACGTTAGTGATTTTGTACTAAGTCCATGTCCGGGTACTACTACCTATACAGGGGATGTCTATGTGGTGAAATTCAGGACTCAGGATCTCTCAAGTGGATTGAATCTTGGTAAGTATGTCGACGGTTATGATAACTTATATATTGAAGTTAAAGGTGATTGTTTTAATGGCAGGGATTCTGTCCGTTTACTATCGAATAACAACTGACTTGAGACTTCAACTAAAATCCAGAATAAAACAAAATAATTAGTAACCTTAGGAAGATCCAATGATTTTTTTGCGATTCTTCCTTAATTTTTAACAATTAATTGCCTTTCAATTTTAAACAAAGTTTCAGGCTCATTTAGTCTATTCTGTTAACATCATCTCCAGCCATTATCCTTAACATATATCCAAACTATTATCAATCAATTTACCAACTATCACACTTATTTGATAACAACGAAATTAAAGGAGACATAAAATGGCAGACGATGAACAGAAAGTACTCTATGCACTTAAGGATGCAGCAAAACCAATGAGACCGGGAGAGATTGCAGAGGCAACAGGTCTTGAGAGCAAAGAGGTCAGCAAGATACTCAAGAAGCTCAAGAGTTCAGATGCGGTCTGTACTCCAAAAAGATGTTTCTATGCACACGCTGACTACGAAAAATCAGAATAATTGAATTTTTTTCTTTCTATTTCTTTTTTTGTTTTTCCAATAGTCCTATTCATTTGAAAAAATCAAATTCCTTCAATGGCAGCATCCTTTTTCTCATCGAGGACATTCTCGTGAATGAACACATTGTCATACAGCAATGCTGCAAAAATACCGCCACTTATCGGACCGATCCAGTAGACCAGATGATCTGTCCAGTAGCCAGCGATCAGAGCCGGGCCAAAGGATCTTGCGGGGTTCATTGATGCACCTGTAAGGGTTCCTCCGAAAAGGATGGCGAGAAGAACACAGGCACCGATTGCAAAACCTGCCAGTCCCGGTGGTGATCGAGTGTCAACTGCAGCTCCGTAGATGACGAATACCAGCAGGAAAGTAAGAATCGCCTCAATGAGTATTCCAATATCGGGTGCGATATTTGCTCCAAGGCTTGTTGCACCGAAGTTCACGCTGTCCAATGCGGATGGGAAGATCTGCATGAGCATAAAACTTGCAGCACAGGCCCCCGATATCTGTGCTATAATATATGCAAAACAATCTATTGTACCTATCTTCCCGGTCGTTGCCATTGCTATTGTGACAGCGGGATTTATGTGAGCACCTGAAATATGTCCTATAGCATAGATCATCACCATAACAGTAACACCGGTAGCAACTGCCATACCAATCAGGCCCAGAGAGCCATGTGACAGGTAATCAACGGCATTCGAACCCGCAGCTATGAATACAAGAGCGAAGGTTCCGACAAATTCGGCTACATATTTCTGGAGCGCACCGGACATATTTCAGCCTCAGTCACCGGACCATCGTTCGATGTCACCGATCCTCTGGTCCGCGCATGCACCACAATTACACGGCTCATCGATAAGTGATGTGATATCCCGTGTCCTGTAGCGGATAAGAGGCATGCATTTTCTTCTGAGTGTGGTGACCACAAGCTCGCCCTTCTCACCCGGTGGCAGTACTTCCCTGGTCTTCGGGTCTATGACCTCCACCAGAAAATCCGGGTTGTTCAGATGAAAACCATCCTGGTGATCACATTCTATTGCATTGGCAAGCCCCAGTTCTGTCATTCCCCACTGGCGCAGGGTCCTGCATCCCCATGCACTCTCGATCACTTCGCGCATATCCTCAGTCAGGGGCTCTGAAGAACAGATTATTTTCCTGATCCTGAGCTCTCCAGGTTCTACCAGTTCACTGACCTGTTTTGAGAGATCATAGAGGAAGGACGAAGTACCGATTATAATGGTCGTGCCGGCTTCCTTTATTGTCTCGATCTGATCATGTGCATCCATCGAGTCATTGATCACAGAACTGAATCCTGCGAGGTCACATGCCTTGCTCAGAACAAGTCCCGGATCCCATGTGGCAGTTATCGTGGGGTACATTATCTGCAGGGTGTCTTCTTTTGAATCCATCCCTGACATTTTGAGTCCGGAGATCACCGAATCCACGATCTCAAGTAACTCTCCCTGTGTATATGCCATTCTTTTGAGCATGTTTGTGGTACCCGAGCTTGTAAATTCTCGAGCTATGTCCTTCCTTGAGACACACAGGAAATGATAGGGTTTGTCAGCCAGTTCTTCCTGTTCTGTCAGCGGGATCCTTGCAATATCTTCATAGTTTTTTATCTCAGAAGGGTCGATGTCCTTATCCGCATAAAGATCCCTGTAATACGGACTGCTTTCCAGCACGTATGCAAGTAATTCCCTGAATTTGAAAAGCTTGTATTCTTTGATAAGCTCCCGGTCGATTTCCCTCTGACCAAAGTGCTCTTTCAATTTTTTATTATCCTTGATATCTTTCCTGATCTTGGCCAGACCCCACTGCTCCAGTGGGTTCCCGTCCTGAAGGTCTATTTTTCTGGATTCGAGTTTTCTTTTTGCCACGCTCATGCGGATAGATGTATTGATCTTTGAGGGAAGACTAAGACTCATTCTCTGCCTCCTGATGTTCTTTAAATTTACGTATTTGGGAAACAAAAATAAAAAAATAAATAACAGCTTTAAGCGGCATTCCTGTAAAGGAAATCACCATTACAGCTGGTCATATTGTAATTGCAGAATGGGATGAATCTGCCATCCTGTGTCACAACGTGTATGCAGCAGTTCTCAACACGGTCCTGCTCGTAGGACCAGACATCCTGGAATGCCATCGTGGATATCGTGAGATAATTGTTCTTGCTCATCTCGATAAAATCAGCCCACCCTCCCAGACTGGATTTTGATTTACCAAGTACATCCGTTAGCGGCTTTTCGCAACAAGAACCCTTTACTGTGATGTCATTGAGGGGTTTTTCGCAGCAGGAACTCTTGACAAGCAGATCACCACAGGCTGATTTTGATTCTTCTTCCTTCTCCTTTTCAAGTCCCTTCCATCTGCCCATGATCGATTTCTTGGTCTTGCTCGCAACATCAGATGCGGACTTGACCGCACCCAGTGAAATATTTGTCAATGGCAGGAAGCCGTGTTCATCAACGAGTGTAAGACATGTGGCACCACAGTGTGCATGTGGCATAAGGGATGGTGTGAAATTTGTGACCTTAAGTCCTCCATCTGTCTGCTCCTCTATTGCCTCCAGCAGTTCTAGTATAGTTACCCTATTTTCCATCTCTTTCGGGGATCTTCCCGAATAGAATACAGGCTGGAAATGCACGCCTCTGACCGCCGGAACCCTGCTGGCTGCGAAATCTATGATACTGCCGACTTCATGAAGGTTGTAATTCTTTGCAACCAGTGGTACGAGAACTACCCCGATACCTGCCTTTGCACACCTGTTGATCACCTTGGTCTTGACATCTATCAAGTTCCTTCCTGTCCTCTGCTGATAGATATCATCGGATACGCCGTCAAACCCAAGATAGATTGCATCCACACCTGCAGCTGCTATTTTGTTAAAATAATCCTGATCATTTGCGATCCTGATACCATTTGTATTTAACTCGATGTGATCGATACCGATCTCCTTTCCCATTCTGATTATCTCGGGAAGATCGTCTCTTAAGGTTGGCTCGCCACCGGATATCTGAATACAGGTAGGACTGTTCTGACATTTCTTCACGGTTTCGAACATCCCTCTTATGGTTTCCATATCAGGATCAAGACTTGCATCCATTGATGAATTGGCAAAACAATAAGTACATTTCATATTACATCTGTCAGTGACTTCCACCACTGCCAGACATGTATCCTGTTTATGAGAGGGACACAGGCCACAATCAAAGGGACAGCCTCTTTCCGTACCTGTCAGAGGCTCTCT
>DACO01000100.1:0-804 GCA_002508635.1 Methanolobus sp. UBA118 | reverse complement strand
TCAGGCATTCAGGACACAGACTTCTGACTGTTCCTATTTGTTCCATTCTATCCCTCTCATCTGTTTTTTATCTCAGGGATTCTGAGAAATTATTCAGGCTCTCTTTTCTTCCAGGATCGATTCAGCGGTCTTCAGGGTCTTTGCGACACCTGCTGAAACGTAGTATTCATCACATTTAGGACATACAAGGCCAGGTCCAGGTCTTGTCACACCCATATAAGTCATGTCTACATTCCTTTCCAGTGCGATCTCTCCGCATTTTGCACATTTCCATTCGCTCTCATCGTCATTTGCTACATCATCAAGCTCTCCGCCGGTGATGCCGAGAATGCTCATCTTGTGGGCGTATGCATCAACCAGTTCGGAAGGTGAATAGACAGCGTACATTGTGAGGTTGTCAGAGACACCCTTTGCAATGGCAAGATCACCATCTATGGCCTTCAGCTTTGTTCCGCTGGATTCCGCATTGTCGATCATTTCCTGGATCTCTTCCTGTTTGATACCGTTGTCCTTGAGTAAATTGTCCATTTCTTCACTTATTTTTACCATGATTTACCCTCTGTATTCTTCTTTGATTGCCGGTTTTCCTTAGAACTTTTCATATTTTCCGTGATCCTTTGCAGCCCTGACGAGTGCATGGACGTTCACAGGTGGGGCGTTGGTCGGACATTCACATGCTGTTCCTAAAATGAATCCTCTCGGACTGTCCTTTCCGGCAAGAACCTGTTCCTTGGCCTGCTCGTATACCTGTGCAGGTGTGCCACGGTCTACAAGCTTTGTGTCAACTGTTCCGAAACAGGTACA
>DACO01000125.1:6934-10257 GCA_002508635.1 Methanolobus sp. UBA118 | reverse complement strand
GGGCTGGACAATGCCAAGCAGGAGCTGGCGGAATCCGTGGAATGGCCGCTGAAGTTCCCGGAGATATTCGATGCCGTGGGTACAAGGCCGCCGAGAGGTATCATGCTCTTTGGTCCGCCGGGCACGGGTAAGACCATGCTTGCAAAGGCCGTTGCAACCGAGAGTGAGGCCAATTTTATCAGCATCAAGGGTCCCGAGCTGCTCAGCAAGTATATAGGGGAATCCGAACGAGCTGTGCGCGAGACCTTCCGCAAGGCTAAGCAGGCAGCTCCTACTGTGATTTTCTTTGATGAGATCGATGCCATGGCATCTGAGCGCGGCTCAAGCACCGATGCCCATGCAAGCGAACGGGTGGTAAGCCAGATCCTCACCGAGATCGATGGTGTGGAAGAGCTTAAGGACGTGGTCATAGTGGCAGCTACCAACAGGCCGGACATCGTGGACCCCGCCCTGCTGCGTCCGGGTCGCTTTGACAGGCTGATCTATGTAAGTGCACCTGACAAGAAGGGAAGGGAGATCATTTTTGGCATACACCTTAAGGATAAGCCGCTTGCAGATGATGTGGATGTCCATGAGCTTTCGGATATGACAGACGGCTATGTGGGTGCTGATATCGAGGCGATCTGCCGTGAGGCCTCCATGCTGGCACTGCGTGAGCTTATCACCCCCGGGATCAGCCGGGAAGAGATCAAGTCCAGGCTGGCAGACATAAAGATAAGCTCAGAACATTTCCTCAAGGCCATAAAACGTGTTAAACCCACAACATCCCGCTCGGCCATGAGCTTCTATGAGCAGGCATCCGAGGCTTTTGCAAGATATGCGGCAAACGATGAGGAAAAAATGCCGGATCTGGATGCGGGTACAGGCTATCAGTGATTTTTAAAAAAGAAAAAAGGACTTTTTCAAAGTCCCTTCCTGCTCTTTGGCTCCGGAAGCATATCCGGCTGGATGTCCAGTTCCTCCTGTGAGAGCACGAATTTCTCTACCATTTCCTGCATGGCTGCTGCCATACCGGCAAGTTCCTGGGAATTTGTGGCAAGCTCCTGCATGGAGGCGCTTTGTTGCTCCACGGCTGCGGATGTTTCCTCAGTTCCGGAAGCAGCATTCTGGGAGATAGAAGCTACCTCATCCACGGATGCTGTGATCTCCTCGATTGATGCGGATTGTTCCTGTGCAGCAGCCGCAATGTTCTGAGCCATGACGGCCACTTTACTGCTCTCCTCTACAATGCTAAGTACAGCCTCAACTGTTTCTTTCAGGGCATTTGCACCGGATTCTACGGTTTTAGTGCCTTCTTCCATTGAATCTACTGCTATGCCTGTGCTGGATTGGATCTCCAGGATGAGTTCAGCGATCTGGCTTGCTGCATTACCGGAATCCTCTGCAAGTTTTCTGACTTCATCTGCCACCACAGCAAAACCTTTCCCATGATCGCCTGCCCTTGCAGCCTCGATTGCGGCGTTGAGTGCAAGCAGATTTGTCTGGTCTGCAATATTGGTAATGAGGTTGACAATTTCTTCGATCTGCTTTGATTTGGCATCAAGTTCCCTAATAGCAACTGCCGAGCTACCTGTTGATTGCCTGATAGCATTCATCTGGGTCAGCATATTTTCGGACTGATGGCCAACGTTTTTGATAAAATCACTTGTTGAAGTTGCTGATTCTGCTGCCTTTTGAGCATTGCTGGCAATTTCCTGGACATTATTGGTCATGTCGGTCATTGCCCTTGCGACTTCCTCGGTCTTATAGGACTGGTTATGGGATCCTTCGGAAATATCGCTCACAGTCTGGGATATCTGGTTAGTAGCAGCTGTGATCTGCTCGATTGATGCAGACATTTCTTCAGAGGTCACCGCTACGTTTCGGGCATTGGTACTCACCGAGCTTATGATCTCTGTAAGCGATCTCATGATCTCGTTGAGGCCTCTCGGGATAGCTTCAAAATCAATTCCCACATTGGTATCTGCCCTCGTATCGAGTCTTCCGTTGAGCATATCCTCTGATATCTGTTTGAAATCCGAGACTATATCGTTGATTGGCTTTGTTATCGATCTTGCTATAATAAAAGCGATTCCTGCCATGGCAATAATACCGACGGCTGATATAGCTATGAGCTGGTTTCTCAGGGCCACTGCTCCTGCAACGATCTCTTCTTCAGGGACCATAAGGACAAAACCGAAATCGGAAGTTTCCACAGGCTGGTATACCATGTTCACCGTCTTGCCTGTTGTAGGATCAGTAACTCCTTCGATACGTCCTCCTGCTCCGTTTCTTATATCTTCTGCCATTTGGTCCATTTTCGGATTATTGAATTCTGAGAGGGATTTTGTTCCTATCCATTCTTTTTCTGTAGGATGGGACATGAAGACCCCGGAATTACTTACCATGAATGCATAACCTGTATCAAATACTGTTATTCGGGACACTTCATCATCTATATAGTCCAGGGCAACATCAACACCTGCAATCCCGGCAAATTCGCTATCCCTGATGATCGGTGATACATAACTGATCATCATGGTACCGTCATACATGAAAGGCTCCAGGATAACATCTTCTTTCAGGGATTTGGGCAACTGGTAATAATCATCTGTCTCATACCCTGCAAGTGGATCAAGGGCTACGGATCCATCTATTTTGCTCCAGTAGGGTATGAACCTTCCTGTGCTGTCATGTCCTTCCGTGTTTACAAAATCCGCATCATTACCATCAAAGGCATTGGTCTCATATGCCACATAGGTACCCAGCAAACCGGGATTCTCTTCAAGTGTGCTCTTAAGTATTGCGTTCACTTCTTCCCGATCACTGCTTTCGTAATTCTCCATGGTGCCTGCCAGGGTTTCTGCAAGCAGTTTGTTCGAATATATATCCCCGTCATATTTGTAGGCATAACTCTGGGCCATGCTTTCGGTCTGGACCTTTGCTGATTCAATTTCTTGCTCGGTCACTTTGTCGACAATCACATACGTGCTTATGGCCATCAGCAAAGTGATACTAACCACAATATATATAAGTAATTTATTTTTGATATTTAAGTTTTGTAAATTCATGCGAGTACCTTCTAATTCAACTTGACTATAAAATTATTGTAATCTATATCAGAGGTTAGTAGTGATTTTTTATATTTAATAATTACTATATTTTTCTTTTAAGTAGTAATTATAAGATAGTATAAACAGTAAAATACATATACTAGATATGAAAATTTAAAATCGTTACATTTATATACTTAATTTTTAACTCAATATCAGGATCTGTTTGGTATTGTTTGCCAGTTTGTCAGCCAACTAGCAAAAATACTTTAAGCCCGGTGCACACATTAA
>DACO01000125.1:0-6623 GCA_002508635.1 Methanolobus sp. UBA118 | reverse complement strand
CATGTTAAGACAGCGTTTTGTTCTGGATACCACCGCATTGACCGACCTGCAGGCAAGGGAGAAAATGGGCATTGAAAGCATGTGTGGTGGGATGCGTAAGATCCTGGAGCTGATAGCTTCAGCAAGGCTGCAACTTGGTATAAGTTGTTATGTGCCTTTTCCATCGGTGTATACTGAAATGCAGGAATTTGCACAGAACAATGTTTGTGATCAGGACGTGATCGCAAAGATCGATACATGGCTCGTGAAAAAAGCTCCTGACAGGTACAACGTGCAGATCCCATCCAAAGTATTCCATGAGTACGTGTCCTACATGCGTGAGCGTATTAACAAGGGGATGACAATAGCAGAGGAGAACATATGGGATTCTTCCACTGAATGCCTGTTCATAACAACAAAGGCCAATGACAAAAAGGACATTGATGCTGATATCGAAAGGAAGGTAATCGGGGGTTACATCGGTAAGTTCAGGAACAAGTATCGTTCTGCCATGCGTTATGGCATACTTGACAGTGCTCCTGATATTGATGTACTCATCCTTGCAAAAGAGCTCGACGCTGCGGTGGTTGCGAGTGATTTCGGTATACAGAAATGGGCTGAGGAACTCGGGGTACGCTTTGTTCCGGCAAGCACCTTTCCTATGATACTGCGGGAATATCTGGAACATGCTTCCGAAGCAAACATAATTCCAATCGAGGATTCGGAAGTTTAAACATTCTTGAGTCTCATAAATCACATTGTTATACTAATCATAGGAATAAGCAAAATACAGGTATATGGGGGTATATCTTTGAGAAACATAACAGTAGAGGAATTCAGGGCAAGCTGTGCGGCAGCACAACAGCTTGAGATAGTGGAACGGAAAGGTATGGGGCATCCTGACAGTATTTGCGATGCTGTAATGGACAACATATCAGTAAGACTTTCTGAGGAATATCTGCAGGAATTCGGGGAAATTCTGCATCATAATATCGATAAGTGTCTACTTGTGGCAGGTGAAGTTACAGGTATCTTTGGCGGGGGGATGGTGACACACCCCATGTTGCTTGTTATCGGGGACCGTGCTACATTCTCAGCAGAGGGAAAGGATATCGATGTCAACAGTATAGCCGTTGATACCGCAGGCCGGTGGTTTGATGAGAACCTGCGATTCGTGGAACCCGAATTCCTGGACTACCAGGTGGAACTGAAACCGGGTTCTGCAGAACTGACTGACATTTTCAGAAGGAAAGAGAAAATACTGGGCTCCAACGATACTTCCGCAGCGGTGGGCTATGCTCCTCTTTCGTTCACTGAGAATATGGTTCTGGACACAGAAAAATACCTGAATTCGTCTGATTTCAAGGAGGAATATCCGGAGTCCGGGGAGGACATCAAGGTCATGGGTGTGAGAAAGGGCAGCGACCTTGATCTGACAGTAGCTATGCCGGTGATTGATCGTTTTCTTGATTCCGAGGAGCACTATTTCCGGGTGAAGGAAGATCTCACGGATGCTATCAATTCTTTCATAGCCGATTATGTGGAACAAAACAAGGTTTCCATGGACGTGACGTTCTCGCTTAACAATCTGGACATGCCGGGCCGTGGAATGAACGGTATATATACCACCGTCACAGGTACATCGGCAGAAGACGCCGATTGCGGACAGGTGGGCCGTGGTAACAGGGTAAACGGAATAATCCCTCTGAACCGTCCCGTAAGCAGCGAGGCTGCTGCCGGAAAGAACCCGGTGAGTCATGTGGGCAAGATATACAATGCTCTCTCGCATCGCATAGCCGACAGGATATACACAGCTGTTCCCGATGTGGAGGAGGCATATGTCTGGCTTTTGAGCGATATCGGCGCTCCTATAGACCAGCCCAAGGTGGCTGCTGCACAGATCATAATGAAAAAGGGTAGCGTGGAATCCGTACAGGACGAAGTTACCGAAGTAATAGACAGGGAACTGGAGAATATAGGTGAGTTTACAATGGAACTTGCCAGGGGAATGGTCCCCCTCTACTGATCAGGCACCTGCAATAAAGGATATCAGGGCAAAGGCCATTGCAAGTTTGAACATCCGGGATGATTTTCCCGGATTGTTCTTCCCGAGAATCTCGTAGACAGCAACAGCGAACAGCAGGTCTGCAACAGCTACCAGGAAAAGGTATCTGATACTCATTATGGACTGAAGGTACGGCAGGGGGCTTGTGATCACGGCTACAAGTCCTATCAGAGCCGCTATGCCTGCAGCTTTTCCGGGGCCGATGACTATTGGGAGTGTGCGTGCACCGTCCCTCATATCGCCTTCGATATCTTCTATATCTTTCACGATCTCTCTGGCAATGGTCGCAAGGGTGGCAAGCAGGAAGAGAATGAATACGTCTTCAAGTCCTCCTTTTTCAAAAAAGACCGCTCCGCCGAAAAGGAAGGTCGATCCAGTAAGATAGCCCACAGCCAGATTTCCGAGAAATGCCGTGCGCTTAAGTGTCCTTGCATAGTATATCAATAATAGTGAATTTACAAGCGCGATAATTCCGCAAACCGGGTTGATCATAAAAGCGAACAAGGTGCCGAGTGCAAACAAAGCCAGTGAGAAATAAAGAGCTGTGGACAGGCCTATTCTGCCGGAAGGTATCGGTCTGTCAGGTTTGTTGATCCGGTCGATATCAATATCATAATAATCGTTGATGGCGTTCCCTGCTCCGGTTATCAGGAAGACGGTTAGAAAGACCAGTATTGATTCCAAGAGAGGGAAAGGTATGCCTGCAAAGCTGTTGGATATCAGAATGTTGTAGGCAATAAACACGCCTATGGTCGCTGCTATTGCAGCCATGGTGCAGTTTCCGGAACGTATCAACCTGAGATATGCATTCATATTTTTTCAAGAGCCTATCTGCTTCTTTTTACCGCAAGCATCCTGTCCAGTGCAAGCTTTGCTTTCACTCTTATATCCTCGGGTACCGTTACGACATATTGCATCTGTTCCAGAGAGTTCAGCAGAGTATCAAGATCGATGGCTTTCATCTCCGGACACACTGCAAATTCCGATGCATAATAGAATCGTTTTTCCGGATTTTCTTTTTCCAGCCTGTGAAGTATGCCCTTTTCAGTGGCGATTATGAATTCCTTTCCAGTGGAATCTCTTGCATAGTTTAACATACCCGTGGTACTGAAAACCCTGTCAGCCATTTCAAGTACATCCCTGCGGCATTCAGGGTGTGCAAGTACTTCTGCGGCTGGATGTGCCTGCTTCACACTGATGATATCGCTGGTCAGTATCTGGTTATGGGTCGGGCAGTAACCCTCCCAGGGAATTATTCTTTTAGTGCTGTTTCTGGACACATAGTCAGCAAGGTTCCTGTCCGGTACAAATAGTACTTCATCCTCTTCAAGGGAATTTACTACTTCAACTGCATTTGCTGATGTGCAGCAAATATCACTCTCTGCTTTGACATCTGCTGTTGAGTTTACGTAACAGACAACAGCAGCATCCGGATATTTATCCTTCTCGGCTTTCAGTGCCTCTGCGGTGACCATGGATGCCATGGGGCAGCCTGCATAGATCTCAGGCAGCAATACGGTCTTTTCAGGACTCAGTATGGCAGCACTTTCCGCCATGAAGTGAACTCCGCAGAACACTATGATGTCCGCATCCTGATCTACGGCCTGCTGGCTGAGTCCCAGTGAATCACCCGTAAAATCGGCAATGTCCTGTATCTCACCCCTTTCATAATTGTGAGCCAGGATCACTGCGTTTTTGCTAGTTTTAAGATCTTTTATTTTCTCTATAGTTGTTTTTATGTCCTGCATGGGATCCCTGCTTTTAGATGAAGTGTTCTCCGGAATGAAAAAAAATCTGTGCCCTGCTTTATGTTCCTATCTGGAAAGGATTAGCTATCTTCTTCAGGGTAGCGATCGCAGAAAGTGGCGCCAGGAAGCTGCTTCTGGGGTTTGTCGGGGAGGGTATGTTCTCGATCCTTGTTGTGAATTCCCCGAAGGCACCTTCAACTGTGATTTCATGGATGTTACGGGTAAGTGCAGGGTTTGCAACTATCCTGACACGTGTCCTGTCAAAACCAATGCCTGCAAGACTCAGGGTTGCTGCAACGTTCACATTTGCCGGAAAAGCGCTTACAGCTTCGCTTGCAGGTCCTTCGAAAATCACGGTCTTGCCTGTTATTTTATCAAGGTCTATATCGTTTCTGATAACAAAGGGTGCTCCGGCAAGTCCTCCCGGTGGTTTTTGCGTTGTCAGGGTCACAGAATATATCTCTTCAACGGCTGCCGATTTGAGTCCGTCAAGACCCACAATGGCACCTGAAGGCAGGTATACCTTACAATTATTGTCCTTTGCCAGTTTCTCTATGGTCCTGTGGAGCTTATCATCTGCAAGGGCTCCCACACTCATGATCATAACATCGCAGTGTGCTGCAAGTGCAACAGGTATCATTTCATAGACGGCTTCCTGTGAAGCACACTCTACCAGAAGATCGATCTGTCTGGACATCTCCATCACTTCAAGAGTTTCAGGTCTGCAGTTCTTCAGTGAGCTTTTCAGCTTTTCTACACCTTCTGTATGCCTGTCATAAACGGCAACCAGCTCTGCTTCGATCATGCCATCATCAATGGCTCTGCAGATGCTTGTTCCAATGGTGCCGCAGCCTATAACTCCTATTCTGAGCATTATGATCTCCCGGAATCGCACTATCGATTCTTATTTTCATTACAGCTTATATTGATTGCTTAAGTAGGTTTTCCTTAATACATTAAAAGCATATAAATCTCTTGAAGTTAATTACTGCGCGGTGAAAGCATGCTGAGATCTGATGTTGAATATTATCTAAGGGAGGATCTTGGATACAATGATATCTCCTGTACCCTGGTTCCTGACAGGGAAGTTCAGGCTATCATTTTCACGAAGGAGGACTGCACTCTTGCAGGTCTGGATATTGCTATGGAGTTCTTCCATTATCTGGGCATACATGCTGAAACCGAATATAAGCAGGGTGACACTATTGAAAAAGGAAGCCGGATATTTTCCCTGCATGGAAGCTCCGTGTCCATACTCAGGGCTGAGCGTGTGGTCTTGAATTTCCTGGGACATCTGTGCGGTATAGCAACACTTACACGTAGCTGTGTCGATACCGTCAGGAAGTTCTCGGATACAAAGGTCGCATGTACAAGAAAGACTACTCCCGGACTGCGTGAGTACGAGAAGAAGGCCGTGATCGCAGGCGGTGGCGACCCCCATCGTTTCAACCTCTCAGATGTAGTCATGATCAAGGACAACCATGTTAAGATGATGGGTATAGAATCAGCAATTGAGTCCGCAAGGAAAAAGGCAAGCTTTACCCAGAAGATAGAGGTGGAGGTAGAATCCACAGATGATGCCTTGCTGGCTGCAAAACTCGGGGCTGACATAATCATGCTTGACAATATGGATGCCGAAACTGTAGTGGATACAATGAAAGCCCTGCGGGAAGCATCTGTACCCGAGCATATAATAATCGAGGTTTCAGGAGGTATAGGTCCCGGTAACCTTGAAGAATATGCAAAGGCCGGCGTCGATGTAATATCAATGGGATCTATTATACATCAGGCTCGCTGGGTGGACATAAGTCTTGAGTTCACTTCTTAACCTACTTTGTAAAAACATATGCATGATATGGCAAATGTAACTATACTCATAATCATAAGGTTTATATTAAACTCCACATATTTATCACACAACGCAAATAATGGTAATAAATATTCTATAAACCTGAGGGAATATGCTTAATTTTAGGAAAACAATCATACTCGCATCACTGTTTCTGTTTTTTATCCTGGTGTCTGCAGGTGGTGCCTCCGGTAAAGTACTGTATAACGATACGATCTCAGAGGGTGACGGTTATCAGATCAATGATTACGTGATCGATGTAGCCGAAGTCTTCCCAGGTCAGGAATCTGCTATAATACAGATATATGAAGGAGACGCCAAGGACCCCAAGTATGATAAACTGATCTCTGAGGATGGTTCGTTTGAGTTCGAAATAGAAGGTGAGGATGTAGAGCTGACCGTGATCTCAGTGTATTCAGGTGTCATACCCCGGGCAAAACTGTTGATAACTGTGACAGATGATGATTTCATCAACAGCAGAACACTTGGTGTTGTGGACGGAGGTCACAGTGAAGCAGAATTCTCCGGTACCCCGGTAATTGAGATTACCAAGACAGTAGAGCCTTCAACTGTTGATGTGGGAGATACTGTTACCGTGAAGATATCCGCAAAGAACACAGGTGATGATAAAGCGACGAAAGTTGTTTTTACAGACAATATCCCTCCTAAATTCATTCTGGAGCAGACATTCGTATCACCTTCGGGTCAGATATCTCTTCAAGAAGGCGAAACCCGTCTGGTCTATACATACGTAATGAAGGCTACAGAAGCCGGTACTTACATGTTCGGACCTACCACTGCGATCTATTCCAATTCAATAGATGAGGATATGCCACAGGCTTCTTCAAACAGGCCCACTGTTACGGTCACAGGGTCATCTGCAACAAAGAATGCAAGTCTTGATATTTCCATGGAAGTCGACAAATACACGGTTGACCGGAATAACGATCTGCAGGGTATTGTCAGGATCAAGAACACCGGT
>DACO01000010.1:5730-29771 GCA_002508635.1 Methanolobus sp. UBA118 | reverse complement strand
TTTCGGAAAACGAGGATAACCCGGATGTCTCAGTTGCTGATGAGACGTTAAATAATGAAATGGTGGGGGTCACCGATTCAGAGATCCAGGATCTTGAAGCAGAGATGGAAGAGATTGAAAATCTGATCAACGATATGGATCAGGGAGAGGAAATATCCGTTGAAGAGATATGAAAATAACTTTTCATGTCTCTCTCCTTTTTTGCTTACTCTTGTGACAAGCTGACAAAAAATATATAGAAGCTTTTATATAGAACAACAAACAATCAGCTATTGCTCATTACAGATTTGAAAAAATATCTCTACGAGGTAAATAATGGGGAATATGTTAAAAACCACAATTCTTCTTGCATCCCTTACAGGCTTACTGATCTTGGTCGGACGCCTTGTGGGTGGGGTGTCAGGAATGATAATCGCATTTTTATTTGCGATTGTTCTGAACTTTGGCAGTTACTGGTACAGTGACAAGATCGTACTCAAAATGTACCGTGCACAGGAAGTCACAGCTTCGGAGCAGCCGGAGTTGTATGGCATTGTGCAAAAACTTGCAATGCGTGCAAATCTTCCGATGCCAAAGGTATATATCGTCAATACATCCATGCCGAACGCATTTGCAACCGGCAGGGATCCGCAGCATGCAGCAGTTGCAGCAACCACAGGCATAATGAACCTCCTGAGCTCTGAAGAGCTTGAAGGAGTACTTGCTCACGAACTTGCGCACGTAAAGAACCGTGACACTCTGATAAGTGCAGTCGCTGCGACCATAGCCGGTGTTATCACAATGATAGCCCACTGGGTTCAATGGGCTGCCATCTTCGGAGGATTTGGCGGAAATGATGATGAAGGAAACAATATAATCGGCTTCATTGCACTCGCTATAGTTGCACCTATTGCAGCAACGGTAATCCAGCTGGCCATCTCAAGGTCCAGGGAATTCGCAGCAGATGAGGGTGGCGCACGCATATCACAAAAGCCATGGGCACTTGCAAGTGCGCTGGAAAAACTTGAATATGGCTCTTCGAACTACAGGGAAAGAAGAGGAGACGTGCAGGCATCGGAAAGCACCGCACATATGTTCATCGTGAATCCCCTGAAAGGAAAAACACTGATGAGCCTTTTCAGGACTCACCCTGAAACAGAGGAGCGTATCAGGCGCCTGCGTGCAATGTAAACAGAACTTTATTCACAGAATTTGAAAAGGCTCATCTGCCCCGGTTCGACCAGGTGGATGACCTCAATACTATTTTCTTCAAGCTTATTGGACAGATAATGCCTGTGGCATCCCTTAGGACTTTTTTCAGCACACATCAGGACTATCCTGCCGCCTGTTTCGTTAACTTTTACTATCAGATCCATTAACTTCTCAAAGCCGCCCCTGAATTCGTCGGTATTCATATATTCGATATATGCAGAGTCACGCATACCTCCGACATTTTCACAATGCACATAGCGTATACCGTTTTTAGGAAGGACTTTTTCCAGGGACTCCCTGTTGAAATCCTCAAAGGTGGACTGCGGGTATCTCCGGATATCCACAAGATCTGTTATCCCGTTATTCAGAAGCATTTTAAGAAACTCATCAAGGGACCTGTTACCATACCCTATGGAATAGCATCTGTGCTTTGATGAACCTGGCAGAGCCAGCAGACAAAGAAAAGGGTTCATATGAATTCAATACCTCGATTTTCAACTTTGCAAGACCTATTCATGAATGGAACATGTAAGGTTTATTTCTTTCGTTTGATCTCATATATCTGATCATGCTTTTGATACACATTATAATCGATAAGAATATCATTCAGAACGTCTATTTTTCTCATACTGAACCATGGATAGATGGAAGATAGGTCAGGGTTTACTTTAAAGAGAAGTGTGTAATATCCTTTTGTGCTAAGGAAGGTGTATTCCTGTGCCAGCAATCTTTTATAATGTCCTGTTCATTTCAACCCCATATCAAAGAGGTAAAAATGAAAGTAGCAGTCAATGTCTCGAAAATCGATGGTGAATTATATGCACCATCCTCAAAGAGTTATACACACAGGGCAATAACAGTAGCTTCCCTGTCTGATGAATGTGTAGTCCACAGACCTCTCATTTCTGCAGATACCCTTGCAACCATCCGTGCATGCGAAGCCTTCGGTGCCGGCATTGAGAGAAAGGATGACAGGTTAATTATCAACGGAATAAAGGGGAAACCCGCTGTTCCCGAGAATGTTATAGATGTTGCAAACTCAGGCACTACACTCAGGTTCATGACAGCCGTCGCAGCCCTGACAGATGGTGTGACCGTACTTACCGGAGACAGCTCCATCAGGACACGACCGAACCAGCCGCTTCTCGATGTACTTGGCAGGCTTGGAGTTGAAGCATTTTCTACAAGGGATAACGGTTGTGCACCCCTGGTCGTAAGGGGAGGACTTAAAGGTGCCATCACAACAATTGACGGCTCAATTAGTTCCCAGTTCATTTCCGCACTGCTTATAGCATGTCCCCTCACGACAAAAAGCACAACACTGTCCATCAAAGGTGAGATGAAATCAAGACCCTACGTGGATGTTACAACGGAAATCCTCGAGGCTGCGGGCTGTGAGATCCTTCTTGAAGAAACAAATAATATCAAGTTCATCATCCCCGCTAACCAGAAGTATAACCTGAAGGACTATAAGGTACCGGGAGATTTCTCCTCAGCATCCTACATCCTGGCTGCTGCTGCAGTTACAGGCTCCACTGTGGCTGTTAAGAATATGTTCCCTTCAAAGCAGGGAGATATTGTGATAATCGAAGTACTCAAACGCATGGGTGCTGATGTTTCATGGGACAAGGTAAAAGGTATCATCAGAGTCACCGGAAACGGACTTAAAGGCACCACATTCGATGCCGGTGCAACCCCTGATCTGGTACCCACCATAGCTGTTCTGGCTGCATGTGCCGATGGCGTGACTGTAATTGAGAATGCAGAGCATGTGCGCTACAAGGAAACAGACAGGCTCCATGCCATGGCACTCGAACTTACCAAGATGGGAATTACAGTCAAAGAGGAACCTGACCAGCTTACCATCACTGGTGGTGCATTAAGAGGTGCCAACCTGCACGGTTGGCATGACCACAGAATAGTAATGGCCCTGAGCATTGCAGGCATGGTGGCGGGAGATACGACCATCGATACCATCGAATCCGTGGAGATATCCTATCCTAACTTCTTTGAGGAAATGCAATCGATTGGAGCAGATTTCAAGATTTTTTAAAATATCTGAAATATGAAGAGGGATTCACTCCTCTTCATTTTCCGGAATACGAATGTTCAGCGGCCCTGCGGGAGCTGATCGCCTTCTTTCTCATGTAATCAGGGATCACGTCTTTTTCAACGACAACTCTGGAAGTGCCAACTCCCACAACAATCACCTTTGTTTCCACAGGTTCTTCGTTATCCCTGATGGACAGCTCTTTTTTGGTAACCTCAAGATCCACTTCCTTCTCGGAATAACCTGCTGATTTCATATATTCCATTACATAGTGCTTTGCAGTATTTGTAGCAAAATCAACCGCCTCAAGATATTCAGAGAACATCTGTCTTCCGTCCGGGGAGAACACGAAGTACCTGATAACCTCCTTTGCGTTCTTCAGTTCTTCCTTTGTTACATTCTCACCGGTGATTGGAGCAAAGTCCCTCTTCACAAGTATCTCCATACGCTTGATGCCCTTACCCACAAGCGCACCCACTGCATTTCCGACACTGGAATGCTCGGGCAGGACGATGTTGGCATCAATGAGCTTTTCCATCTCTTCCTTGAATGCGACAACAGGACCACCCAGAAGTACCACAGGAGTCTCTACCTTAAAGCGGGTGAAGTTATCACCAGAAAGCATGTTTTCAATAACATGTTCAGGGATATCCTTAACCAGATAGGATATCAGGTCTGATGCCATGTTCCATGCGACCTTTCGTTTGATATCCTCGCAGAGAATTTCCTTTTTCGTATTCATGAACTTGGCAAGTCTCTCAGCACCAAGCACCGATGCTTCCGTTTCCCATCTCTGGAAATCACCAAGCACATGAAGCGCGTCAGTAGGTGTGAAACCTATTGCCTGGATCAGCCTCTTCTGGATCAGACTGTCAAGTGACTTTACACTTGGCTGTTTTTTGAGCCTGAGGAAGAGTTCGGTATATGATATCGGCACTCCCTGAATGGCATCATAGATCTCTTCCTCGGTCCTGCTAAGGTCGATCGGCAAAAACCCGGTCCTTACATAAAACTTGGTGGGCTGTATGTTCTCACAGAACAGTTTCCTGGAAGGATTCTTGCACTCCTTCAGTTTTTCCAGGAAGCCCGTATATTCTACTGCAGCACGACAGAGAGGGATTACTCTCCTCGGACCTACATGGAATTTCCGGTCCTTTGTCCATATATGACTGTCACCACCTGTTGCGGATGTTTCCATTCTGATGGCTTTGACCATGGTCTTCCAGCCACCTACGACAGCACCCTGACTGCTCAACTCAGGTATTCCGTTTTTGATCAGAGCCACATCCGTACTGGTACCACCGACATCGATCATCGCACATGTGTCATACTTTGTGAGATATGCGGCTCCGACCAGACTTGCAGCCGGACCTGAGAATATAGATTCGATAGGTCTCTCAAGGGCCTCTTCCATGCTCACCACCGAACCATCACATTTGAGCATAAGCAGGTTGGCATCAATTCCCCTGGACTTGATATCCTGCATAATTGACTTAATGAAACGATGAGTTATGGGCAAAAGCTGGGCATTCAGATAGGCGGTGATGGACCGGTCATAAGCACCCACTTCCTGGGAGAGCTCATGTCCGCATACTACCGGCAGTCCTGTGAGATCCCGTATGATCTGTTTTACCCGCAATTCATGCTCTGAATTCCTGTTACTGAAAAAGGATGAGACAGCAAATGCGGAAACCTGATCCTTGATCTCCATGGCAAATCTTTTAACACCCTCTTCATCAAGGGGAGCAGCTTCTTCCCCGTTACTTGTGTGACCACCGCTCAGCTGCACATAATATTTTGCGGGAAATCCTTCCTCAGGGATAACATAGTCTCCAACAAGTATCACACCAACAGGAAAACCCGTGTCTTCAAGTATGGTATTTGTGGAAAGCGTTGTTGAGACGGAAACCAGTTTTACATCTTTCACACATTCAGGCTCAAGTTCGTCGATGGCTTTCTTTATACCACCGATCGGGTCGGGATAGGTGGTCAGCACCTTCGTGCTATCGACGATCGCTCCATCCGAATCACGGACTATAACAGCATCGGTAAACGTTCCACCGGCATCGATTCCCAGACTGTATTGCATATCAGTTCACTCCTGGAAAATAAAGATAAAACTTACTAATTAATAGTGTAAAAAACAATGGTTTTGCAATATTTAAGCATTACCATACTATGTAGCAGAGTATAAGAAGAGAACAGAAATCAGAATTTAAGCGTAAATTCAATAAAAAGAGTAAGTAGCAGGCATTAAGCCTGCACTTGTTTTAAATTTATTTTGCTGGGATGATGAGTGATCTCTCACCAGCAGGCTCGAACTCTCTGAGAGCTCCTCTGCCGAACTCCTTCCTTGGTGCGGTGAAGTCAAATGGCAGGAGGCTGTCTGCGAAAGCTACCTTGATCAGTGGGTTGACTGCGAATGCGTCTCCACGTCCTGCGTGTGCAGAAGCTGCAATAGCTGTGTAACCACCCTGGTGACCTACGTTCATTGCGTAGTTCGGATAGTTTGGTCCACGGAGCTCAACTGCCAGACCTTCGTCGGACTGGTAGGAGAGTACGTTTGTAGCACCACACTGGTCCTGCAGGTCGTATCCGAAGAAACCGAGTCTTCCGAGTGCTTCCTTGTGCAGGTACATTGAGAGATACCATCCGGACAGACCGGCGTTTCCGTTTCCGGTTGCAATTGATACTGCGGAACCTGCTGCTGCGGAAAGGCTGGTTGCTCTCTGTGATCCACCGAAGTGGTCTTCGAGTGTTGTTGGGTACTTCTCGTAGTTCTCGAGACCGTAGATTGTGGACTCTGTTGCAATGTCCTTTACTACATCGAGGTTTGCTGCGATCTTGTTGTCTGTACCCTTGTTTGCTGCACCATCGTACTTGTCGTTGATGTAGTCAACGTTGTAGTAGAGGTTGTCATCAAGGATGTTGTTACAGTATGCTGCGGTTGCGTACTGTGTGAAACCTACACCACCGGACATGTATGATCCGAGCCAGATCTGGTCGTAAAGCATACATCCTGCACCGACTACTTCAAGAGCTACGTGTGCTGGGTCTTCTGGGTCTACACGGCTTGTCTGTACGATATCTGCCATGTGACCGAATGGAATTCCTCCAGGCTCGTTTGGTGCACGTGCACGCCTTGCTGGGAGCATGTCACCCATCTGGATAACACCAGCGTGCTTTGCTGCGTATGAAAGGTCAGCTACTGCTGCTTCACCAGCACACATGCTGTATGCTGAAATGAATGACATACCGACCTGCATAGCCATCCACCTGCTTGTCTGACCACCGTCTGTGGTTCTGCTGACAATTGTTGGGATGTGAGCTGCCTGCCATGATGTCTTGCCTATTGCTTCCTTGATCTGCTCTGCCTGCTCTTCTGGGAATTCCTTGTTGATGTCAATAAGGAACTGGCTGTCGATCTCATCTGCGAGTTCATCGTCACCGGTGAACATCTTGACGTAACAGTCATCTACAAGAGCTGGGTGTGTCTCGACCATGTGTTCCTGGACAACTGCTCCACCAGGAAGTGCGTGGTTGAGTGTCTCAAGGTAGTGGTTGATTGTTTCTGGTGTAACCTCGATACCGAGCCTCTTCTCGAGTGTCTCGTGTGCAAGGTCCATACCGACAACGATACTCCTTCTGATGTCATCCCACATCTGCTGCATTGCAGAGTTGTTGACGTAGTGAAGGTCATCGATCTCGACCATCATGTCTGTACCGGACAGGAATGATGGGGTAAGTGCTCTCTGACCGAGTGGGATACCACCACAGTGCATCATTGGGTTGTAACCGACAAGTCCTCTCTTCTTTGCAAGTTCTGCACCTGCTTTCTTCATCTCTAATTTTCTTGGGTTCTGATCTACACCAAGCCTGTAGTATTTTACAGTCTTGTCTGTGATCTCACCGCCTTCCATCTTATTGGTACCATGTTCTTTAGTGAACTTGATCTCCATCTGTTTTGCAAATTTCCTCTGTCTGTCATCTGCCATTATAATCACCTCAGTTCTCTGGCTTGAAGCCGTAGATGGTTCTCTGGTCAAATACTCTCTGGACCCATTCAATAACTTCGTCGTCGTCCCTGAATGCAACGTTGTCAACACGGTAGATTGTTGTCCTCTTTGCTGCTTCCTCTTCGGACATTGGCTTTCCGAGGTTGACCTTCTTGTCGATTGGTCTTCCTACCTGGTCCTTGTGCATAATGATGTTGTCGCCTTCTTTTCTTACCCTCTCGAGCATGTCGAACATTACACCGTCTTCAGGAAGCCTGAGTGAGTGACCGTGTACTGTTGCGCCCCTGAGGCCAGCAAGTGCCGGACAGGTCATTTCAGTCTCGATCTGGAACTTTGCAAGTTCTTCCATATCCCTCTCACGGGCCTCAACTACCTGACGACCGGAAAGTGTACCTGGGTCGACACCTCTGAAGTTGATTGCTGCTGCGTAGGATCTGAAGTATGGGGTTGATGGTGCGTTGTACATTGAGTCAACAAACTGTACGTACCTTACCCTGTCACCGGCCTTTGCGCCTGGTGTTGGTTCTACCAGTTCCCTGACTGAGTCTTCTGGTTCACCCATTTCTGCAAGAGGTGGGTGTGTGCTTGGATAGTCACTACCTGGTGCACGGTGACCAAGTATTAATGTCAGGTCTTCGTCGGAAATATCTCTGAGCTTCTCGACCTTTCCTGACATGTGTTTCCTTCTGTTTTCTGCAACGGATGTTGCTCCTGGATAATATTGTGGTTCATATGCCATAATTAATCACTCCTGATTCTCTAATGATCTCATTGTGGTTTTCACGGCTTTCACGAGTTCGTTCAGCTTTTCCCTTGAACATGATTCTCCTCGTGTCACTCCGCTCACAATTTCCATCACCCTTCCTTTGGTTAAAATATCACTTTCCTGTGGTTTTACAAGCCGTGTCTTTACTCCTGCCATTGCAAAATCCTCGAAATCAACGGGGATCTGACAAACAACTACTGCAGGGACACTGGCTTCTTCAAGTATCGCCTTAACCTTCCGTACTACATGTTCCCTGATGTTCCCTGTGTGGATAACGGCAACCTTGTGCCTGTTAATCTGTGCTATCTCTTCGGGATTGATACCGAAAGAGCCCGAACCCATGTTGGTATCCGGAACACCTGAACCGGTGCTGAGCACAAGCACACTGACCTGGATCTCTTCTCTGCGCATCCCGTATGTTAACTCACAAACGGGTTTTGTTATATGTCTTCTTCCGGGACTCATTGCAACCGCAATTACATCGGCTCTGCCGGTCTCGGAAAGAGTACCACGCTGTGCGAGTCCTCCTCCTCTGCCAAGGCCCATGCCGTGTCTGCAGTCTACAACCTGTGTTTCCCGGTCAAACATAATTATTCATCCAAAAAGTCAGGTTTGAGGATACATACAGGATTATGTTTCAGTTTTCCCTTGGGATCGGTCATTCCCAGCATCAGAGGATCTGCACCAGGCCCGCGCTTTGCGTAGTCTGTCACAGTCTGTTTCGTAGGAATGAACTGACCTTCCCTGAACTCAAATGAGACCGGAAGGATATTTTCACAAACTTCCCTGACCTGCTCCTTTACATCTACATCGATGACTTCCATACGGATGCCCCCGACATAAACGGCAAGTTCCATAGCCTGCCCTGCAACCTCAATTACTGTTTTTCCCGGATGATGCACAGGTTCACCCTTTGCAGGTCCGTACGGGACAGTATCGGGAAGTCTGGGCCCATGGATAAACAACCTTGTAACACCGTTGATATCAGCGATTGCGTTCAACAACTTCTGGGCTGTTTCCGGTTTGAGCAACCTTGAAGGGAATATTTCAAGCTGCACACAGTTTGTGTCTGAAGAATTTACCATTTGTAATTACCTGTAATTGTGATATTTTAGGAGGGTTTTGTGTCTTAGAGAGCTCCTGCCACTGCTTTGATTGGCTCCTTGAACTCTGGAATTGATCCGAATACGCTACCGACAAGTCCTGATGTCTTCTCGATTGTAAACATCTGTGTGCCTGCGTCAAGTGAGACTGCTGCACATACACAAGGAATTGCGAAACCTCTGGAGTGCCTGGTTACAACGTGGTTACCGTTGAAGATACCTGGTCCACCGCCACCATAGATTGAGTGGCTGAAGAATGAGAATCCTACTGCAGTACCCTGTGCCCTACCCATGTCACAGCCTGGAAGACCTGTTTCCTTCTCAAGCATGTCGTTGAAGTAGAGGATTGTTGAGGATACGTTCTGAGCTGCCCTGCCTGCACCACAGTTTACCATGGTTGCTGCAAGCTGACCGACTGCTGCGCATGCATTCCACATGGAAACGTCGTTTGCCTTGTAGAAGTTATATCCGGATGGTGCTGTCTTGTCAACTGATATGATACCTGCTTCAAGAGCTCTGTCTACTGTAGACTCGATCACACTGCCTATTGTACCGTTCTTACCGTTCTCCTTTACGATGTCGTAAACGAAGTTGTTTGCGTTAAGACCCTGGTATGCAAGACCGAGTAACTGGTGTCTCTCGAATGGTCCTACAGCGTTACCCATCTCGTACATACCTACCTGCTCGAAGATGGATGAAAGTGCTGCTGCATTAATTGCCTTCTTTCCGGTAATTGCTGCGATGTGGTTTGTTGTGATGTTCCTCAGTGAGTAACCAAGACCTTCGTTCTTCTGTGGGATACTGAGAATGGATGCGATGTTACCACCGGACATGTCCATTGTCTGTGGGTAGCTTCCCCATACAGCGGACTTTACTATTGGTGCATCGAACATGTCAGTGTTGAACATGTCAATGATTGTCTGAACAACTGCTGCACCTGTTACTGTACTTGCGGATACGAAGTCAGCACCTACCTGTGATCTTACACTTGGTACCTGTACAAGAAGCTGCTTTCCACCACCAAGCTCCTTTACATTGGTGTCGTCGCCTTCGTCTACACTTACGAGATCTGCTACAGCATCCTGGATTGCACCGGAGTTGCCTACAATATCATAGTCAAGTTCCCTTCCGAGGATCTTTTTCTTTGCTCCACCCATGGAACCTGTCTTGAGTGCTTTCTCGATTCCTGCGAGATTGACTGCAACAGTTCTCTTGGTGTCTTTAATGATATTTTGTATCGCTGTGTTTCTTGTTGGCGCAATATCCATAAGATCGACGCCGCTTTCCAACAGTTTACCTCTGTCGTCGTAGATGTCTATTTTATCAGACACTTATATTTTCCTCCTATGTTTCTATACAGAAATAACCCTCCTGGAACCGCACATCCTAGGCAATGATAAGCAATTGCTCTGTACCACATCACATGTTATGTACGCAAAACTTTCCAGTGGGAATTCTCGGGAGTATTAAGTAACGATGATGTTTAAACCTTTTGCATCATGTCAGGCAAAGTTCAGTAACCGCCGATGACGGAATTAATTTTTTCAATAAAATAATTTATTATGATGGCAAAGGCATTACGGAACTTCGAATCATTTTCAGATGATACCTGTTTGCCACAAAGACTTAAGTAAGACGTACATTATGTAAAAACCATTATGGAAATCACGGCAGACGTGGGTGGGAATCCAGGTATCGACTGCAAGGGATTCTGCACCTATTGTTATTTTAAGAAGGTAAAGGAAGTACAGCCTTTTGGTTGCAAATACTGTTTTCCCTTCCAGAAAGGTTGCGATTACTGCACAAGAGGTGTAAAGGAAGCTTACTCCGGATTCAAACCCGCACAGTACGTATTCCAGGAAACCTACCAGAAGATCAACTTCAGTTCGGGAGAAATCGATAAGATAACTGTCAGTGGTGGAGGAGATGTCAGTTGCTACCCGGAACTCATGCCACTGGTTGCCAACCTTGCACAATTCGGCCTCCCCATTCATCTCGGATACACAAGTGGTAAAGGATTCAGTGAAGGCAATGAAGCAGAGTTCTATGTGAACTATGGTGTGACCGAAGTAACGTTCACCGTCTTTTCAACCGATCCAGAAATCAGAGGAAAATACATGAACGATCCAGAACCCGAGGCATCCCTGCAGGTCCTAAGAGATTTCTGTGCAGAATGTGATGTCTATGCTGCCGTTGTGGTGGTACCGGGAGTAAATGACGGGGAAGTGCTGGAGAAGACACTTGATGACCTTGAAGAGATGGGGGCAAAAGGAACTATCCTCATGCGTTTTGCCAACAGCCGTGATGAGGGACTTATACTTGAAAACGCGCCGATAATGGAAGGTATAGAGACACACAGTATCGAGGAATTCACTGATATCGTCCATAAGGCAGCGGAAAAATACAGCATGAGGATCACAGGAACACCCCTTGAGGACCCGCTTATCGGCTCACCCTTTGCCATAAGGAATGAAAAAGAAGCACTTGCCAGACTTCCAGAGGTCACCAAGGAAGCTACATTGCTTACAAGCAGGGCTGCGGCTGACAGGCTTGCTACTGTTTTCCAAAAACTCGAAAGCAAAGTAAATGTCGTACCTGTCGGAAAGGATATTGGCTGCCTGATGACAATCGATGACCTGCAGGAACTTGACCTGACCGATGTCAGGGAAACTGTCATACTTCCCGGCAGGGCATTTGTACATGATCCCGAGGCAAAGAAGGTGCTCTCGCGTGACGGCGTGGACAGGTTCGTTCGCAGGGGACCGGATATGCTTTCCTATGACGGGGAAATGTCCATAGGAATGACAAAACAGGAAGTACTTGAATTTGAAATAGAGCAATTCACCGAGCTCATACAGGGAATTAACGTATACGGGCTCGAATCCGAATAAAGCTTTTACATAAATTCCATCAGATCCATCTGTTTGGCCTTGTCGTTCTCGAAAAGTGACTGGATATCCAGGCCGATGATATCTATTCTCTGCTTGGTGTAATTGGAAACATTATATTTTTTTGCAACCAGCTTGGATACCTCAAGGTATTTCTTGACAGCACCTTCGTGGACAGTGAGTATCACACGGCCACCGCATTTAGGACATACACCTGTCAGAGGAGGCCTTCTGAACTTGGCCGCACACTTAAGACATCTTGTACCCTGGCGTGAGAAAGCCCTGAGATTGCCGAACATATCCGGAAGGAAATGAGAGATAAGTACCCTTTCAGCAACATTGGAAGCATCCACAGCACGTATCTTATCGGCAAGCGCAAGCTGGGCATCCATCTTTTCCACCATGCTTCCCAGTGTCTTATAGGCACTGTTCAGCGGCCCGGCCGCAATATCGGAAGTATGATGTGTGAACATGAAATTATCATACTGCAGGGGCGTACCAAGTCTGCCGCTTACCAGGTCGATCTTTTCCTCGAAATCCTTGGGATTGGTATATTCCTGCGTTGCCTCGTAGAACTCCAGAGGATAGTGATCACAGACATCGATATTATGTGCTTCCTTATCGACCTCACTGGGATCTATCCTGGTCGTGAGTACAAGGGGTGCGTCCATTTTCCCTCCCCTCTTCTCGGGAAGGTAATCACGGGAGAAGTTGAGCAGCCCGTCCAGAAGCAGCATGACACAGTCCTCATCCCCGTCACAGTTACGCCTCTTTGCAGCATGGAAGAAAGGATGAGCATATCCCACAGATGCCTTGGTAAAACCGACAAGTCTTCCGAGTACACCTGCCGATGTATGTGGAGCAAGTCCCATGAGCATGGCACCAACCATATCATCCACGGTCTTTGCATTGTAATAGGGTTCCTCACCGTAGTATTTGACCAGAAGGTCGTCAATGTACTGCATTGTCCGTAAAAGATATTCGGCACAGTTATGTGAAACAACCAGGTCCTGTACCTTAAGACATATTACCTGGTCGTCACGCTCCAGAGGATTGCCATAGATGTCCTCGGTATAACCTATCTCCTTTAGTTTTGATACCGGCACACTCAACTCGTCGGGACGAATATGTGTCAACGGGATATCCGACATATCATACCTGACCGTACCGTCCTTGAAGGTGAACAGCTTGTATTTTGCCCTGAGTATGCCCTTCTCAAGAGGTTCGGGTGTCATGTGCCTTGACATCATGCGCTTGACGCCCTTGAGTTCTATATTGTCCCTTTCACCCAGTTTCTGGAAGGCCTTCTGGTAAATTGTCTTGAAATCAAGATTCTGCATCTTAACACAGGTGGTCTTGGTTCCGCATTTTGGACATTCTTCTTTCTGTACTGCAATACCGCATCTGGGACAGGACAATCTGGGAACAGTGAATTCCCCGCAGTCACACCTGTGTTCATAACTGTTCTGTCCGCAGGAAGGACAGATCCTGTTGCCGATCTCAACACGTATGTGACCGACCTTGCCATTCATGGAAGATTTATAAGAGGCTGCTGTCTCCATTTTTCTGGTATTTCCGCCGGCCTCACCTATGGGAAACAGTGCGTGCGGGGCAGGTGACATCTTTCGTCTGTTGGACTTCTCAGGACGGCCCATCCTTGCACCAATCCTCATAGGAGCCCGGGCACGGACTATCAGACTGCTGATCCCGCATACCGCCTCAAGGATATCATCCGATGGAAGGCAATCCCATGTTCTGTTCAGACTATCATCAAGTCCGAGACATCTTATAAAGGGCAGAGGATCCTTTATGGAGATTTTGTCGTTTTCAACCCTGTGCAGCACAAGAAGGTTCTCAAGTATTGTCTTTATTTCCTTCTCAACTGCCAGCTTGTAAGGTAGTGTGAGACATGACACCCCATCATCCACAGACCCGTTTTCAGAAACAAATGACGATAACGCTTCAAGTTCCTCGATCCTGATATCATGCCAGAGATAAGTGAATTTCGGATGAAGCGGTACACTATACTTCTTACAGATATCAAGTGCAAGTTCCTGTGACGGATCCCTGAGAACAGAAATATCGATCTTATCTTCAGGGGCTATCTTTTCATACTCCTGCATCCACCATTCAATGCAGTAGGAAGCAGGGATCAGCGGATGGTTGTTTTCAAGGAAATCCCCGTAGTTGATGAGAATTTCACCTATATCTATAATGTATTCTACTTCAGGGTGTAACTCATAGGCAAGCTCCTCATCATCTACCCGTATCACATCCCCGGACCTCAGGCGCACTGTCGGACCTTCAAGTGAATCCACGGGAGCCATGCCTGCGGCCTTGCCAGGTCTCTCCACCTTCAACTGGGTCCCTGCAACTATAAAGCTGTCAAGCAGAACCATGCTTGCAGGGCTTATTCCGGCTGCTGCAAAGGATGTGTTTCGTGAGCGTCCGTACCTGAGCCTGAAACCTCCCGGACGCATGGGGTGAGAGAACACCGGCCTGCCTGCTATCAGATCTGCAAGGTATTTTTCCTTGGGTTTTATTCCCTTTGATTCTTCCTTCGAATCATCGCCCCCTCCTTTGGGGCCTGAGATGATCTGATCCAGCCACTCCCAGCCATCCATTTCCAGCTTCTTTACGTGCTTCTGTACCTTGGGAGCTTTCAGGGCAAGACCTTCCGCAAGCACAAGAGCCATTCCTCCACGTACCCTGTTGGTTGGTATCCTCTCCAGATTACGGTAACCTTCCACCTCTTCAGCCTCTGTTGGTTCCCCGTCAAGGCAGATGGGGCAGTTCTCAACTATAAGCCGGATCTCTGCCTCGGAAGGCGTATACTGCAGGGTGGCAACACGTCTGTAAAGCAGGATCTCCTCAACATATCTTTCAACCTCTTCCTTACGTGGCTTGAACCGGTCTATGCCAACGGCACGTCTTACATAGTCGCCAACAAGCACAGATAATGCCTGCGCGGTACCTCCCGCACTGCGTATGGGTCCTGCATAATATATCCTTATGAATTCGCTGCCGTCATCGTTCTTGTCGATATCCACGCGGTCGATACCTTCAATGGGAGCGGCCACAACACCTTCCGTAAGCATTGCAACTGACACACGAATAGCAGCTTCGATTGCCTCGGCCCTTGAAGCAAATTCGCCTACAACACCCTCAGCAACCGCTTTACCGATCGCAAGGGCTCCTTCCTCCCGTGACATGCTCTCCTCGAACTTGCGTATCTCCTCGGCAACACCTTTGACACCTATCAGGTTCTCGACCCTGTCCGCAAGGTCCTTGGCAAGGGGAATCTCGATCTGGGGTTTGGGGTCCTTGCCCTTTGAACGCGCACTATTGGCAATCTCGATCTCACGCCGGAGTCTGGACTCAAGCCTTTCAAAATAAGCCTTCATGGAGTCGCTGACTACTATTTCGCCCACTTAGCTACCTCTGTTTTGAAATATGAATTGTGATCTATGCATGTACGCACTCAAAGCTTAAAAGATATTGTTATGATATAAAAGCCACAGATTAATATTTAATATATAATTAAAACATATATATACAATATCGAATGATTTCCTGAAAAAGATTGAGAGGTATAAGATGAAAAAGATACTACTGACAATGTTGCTTTTGACAGCGATCTTTATGCAGCCTGCAAGCGCTGATATTTTTAATGATCTCGATATGAAGGTTAACGAATACAATGAGAATGCAAGCCAGGTGCCTTCTGCACTCCAGAATATGCTTGGTAATGAGGTTATCTACCTGATTATAGAGATGAATGACGGCTCAGGGCTACACATCAAAGCAGTTACTGAAAATGCCAGGATAACAACCTTCGAGCAGATAGAACCTGAAAAGGATATCGGAGCTACTCTAGAAGTGACCGCCGGGGAGAGTACCGTTCAGCAACTAATGGACTCAGAGAATCCACTGGGAGTATTCATTGATGCAATGGAAAACGGCGGTATAGTAATCGAGCCCGTAGGACTTGTTGACAGCATCACATTCCAGGTCGCAAATGTCCTGTTAAAACTATCAAGCATGCTGGGACTTGTGTAAAATAAGTTTTTTAAAACCGTTTTAAATCTGGTTGTGCAGCTAGCGGACGTCCAGTTCGCTGGCAAGATCTTTATAGACCCGGCCTTTGTCGGTGGTAATAAAGATGTTACCTTTCTGTTCTATAAGCTCTTTATCCTCCAGCCTTGTAAGATATTTGTTTGCTATTGTTGAATTTAAGTTCGCTCCATAAACGATCTGCGTTTTTTTAGCGCCATTCATAGCGATTTTTAAAATAGCAAGTGTAATATCCAGTCTACTTCTCCTCATAAGAATGCCCCCCGCATCTTTGTTCGTACTTATAGTTCCGTTTCTGTTTTCCCTTGTTGTTATTATTGAGGAACAGCTATTTAACCTAATCGTTTTTGAATATTCTTTCGTAATAGAAATCGCGAATACAATACTACTTTCAGTACCCTTGATGCAACAAATCATCAACGGGACAACAGATAGATTTATAATTAATACCGCTGTACAAAGACCGAATACTCACATGCGGGAGTAACCAAGCGGTCAACGGTGGCAGACTCAAGATCTGCTCGCGTAGGCGTTCGGGGGTTCGAATCCCTTCTCCCGCACCAAATTTTAAAGAATCTTAGTTTCTCTGAAACTAGTTTAAATCATTCCGGCTAATTTTACTCTATCTAGATAAAATAATTAATAAGAACAAGTTTTCTATTCATCAAATTCCATAAAAAAGTCAGAGTCCACTTTTTTAAGTCTATATGTTTTGTATGTATTTACACCGATGTCGTTATCTATCATTAGTTGAACAAATTCACTTCCTTCTATAAGTTTAATATTTTTGCTACATTTAGACGCAGTTTCTTTGGCACTTGGAGTGAATTTTGATGTAGTTATAAACACACCTTTTGTCACACCTTTCAAATCCAAGGTCCCTATAAAATCTCTTACAGTAGAAGATCCAACGGTGTTATTTTCGGCATATCGTTTTGCTTGAAAGACAATCGTTTCTAATCCAAGCTTATCTTGATGAATCAGTCCATCCATCCCTTCATCTCCTGTCTTCCCTGTTACTTTTCCTTTCCCATAACCCATTGATTCCAATAAAAGCAAAACGGCATTTTCAAAAAAGTGAGGAGAATTATTTCTCAGCCTAGATAGTAAATCCTGTGCGAGACTATTATTAATAAGCAAAAATCCCTCCTCTAGCAACTCATCAGGAGTTTTTTCTTCAACTTTTTCAGTATCAATAGATCTAACGTCGATTTGGGTTTCTTCTTTGTTTTTATCAGGATATTTGAATTCTATAAAGTCAGGATATTTTTTGAGAAAATCTACATCGATTTTTTCAGGATTTGATTTTAAAGCAGCCAAACCTTTATCTGTAATCACCAAATAGCCCCTTTTTGGATCGTCAACTAAACCAGCTTTTTTTAAGTAAAGTCGCGCCCATCTAACCCTGTTCCTAAATATTTTACTGCTTCCACTTTCAAATTTTCGCTGTTTTTCCTCATCGGTCAGATCAAATTCATCAGCCAGAATTTCCGTTAATTCACTTATCTTGTAAGTAGTTTTATCTTCCAATGAGTTTAACAAAGGTAGCATTATTGTTTGATAGTCAGGAATGGCCATATATAGTAAAATGAATAACATATATAATTAATTTATTAGTGCATTTTCAAAATAGAGTTATTCTGTAATCTTAATGGAAAATAAAGTTCTCTAATAAGCTCGAAGCCAGCTAATATAACAGTAAAATAAATAACATAAAACTCTATTGTAGCCTGAAAAGACAGATAATTCCAATTACACTCAGGCGTTCAGGACCTCAACACCAATCCTGTGCCAAAATCAAAAGGTGATCCTTTTTGTCAGATATTTCCCATAATGATGTTGTTAGTGCCACCGTAGACATATTGAAAAGTGCCGAAACCGTCCTTCCGGAAGATGTTGTGAACTCCCTGAAAGCTGCAAAACAGAAAGAATCCTCATCTGTTGCAAAGGCACAGCTTGAAGCCATACTTAAAAACATTGAGATCGCCGGCAAAAGCGGAATACCCATGTGCCAGGATACGGGCATACTTATCTTTTTTGTTGAGATAGGCAGAGAGGTCAGACTTGATTTCGATCTGGAGGATGCGATCATCGAAGGTGTCAGACAGGCCACCGAGTCAATACCTTTACGCCCGAATGCCGTGCACCCCCTCACCCGCAATAACAAAGGCGATAACGTAGGCGATGGAATCCCTGATATCAAATACGATTTCATCGAAGGTGACAGGATTAAAATTACCGTGGCCCCAAAGGGTGCGGGTTCGGAGAACATGAGCGCTCTGAAGATGTTCAATCCGACGGAAACTGAGCAAATCAAGAGATTCATTCTCGAAACCGTCCTGAATGCCGGTGGTAAGCCATGTCCGCCGATTGTTGTCGGCGTGGGTATCGGAGGTTCATTCGATAAGGCAGCAAGGCTTGCAAAATCAGCCCTGCTGGAAGATATGGATAAAATGGACGAATTTGAAAAGGATATCCTTGGAGATATCAACTCCCTCGGCATCGGCCCCATGGGACTCGGAGGAGATACAACCGCCCTTGCGGTACACGTCAAAAAGGCCTTCTGTCATACAGCCTCTCTTCCGGTTGCAGTGAACATACAATGCTGGGCCAACAGGCATGCATCCGCCGTACTTGGAGGTGATGAGTAATGGAATACCACCTGACTACGCCTTTAAAGAAAGAGGATATCCTCAAGTTCAATACCGGCGATGTTGTCTACATATCAGGAACTATATTCACCGCAAGGGATGAAGCCCATGCACGCATACTGGAATTGACTGAAAAGGGAGAGGAACTTCCCTTTGACCTCGAAGGTTCTGTGATTTACCACTGCGGACCCTTGATGCAGAAAAGAGAAGAAAAATGGGAAGTTGTGGCAGCAGGACCTACCACAAGTGCACGTATGTCGAAAATGACACCACTGCTTCTGGAAAAACATAACGTTCTTGCACTTATAGGAAAAGGTGGAATGACAAACGTCAGCGAGGCTCTGGAAGATAGCTGTGTCTATCTGGCATTCACCGGAGGATGTGCAGCCCTTGCAGCAGAGAACATTAAAAATGTGCCGACCGTTCACTGGCTGGATCTGGGAATGCCTGAAGCTGTATGGGAACTTACGGTAGAGAACTTTGGTCCTCTAATAGTAGGCATTGATACAAAATGCAACGACCTTTTCTCAGAAATAGAAGAAAGGGCCGGAAAAGTACTTTCCGACCTCAGGATCTAATTTTGTGTTATCAGATCAGGAATGTGAAAACGATCCATGCTATCATTGTCATGATTATGGAATGCTTCAGTCCTCTGGACACAGCTCCTTCACCCATCTGACCCGCAACGAGTCCGCTCATGAAACCCTGTATAACTGCGGTATGAAGCATTAAACGGGTATACTTAGCAGGGTCGAACGCACCTATGAACTGATTACCGGCACCTGCTGCAGATGCGGCTCTTCCGGCCTCGGCCATGGTGGGGACAAACGTGGAGGTAAGCATTGCTATTACAAAAAGGAAGACAAAGAACGACATGTAAATGATGACCACGTAGACCATCATATTTCCACGTCTTTCCTGCTCAAGCAGTTTGACCTCCCTTGCATCACGGGCTGCAGCTTCCAGCACAGATGAAACACGACCTCCGGCTCTGCTTGCCTGGTTGATAAGGGATACGGATCTGAGTATGATGGGAGTTGGTACCCTGTTTGCAAAGTTCTGAAGAGTTTGCTCGAAAGAGATACCCCACGACATTGACAGGTCCATCTTCCTGACCTCTGTTGTCAGGGCCCCGTATTCTCCCTTGGAAACAGTATTAACAGATCTTGGAAGAGTCAGGCCTGCCCTGCTCATTTCAGAAATATCCCTCAGAAAAGTTGGCAGATATTCCTCGATCTTATCCGTATTGCTGTACTTCTTCTGGTATGCAATAGCAGGAGGCGTGATTATTATCAATGCAGTAAAAACGATAACATCATCTATAAGTGGCGTACCCCATGTCATGGACATTCCGAAAACAAATACCAGCAAAGCTACCGGAACACTCAGGATGAACGTATATTCAGGATTCCTGAAAAGTGTTTTTCCGGGACTTTTGAGAAATTCTTTAAAGACCACAAATTTCTTTGAATCTTCCATTTTCCTGGCGACCATGGAGTCTTCAAGTGCACACAACTCCTCCTCAGTAAGGCTCACTTCAGCAGGATGCAGGTCTTTCTTGAATAATTCCTTGAACTTCATAATCAGGTCTCCGGAGTCATACTGCTTATAAGGATAACATACATAATGCTACCAATCGGGATGATCGCATAGATTATCAGATACAGAAAGATCATCTGCGCATTTCCCATGATGGACATGATCGATATAACCACTATCAAAAAAAGAGGTCCGGCCACAAAGGCAGTGACATATGTCTCTCCAAGAAGCCCCAGTGTCTCCAGAAATTCTTTCTGACGCTGTCTGTTTTCCAGAAGATACTGTTCTGTCTTTATCTCGAAATAAGTTTCAAGTTCTCCTCCTGAAGTTACAACCGTTATTGCTCCCTGTAGGAAATCCTGCAACATCAGAGACGGAGTTGTCAACGAAAGGTTTTTCATGGCGGTTACAAGGTCCGTACCAAGAACTTCAAGGTCACGCACCATATAACGACATTCAACAGAAACCTCACCATAGATGGGATTACTTGCAAGAGACCTGAAAAGGTCTGCAGGAAATACACCTGCTCCGGACATGGCGGACATATAGTTGACCGCATAAGGAAGCATGATATCTATTCGTCGTTTCCTGTCACTTGACATCAATACAGGATAGAGCAGGAACAATTGGTAGATAACAATGAAAACCACAATTGTGATTACGATTGCACCAACTAACGCTATTAGCAGGGATTTGTACTCCAGATATGGCGCAAACCATGCAGGAAAGGTTAATCTTGTTGCCCTGAATTCGGGAACCCCAATGAATGTAATTATTAATATAAAGCCTATTAATGCAACGAGCGAACCTATTATGGAAGTCAGTACTGCGCCTGAAAGATAGGCATCATATGCTATATCCATCCTGTTCTTCAGCAGGTTATGACGCAGATCGAAATATTCAAGTCTCTTCCTTGTGAAGTAATTCCCGAATATATTGAATGCGAAAGTGAAATACGGATTAACCATAGAGATCCTGCCTTACAATTTTCATTATTGTTTCCGGTTCACGGTTGTATGTGACCACGATCTTTGCAAATTCCCTGAAGTGAATAATATTCTTCTCACGGGCCCACTCAAGGATGTCCTGACGCCGTTTTAGTTCCTCACGTACCCTCTCTTCCGTCCATCCCCGGCTCTCCATCACACTTTCAACAACATAGGACCTTCCTGAATACTGGAACATATCCCTTGAAGCATCCCAGGTGAATACATCGTTTGTAAGCAACTCACCGGTCCTCGGATCAACTCCGACGATCTCGGTCAGCGTCTTACACCTCCTTACACGTTCATCACCAACCTTTACCTGAACCTGGATGGATACAAGATCCAGTGCCTGTATCATTATCCTCGGAACATTGATCGGCGGATTCTCAAGCCTGTGAACTACAGATTGTACGGAGTCAGCGTGCATGGTGGAGAATGTGGTGTGACCTGTGGACATTGCCTGGAACAGCACATAGGCTTCTGCTCCTCGGACCTCACCCACAAGAATGTATTCCGGCCTTTGTCTCAGGGAAGCCCTCAATAGCTCGTACATCTCAATGGAGCCCTTGTCACCACCTGCAAATGATTGTCTGGTAACACCCGGAATCCAGTTGGGATGGGAAAGATTGAGCTCCCTTGTATCCTCGATGGATACTATTTTCATCTCAGGCTGGATGAAAAGAGAAAACGCGTTCATGGCAGTGGTCTTTCCTGATGCCGTACCTCCTGCAAAGATAAGACTCTTGTTGGATTCCACAGACAACCACAAATAAGCCATCATGGCAGTTGAGAAAGTATGGAAATCTATAAGGTTGGTAGGTGTTATCGGGTTGTCCTTGAATCTCCTAATAGTGAAGGTACTTCCACGGGTAGTGATCTCCCTGCCCAGTGTCAGCTGTATACGAGAACCGTCCGGCATTGTTGCATCCAGAAGCGGATTTGCAATCGACACATGTCTGCCACATATCTGTGCTATCCTTATTGCAAAAGAGTCCAGTTCATCATCGTCTACAAACTCAATACTGGTAGGTATGGAATTGTATTCCTTATGGTAAACATAGATAGGAGTATCAGGACCATCACATGAGATATCCTCGAGGAAGCTGTCCCGCATCAGGATATCGATCTCCCCGTATCCCACATAATCCCGTATCAGGTGATAGATGATCCTTTCACGTTTCTTGGGAGAAATATCGATCTGGTATTCCTGAAGATACGCCATTATATTATCACGTAAATATGTCTCTGCATTCTTCCTGGATATTTCTTTCAGATTTATGTCAAGAGTTTCCACGAATTTCAGTTTTATCGACTCAAGCAATTCCTCTTCCTTTTCAGTAAGTACAGGTTCAAGGGCCTGATACTGGAATTCATGTGTGGACGGGTCGTATGCAATTCTCACATAGGCATAGGGAGGGTTTACTTCGTAGAGTTCCACTTCCTTGTACGGACTGTCCGCAGGTATGGTGAAATCAACGATCGGGCCGTGCTCGATCATGTTATAGGGATCAGTGTTGATCTTCTTTCTTGCAAAAATCTTGTTTACACGATCCAGAAGGGTCTCGGTCTCTTCCTCTTCCTTATCTGTTTCTTCTTCAACAGGTTCTTCCTTGAAAACTTCTGTTGCTACCTTTTCCCACCTGAGCTCTAATTCATCGGATACCTCATCTACATATGAGCTGTCTGCCAGTGAAGCATCTACTTTACTTTTGAGCTCCTCTATGCTTACTACTTCATCAGCAGGCAGGATCAGGTCTGCAAGTTCATCCACAAACGCATCCTCATCAGCAAACGGTACGGCCTCAAAGGTATTATCGTCAGCCAGACTTTCCTCCGGATCATTGATTCCAGGAAGACCATCAGGCAGTGAAACAGAACCATTATCCTTATTTGAAAGCTGCTCAGAAGATATCCCGGACTGCATTGCAGCAGATTGGTCCTCTTCAAGCACAATATGATCTGATGACAGCACTTTTCCAGTGTCTGTCGAAGATGCAGGGTTCCCGGCTTTATTATTATCAGAAAGATTGGAGGAATCCTTTTTAACATCCTTTTCTTTAGCTATATCATCCATTTTACCAGCCCCGATCAAAACTAAACCCTGATACAGGAACTGTGCGATCTGCATTGTTCCCTTGTATACACACGAAAGACCTCACTTGCGGTTTATAGACAACAGTTTTCGTTTGCCCTTCTTTTTACTGCTCTTTTCCTCAACAAAAGTCTCAACCGCAGGAACCTTGATGCCGGAGATCTCAGCTGAGAGCCTGTTAAAGCCTACAGACACGGGAGATCCGGGATATTTGACTACAACAGGTGCTTTGAATGCCACAGAGTTCCTGATGTTTGGGTCTTCGGGAAGTATCTCAAGGATCTTTAGGCCAAGAGCAGTCTCTATACGCTCACTGCTGAGTTCATTTTTTACTACTCCTGTCCTGTTCACAATAATCCCGAAGAACTGCTTTTCCAGAGAGTCAGAGATTGCTTTGACCTTCATCGCACCGGCCAGCGACGCAATATCAGGGTTCATGAGCTGTATCAGTTCATCTGCCAGAGATATTGCTGCCATGGAATTCTTACTGATACCTGTTGGAGAATCGATAATTATGAACTCGAAGTCGTCTTTGACACTTTCGACCAGACCTGCCAGCTTATCAGTATCGGTATTCAAAAAACTATGCAGTGAAATGCTGCCGGGTAATATCTTCAGGTTGCTTGGCCCATCATATATGGCATCCTTGACATCGGCATCATCCGAAAGGACATCATGTAAAGTT
>DACO01000010.1:0-5441 GCA_002508635.1 Methanolobus sp. UBA118 | reverse complement strand
CCTGTACCACCTTTTCCTGATATGATTGTGTATATTTTTGCGGTCATAGAACACCCCGAGATCGAAAACAATCTTCTATAATTTTATTTAATTAAAAAAGGATGTATAAATATAAAAAGATATCTATAATATTTCCTTATCGGTACCGTAAGACCAAGCATTTATACAATGAAACTTACAGAGCCAGTAATGAAAGATAAAGACATCAAACTCTTCATATACCATGCAAGCCAGTGCGATCCAAAAAAGTGTACGGGTAAGAAGATGGCACGTTTTGAGCTTGCCAGGATGTTTGATAAGATCAACAGGATTCCCAGAGAATCCATTCTCCTGGACCCTATGGCTGAGAAAGCTCTCTCACCGCAGGATGATACAAACAAAGGTATTACAGTACTTGATTGTTCATGGGAGCATGTGGAAGAGGTATTCCCGAAACTGTTGAAGCTCAGGCTACAGCACAGGGCACTCCCGTTTCTGGTTGCGGGAAATCCGGTGAATTTTGGAAAGCCTTTCAAGCTCACCTCTGCCGAAGCCTTTGCAGCCGCACTATATATCCTTGGTAACAAAGAACAGGCACATACAGTTATGAGCAAGTTCAACTGGGGACACACATTTCTGGAATTGAATCACGAACCCCTGGAAGAATATTCAGCCGCAAGGGACAGTAAAGAAATACTTGAGATTCAAAGCGAGTATATATAATAGTCCAAATAAGAATAACAGGTTATGACTATGAAACTGCAGATAGGTGTGATCGGTGCCGGCACATGTGATGCACAGCTACAGGAAAAAGCCGAACAGGTAGGTCAGGAGATAGCAAAAAATGATGCCTTCCTGTTATGTGGAGGACTTGGCGGAGTCATGGAAGCCGCTTCAAAGGGAGCAAGAGAAGCAGGTGGTACAATCGTGGGCATCGTTCCCGGAAACGACAGAGACAGCCCGAACCCCTATATTGACATTGCCATTCTCACAAATATGGGACATGCAAGAAATGCGATCATCGCCCAGTCATGCGATGCCCTGATAGCGGTGGGAGGAGAATACGGGACTCTCTCGGAAATTGCCCTCTCCCTGAAAATGGGAAAAAGTGTTATCACACTCGAATCAAAATGGGATATCGAAGGTACGACCAGGGCAGACTCCCCGCAACAAGCCGTAAAACTGGCTATAGAAGCTGCAAAGAAATCAAAATCAGCTCATATATCAAGTTCCAATCCGATGGGACAGTGATCCGAGCCCGTTACATCAGGCATAATGTAGGAATCAGTTATATTGTCCATGGCATTTTCGCTTGCATAGAAATAATCAATCCTCCAGCCGACATTTCTCTCCCTTGCACGGGTGCGCATGCTCCACCAGGTATATTGTTCAGGTTCCTTGTTAAAGTGCCTGAAAGTATCGACATAACCATGGCTCAGCAACTTATCGATCCATTCCCTTTCCTCCGGCAGGAAACCTGATACCTTTTCATTCTCTTTCGGACGGGCAAGGTCTATCTCCCTGTGGGCTGTGTTGACATCCTCGCAAATTATCAGTTTTCGCCCTTTTCCCTTCAGTTTATCAGCATACTCCAGAAACGCATCATAGAATTCCATCTTATAATCAAGCCTTTCACTGGATGCCTTGCCGTTTGGGAAATAGATATTGAACAATACGAAATCCCCGTAATCCGCTATCAAAGTGCGTCCTTCACGGTCGAACTTCTCGATCCCGAATCCGCATTTGATACTTTCGGGTTCGGTCTTGCTGTAGATCGCAACACCACTGTAACCTTTTCTTTCAGCCGAGGAAAAATAGCTGTGATAACCACCAATATTGATCAGCTCATCTTTTAACTGCTGCTTTTGCGCCTTCGTCTCCTGAACGCACAGGATATCAGGCTGCTCTTTCTGCAGCCACTCCATAAAACCCTTCTTTTGAACTGCCCTGATACCATTCACATTCCAGGAAATAATATTCTTTTTTGCCATCGTTATCCCTGCCTGACTTTTTTTAGTTATTGGGTATGCCACATCTAATTAAGTTTCCCCTGTAGCATACCAGCCGCCCTTCTTCACGTTATCCGGGATCCTCTCTGGATATCGGATTATAGAACTATTTACAACTATATAGATTCCGATAAAAAGAGTTAAATAATAATAATTATTACTTAGTACTTGTTGTCAAATGGTATTTGCCACTAAAAGGCAAAACCGTTATTAACCCGAAACAACACACAAAAAGATATGATCAAAAAGGAAGCAAAAGACATCAAGTACACTAATCAGCGGATAGAGATACTGGATTTCCTCAGGAAATTCGATGGCCATCCCACTGTGGAAGATGTCTATGAAGGAGTAAGAAAGAAACTGACAAGGATCAGCAAAGCTACCGTATACAAAAACCTCAGGTTCCTGGCAGAAAAGGGTCTGATCAAAGAGGTTAACATAAAGGGTGTCTCAAGATTTGAAGCAAACCTCGTTCCGCATCATCATATAATCTGTATCGGATGCGGAAGTATAACCGACTATGAGTCAGAGGATCTGACCGACTATTCCCTTAAAGTAGCCGGGGACATTGAGAATTTCGAAGTGGAGAGTACAGATACGAATTTCTATGGAATATGTAAGGATTGTAAGGAGGAGTAAATGTGGAAGAGATAGTAACAATGCCACTTATAGGGGACGATGCACCGTCCTTTAAAGCAGAAACGACCAACGGACAGATCAATTTCCCGACAGATTACAAGGGTAAGTGGGTGGTCCTTTTCAGCCATCCGGCGGACTTCACACCGGTATGTACCACGGAGTTCATGACCTTTGCGAGCATGCAGGATGAGTTCAAAGAGCTCAACTGTGAACTGATCGGATTGTCCATTGATAGCATATACGCACACATTGCATGGCTGAGGACCATCAAAGAGAAGATCGAATACAAAGGAATGAAAGATATTGAGATCACCTTCCCGGTAATCGCCGATCTTAAGATGGACGTGGCAAAGAAATTCGGAATGGTACAGCCAAATGCCTCGGACACCCAGGCTGTGAGGGCGGTATTCGTTATCGATCCGAAGGCAAAGATCAGAGCAATACTCTACTATCCGCTTTCAAACGGAAGGAACATGGATGAGATCAAAAGGCTCTTGCTGGCACTGCAGAAATCAGATTCAGAGGACATTGCAACCCCTGCAAACTGGCAGCCAGGAGATGATGTGATCATTCCACCACCGGGATCATGCGGAACAGCAAAGGAAAGGGTCGAGTCAGCAGAGGAAGGCAAGTACTGTCTTGACTGGTTCATGTGCTTCAGGAAACAATCCTGAGCATTTATCTTAATAAAATAGGTGAGAAAGATGGGAACAAAAGGAGTACAATTACTTGAAACACTTGGAGTGGATGTTAACGACCTGATCGAGTCTTTAAATAAGGCTCTTGCAGACGAATGGCTTGCATATTACCAGTACTGGGTCGGTTCAAAAGTGATCAAGGGTCCGATGAGAGAAGCTGCTGCTGCCGAACTTCTCGAACATGCAAATGACGAGCTCAGGCATGCGGATATGCTGTCCAACAGGATCATGCAACTCGGGGGAACCCCGGTACTCTCACCGGAAGAATGGGCTAAGATCGGCAACTGTGGTTACGAATCACCGGAAGACCCTTTTGTCAAAAGGATACTCGAGCAAAATATAAAAGGTGAGCAATGTGCGATCCAGGTCTATAATTCCATACTTGAGAAAGTAAAGGATAAGGATCCTGTAACATACGAGATCGTATTGCAGATCCTTATCGATGAAATCGAGCATGAAGATGACCTTCAGGCAGTGCTTGAAGACATCGAGCTCATACAGAAACAATAAACGGAGTGGTCTTATCCAGTCATCCCCTGCGTCAAATGACCGGGGGATGCATCCCCTCATTATCAGATAGATACTTTTTTCTTATTCACCACTACATTCACAGGACATACGGCATACTGCGGTCGTTTTCTGTTAGCTTCATGAGAATATTTCAGATTTTTTTTGATTGCGATAGATATATTTATCAGAATGTTTTTTAAACTAGAACATAAAAAGCCGATTAATATAAGTATTTTTATTATGTTATCGGTCTTAAATATTCTATTATTCATTTCATGAGGGACTCTGGAGATAATATGCATCTCATCATAGCAGAAAAACACATTGCAGCAAAGAGGATAGCAAATATCCTCTCACCTAAGAAGCTGAAAAAGGTACGTGTCAGCGGAGTTGATACCTACGAATTCGGCTCTGAAGAAGATAAGAAGGTGTTCATCGGACTCAGCGGGCATATAGTAAAGCTGGATTTCCCGAAGGCATACAACAACTGGCAGAAGGTTGAGTCAAAGGATCTTATTGACGCCGAGATCGTCACAGCTTCCACCCAGGTAAAAATCGTGTCCGCGCTTAAGAAACTGGGTAAGCAGGCCACGAAAGTGACAATTGCCACTGATTATGACAGGGAAGGTGAGCTCATTGGTGTCGAAGCCCTTGATATTCTGAAAGATGTGAATTCGGAAATCGAATTCGACCGTGTTCACTACAGTGCCATCACACCAAAAGAAATAGAGCAAGCTTTTGGAAATCCCACTAAAATAGATTTCAATCTGGCAGATGCGGGACATTCGAGGCAGGTCATCGATCTTGTATGGGGTGCTTCGCTTACCCGTTTTATCTCTCTTGCCGCCGGGCGTCTCGGGAACATGTTCCTTTCCGTGGGAAGAGTTCAGTCACCGACACTTGCCCTGATCGTCGAGCGGGAAAAGGAAAGGGATGTATTCATTCCCAAACCCTACTGGGAACTTTCAGCCAATCTCAGGACGGGAAAAGGTGAAGAATTCAAGGTCGAACACAAGACAAAGCGTTTCTGGAAAAAGGAAGAGGTTGACGAGATATTAAAAAAGATAGGAGATACCGCCACGGTATCCAGTGTCAACACATCCACCAAGACGGACAAACCTCCAACGCCATTCAATACCACGGAGTTCATCAGTGCGGCAAGTTCCATCGGTTTCACGGCTGCAAATGCCATGAGGATCGCCGAATCCCTGTATATGAACGGTTTCATCTCATATCCAAGGACGGACAATACAGTCTATCCCGAAAGTATTGACATGAGGGCACAGATCGAGGTATTCAGCAAGGGACCCTTCAAAGAATATGCAAAGAAGCTTCTCGAACAGAAGGAGCTAAAACCCACAAGAGGTAAAAAGGAGACAACAGACCACCCTCCTATCTATCCAGCATCCCTTGCTAAAAAGTCAGAGCTCAATGAACAGGAGTGGAAGGTCTACGAACTTGTTGTCAGGCGTTTCTTTGCAACCTTTGCAGAACCTGCCCAGTGGCAGACCATCAGAGCAAGATTTGACATCGATTCCGAGGAATTCAAGGCCAATGGTGCACGCCTGGTAGTTCCCGGATGGAGATGGTACTATCATTACAATGC
>DACO01000144.1 GCA_002508635.1 Methanolobus sp. UBA118 | reverse complement strand
TTTATTGCCAAGTTCGTACTCTTTGATGCAGGAATAATCGGCGAGTACTACTTTGAGATAGGCATTGCACTGATATTTGCAATATTCACTCTCTTCTATATGTTCAGGGCATGGCTTCTTATGTTCTGGGGTGAGAAGAGGGATGTTGAAAAATATGGGGAATATTCTTCCCATAAGGCATCTCCCCTGATCATGGCACCTATCATCGTGCTCGCACTATCTATCATTGTTTTCGGACTCTATGCCGAGCCTCTGATATCACTGGCAACTGCAACAGCAGAACAGATACTTGATCCGCAACCATACATAGAAGCGGTACTTACGAGGGTGGTAAGATGAAACGCTATATATTCCTCGCTGTAATATTCGGACTGATTTGGTGCTTCGTTCACGGTATAATAAATATCAACAACTTTATACTTGGACTTATATTCGCGCCCTTTATCATACGTCCTTTCAAGCCACTCTACCACTTTGAGCGTGATTTCTCTATCAGCAGAGGCATAAAGAAACTACCCGCGATGGCAAGGTATTTCTATGTCCTTATCAAGGAGATCATAATAGCCAATATTGTAGTGGCAAAGATAGTACTCCAACCTAAAATAGACATTAAACCAGGCATCATCGCAGTACCTATCAGGACAAAGACTGATCTCGGGATAACTGCAATAGCCAATACCATCACGCTGACACCAGGTACACTGACGATCGATATGTCTGATGACAGATCGGTCCTTTACGTTCATGCCATCGATGCATCGGATCCTGAGGCAGTAGCCGAATCCATCAGGGATGACCTGGAAAAATACGTACTGGAGGCATTCGAATGATCTCAATGTTTACCCTAGCAATAATTATAATGGTGCTCGCAATAATCCCGTGCATATACAGGATAATAAAGGGACCCACAATACCCGACAGAGTGATAGCACTCGATGCCATGACAACAGTAATAGTTGTGATGCTTGGTGTATATTCTTTTGATCAGGGTTCTGTCTTCTTCATGGACGTGGCACTGGTACTTTCCATCATTGCATTTGTCGGAACCGTTACAATAGCCAAATATCTCGATGAAGGAGTGGTTCTGTGACCCTAATAGAAACAGCACTTGACCTGCTGAGCAATGCCTTTCTTCTTATAGGACTCTTTTTCGTGTTCCTTGGTATGCTCGGGCTTGTGAGGCTGCCGGATGTATACAACCGTCTGCACACCACAACAAAGATAGGTACACTGGGAGCATTCGGCGTTATGCTCAGCCTCCTGCTGAAGGTCGGGTTTTCCCCGATAGGGGTCAAAGCCATAACAGTGGGTCTTTTCCTGTTGCTCACAGCTCCGATAGCTGCCCACATGATAAGTCGCGCAGCCCACAGACATGGCGTTGGCCTTTGCGATGAGTCGGTCATAGACGAATACGGCAAGGTCTACACACGTGATAGAAAAGAGCAGGAATAGAGACTTTTTTGACTGACCCCGGATTCCGGGGCAATCTTTTTTCAAAAAGCTGTTTGATTTCAGCAGATTCAGCAATAAAGGACACATGAAAGTCCGGAAATTGTGTTTGTAACAATCATAAGAAGTAATTTTAAGTAAAATGCAAACAGGATAATCAGCTAAAATTGGTCCTATTTTAAATTTATCCCCATAGAATGATTGTGAGCGGGTTGGGGAGTGGGGGTTAGTGTGGGAGTGGGGTTAAAAACAGACCCGCTCACTTAGCGAGTAGACGTCATAATGGTATATAAGTATTGTCATTTCAACAAACCGAAAATAAGTGAGGAAGAGCCACAATTGTGAACTATTTTAAATTAATTGTTCTGACCTGGAGCAGTCTAACTTCGCTTCCCAGAAAGATACGTTTGTTCCAGACAAAAAACTTATCTCCATGTTTACGTAATACGAACCGTAATTGATATCACAGACCCAGAGTTTTAAAATTTATCACGTACAATATAAGTAATACCCATTGATCCAGGTTCAAGTGCACCCGGGAAGATACAAGTGTCTCCATTCCTTTTAAAAATACCCTACCATGACATCCAGAGCACAGGTTTTCCATATTGATAGAGGCAAGCTCGGAGAAATAATAGAAGAAGCTGCTGTAATAATTAAAGAAGGGGGAACTGTTGCATTTCCCACCGAAACAGTTTACGGGCTCGGAGCAGACGCATTGAATCCTGTTGCTGTGGAGAAGATATTCGAAGCAAAGGGAAGACCTGCAGACAATCCCCTGATAGTACATGTTGCTTCAAAAGAAGACATAGGAGACCTGGCAAAGCAGATACCGGAAAAAGCGTATACCCTGATGGACAAATTCTGGCCCGGACCTCTGACCCTCATATTACAAAGAAAGGAGATAGTTCCCGATATCACTACCGGAGGACTTGATACTGTGGCACTGAGGATGCCTGATAACAGGATCGCTTTAGAGCTGATCAGAGTATCAGGAAGGCCACTTGCAGCACCAAGTGCAAACCTTTCGGGAAAACCAAGCCCTACAACCGCAGACCATGTTGTAGCAGACCTTTCCGGCCGTATTGATGCTGTAATAGATGCAGGGGCCGTGAATGTAGGGGTTGAATCCACTGTTATCGATATGAGCTCAGAGCCACCTGCCATACTCAGACCGGGCATGATCTCAAAGGAAGACATCGAAGAAGAGATAGGCGGAATAGGAATAGGATATGAAGACAGGGTTCATCAGGATATAGAAAAGGTCCGCTCACCCGGCATGAAATATACCCATTACTCACCCAATGCTGTTGTGCTCCTTATAGAAGGTGACAGCAAACCGGTTAATGCGAAGATAAGGGAGATGTTCTGTGACTTCAAGACCAGGGGTGCCAGGGTTGGCCTGCTTCTTACAGACAGGTCTGATGCACCGGACTGTGATGCATTTTTCCTGCTTGGAAGCAGGGACAGACCTGATGAGATAGCTCTTAACCTGTTCTCAGGGCTGAGAAGTCTGGATGAGCAGAAAGTTGATGTTATAATCGCAGACGGTTCTTTCAGCCAGAGGGGAGTGGGAGCTGCCGTCAGGAACAGACTGCGTAAAGCAGCAGAAATGATAATCAAAGTAGAGTGAACCATATGAAAAAGGAAAAGAAAGAAACAATCCGGGAGCAGCATAAGAATCTTGCTGTACTCCACAGGAACAAGAAACTGCTTAAGATCAATGTGATCATATTAAGTTTAGGGCTTGCACTTTCCTATTTTGGACAGGAGGAAATAGGAGAGCCTATGTTATGGCTCGGGATAATAATCTTTGTCTATACTCTGGTAAGCAACTATATTGCCAGGTCTGCATTGAAAAAGCTCTGATATGGTTTCTTTAAATCTTACTATTTGAAAGAATGAAGCGATATCAAACACAACAATTACCATTGATGGCAATCGTAATTAGAAAGTATCCTATGTATACCAGTTAAGGAAAAATGCTTCCTTAACTTATATTTACATATGTAACAAAGTTATTATGGTGGTCAATAGTAGTCTCAGCGTTATGTATGAGAACTTAGTTTACATTACCACCAAGTACCACCTTACCTGAAAAAGGGAAGAGTTAGAATCGGGAAACAGGATTTTGATACAACAGTCTGTTTCCCTTTTCCTTATTTTTGTTCTCTATATAGAGAACTTCATAGTGGTTTAAACTACGTGAATCCAATATATGAGTATATTGTTTATATACATATCTCATCTAAACGAAAATATAGTGCATGCAGGAAAAATTATGCATAAAGACAATATTTTTTTATAACAATCATCAGTAGAGCTGATACTAACAGCATACCACACCAGTAGTTAACTAAAAACAACTTCAAGCTCTTTTTTTGTGTGAATGTCAATAGTTAGGGAAGTATAGGACATATAAGAGATAGATGTATCCGTTAGATATTGATTTTGAAAAAAGAATTGTTTCTTTTAAATAAGCAGTAATATTGTTTCTAATCTAAATTACTAAAGAATATTTCTTATCTTTTTATAATGCTATACCCCATATTCTTTATCAGGGTTGTTAATAGTCGTTCCTGAATAAGCAATTGGAATTCAGGAACTGTCAACAAGGCCGATCAGATGGTG
>DACO01000111.1:5398-7833 GCA_002508635.1 Methanolobus sp. UBA118 | reverse complement strand
AGAAGCGCCTACGGGAGCATCGGCTCCCTGATAGCAATGTTCCTGTGGATATATATTTCCGCGATCATAATTACCGTAATGGCCGAATTTACCAAGGTCTATGCTGATTATGACAGCTAAGAATATGGCTGGAGCTGACAGCGGATCTGCAAAGCATATTTAAGGCACCGCCGACTAAATACTGAACGTTAAGACATTCAAATATCAGGGGGTTCAAAATGTCTGAAGAAACCAGAAAGAAAATATCCAGCTACCTTTCAAGCCACGACTGGCTTAATCTTGGAACAGTTGATGAAGATGGAAAACCCATGGTCCATACAATGGCCTATGCGTCCGAAGGACCTGAGGTATACTTTACAACAAGAAAGCATACCCATAAGGTCTCACACATACTGAACAATCCTAATGTTGCTTTCACGGTTGACGATGATGATGTGCAGGTAATGGAAATAAAAGGTGTCCAGATGGAAGGCAAGGCATCCATGATAACTGATGACCAGGAAGCTCAAAAAGCAATGGACCTGATGTTAAAAAAATATCCTTTCATGTCCAGCATGCCTCCAAGCGATAATTATGTCCTGTTCAAAGTCGAGCCTGTGAAAGCATATTTCCTTGATTATACAAAGGGATTCGGTCACAGGGATGAAGAGATCTATTAAAGTAGACCATAAATGAATTATTGTGTCTTTGGAATGTCCGATAACCGGACATTTCTGCATTTTTAAAAATAAATCATCCATTAGTTAGTAATTCATTAGTTAAAATAAAAAAATTTAAAAAAAGGAACAAATGAAGATAGTATTCATTTGTCCACTTATTTAGCCACCAACCCTACACCCGCCCGTTTTTGTGGTACAGAGAATATTATAAGACGCCGTGATAGCTCAGGTATGAGTAGTACACGAACAGTGAAACCAATAGAGATATTATCAGCGTTGCAAAGTTGGAAGCACTGTAGTCGACGTGATATTCTGTCATGTTTGATCATGACACTATAAGATTCAATAGTATTTATAGTTTTTTGACATTTATCACGATTAATCATTCTATTCTATGGTATACGAACAAACTCGATCTGGACATTTCTAGTTTACAAAGGACAGATAAAAAATAAATCAACATCAATAGAGCACATATCAATATCATATTAAGTTGAAATGAATCATTTCCTCACCCTGAGAAAGTAGTTAAGAGTTACCTGAAATGAAAATTGCAGGACTGGAACCTACCAGTCTGTCATGTATTATCATTATGTTACAAAATTAAACGAGTCTAATCTGCAATCTATCACTATTAAATATAAAGATATTGAGTTGAAAATAACGTTTGCATCATATCCGGCCAAAGACTACGACTGATGAACATAAATACATGGAAAATTATCTCCATATAGATTTCGACTATATTCCGCAGAGAGGCTGATCATGGACAGAATCAAGAAATATTTTCAGCAGGAGAATTTCGGACAGAACTCAGGTATGGAACTGACAGAGGTTTCCGAAGGGTACGCAAAGGTTGAAATGGACATTGAGAAAAGACATCTCAACGTTCTCGGAACCGTGCACGGTGGTGCGATATTCACCCTTGCGGACATGGCCTTTGCAGCAGCATCAAATTCTTACGGAACTGTTGCGGTTGCAATAAACTGTGACATCTCTTTTGTAAAAGCAGTTAGTGAAGGCCACCTCAGCGCGGAGGCAAAGGAAACCTCCATCAACCCGAAGATATCCACCTATGTTGTGGACGTTACCAACGAAAAAGGAGAGATAATTGCGATATTCAACGGCATGACTTATCGGAAGAAATACGAACTGCAATTTCCCGAATGATACCTGAAACATCAAATGGTATCTCTTGCTTTTTATTGTCTCGTTCCACCAACGTTCAACCAAAATTTATTTCTTTCATGCGATAAGATTATTCTCTAACTAAATTACCTGAAAGTTTATAGGCGCTGTGACTATCTTTATTATAGAAAACAGCGACCCAGAAAGCTCTATGAACAATTTAAGTATCAACTTTATTTGGGGGTGTAAGAAGACATGAATATCAAGAGAATGATTGCCGCAGCCATAGCCAGTGTGCTTGCTTCCAAGCTGATCAAAAAAATAAAAGGCAAATAACTTTTTACTTTTTTATTTATTTTGAGCTTTTCAATATCTATTTCAGTCTTTGCCTACAAATAAAAGAAATTATCTTAACACCCATATTGCTGCTTCTGTGATAGTTCTGTAAAAAAGGAAATGAATTGATCACAAAGCATTCCTTCGGTCAATTACCTTTTTGGACTTGCCTTCTGTTCTTGGAATGGTTCCCTTCTCAACCAGATCTACGTTGGTGCGGATATTCAGAACACTTTTCAGCTCATTCTCAACATGTCTTTTTACAGCAGCCAGATCTTTTAACTCACCGGTGAATGCATTTTCCTCCAGCTC
>DACO01000111.1:0-5160 GCA_002508635.1 Methanolobus sp. UBA118 | reverse complement strand
ACCTTCACTGTCAGCTCGTCAAGCATTTTCTGGTTCCTGTCAAGTATGACCTGGAAATGTTCCGTGACTTCAGGCACCCTTGCAATAACATTCTCAATCTGTGAGGGAAATACGTTGATACCCCTTACAATCAGCATGTCATCCGCACGTCCTAGCAGTCTGGAGATACGTGTGGTGGTACGTCCGCAGGAGCATTCACTCTCAAGAAGCCTTGTAATATCCCCTGTACGATACCTGATTATCGGCAGCGCTTCCTTTGTAAGGGATGTCAGTACAAGTTCTCCCTTCTCACCTTCTGCAACCTGCTCTCCTTCTTCATCAAGCACTTCAACAAGGAAATGATCACACCACAGGTGCAGACCATCCTGGCATTCACATTCAAAAGCCACACCAGGACCCATGAGCTCAGAGAGCCCGTAGGAGTCGTATGCCTTAAGATCGAGAGCGTTTTCAAGCTGTTTCCGTGTGTTGGCAGACCAGGGTTCCGCACCGAAACATCCCACTTTAAGGGATAGTTTATCAACGATATCCATCTCCTGCGCAGTCTCAGCAAGATAGAGTGCATATGAGGGAGTGCAGTGGATCGCCGTTACTCCGAAATCCATCATCATCTCAAGCTGGCGTACAGTATTGCCCGTACCGCTTGGAACAGCCACAGCGCCAATTCTCTCGACACCATAATGGAAACCCAGACCACCTGTGAACAGACCGTAATTCACAGCATTCTGGAAAACATCCTCTTCACCGAGTCCGACCATTGTAAGGTTGCGGGCCATAAGGTCGGACCATGTTTCGAGATCCTGCCTGGTATAACCGACAACAGTTGCCTTCCCGCTTGTACCAGAAGATGCATGGATCCGCACAATATCTTTTCTTGGAACAGCAAAAAGTCCGAAAGGATAATTATCGCGAAGATCCGTTTTTCGGGTTGTGGGGAGTTTGCTGATGTCCGCGGCGGATTTGATATCTCCCGGTTTTATTCCAAGTTGCTTGAATTTCTCTCTGTAAAAAGGGACGTTATTATAAACTGATGCAGCCGTCTTTTTCAACCGTTTTGATTGTAATGCTGCCAGTTCGTCTTTTTTCATTGTTTCATACTTTGGCTGCCAGTATTTCATGAGAGTATCTCCACTTGCATCCAGAATAGAACTTCCTATTTAAATGATTTACTCTTAAAAACAATGGATACATCATTAATAAAGAAAAAAATGAACATACCAAGGATATTTTTATACAGAAATTTATAATTTTATACATAATTAAGTATTCTATGTACATAAACTGCAGATCCATGTACACATTTTATTATATTTTGCCATAATATATTAAATACTGTTCAGTAAATCGTTCTTTCATAAGTGTGTGAAAGAAATGAACAGGAATCTAAGTGGGAAGTACATTTTAATTTTAGTACTCATCAGTCTTGCATTCATGCCATTTGTAATGGCCGGCAGCAATAGTAGTACTGCTGAAGACAACACCATAACTGAAATAAATTCACACTATAAGGTCCTACCTGAAAAAGAGACCGTTCACGTTACAAAACAGATAACTTTTGTGAACAACAATCCCGGCACCAGTTACTGGAGAGGTTATTACTCAGACTATAACTATTACCTTCCTGAAACCGCCGGAAATATCAGCTCATACGACGATGACGAAAGCTTAAGCTACCACAGGGACGGGGAAGGCTACTATGTATTTGAGTTCAACAGAAAGGTGTGGTATGAAGAAAGCTATACCTTCTATCTGGAGTATGACCTGGAAATAAACAAGAATACCGCTGTTTTCCACCTGAGCGAATATGGGGACAATACAGCCGTAAGTCTGGAAGTCCCATCTGATTTTGATACATATCTCACAAGAGAAGACTACGCACTTGAAGAAAAAAAATATTCCAATATCTACAGGTTCGAGAAAGGGCAGCAATGGTCTGGCTCATGCCTGGTTAATTCTGTCAGATCAACCGGATATGACATCCTCGAAGATACTGTCAGTTTGCAGGAACAGGATGTTGCCATCAGGATAAGATACTGGGAAGGAGAAGAAGAATGGGCAAGGGAGATGATGGAAACAACAAGGACATATCTCCCGATAATGGAAGAGAGCTGGGGTGTCCCATATCCTGTCTCGTATGACATAACGATAACACAGGCCAATATTACAGAGACCGGAGGATACGGAGGGTACAATGAAGGAAGTAAAGGTATCTGGCTGCTGCACACATCAAGTAATGAAATTCTTATTCATGAACTCGCACATTACTGGACTCGTGCCTGCAACTTTGAACAACTCTGGATGGATGAGGGATATGCTGACCTTTATACGTATATTGTTCTGAATCAGACCACGCCGGAAAGAGCTGAAAAAAGGAAAAACAGGTTCCTGAAAAAATATGAGAGCTTAAAAACAGAATATGAAGTGCCACTCAATAAATGGAGCACTCCTGAAAGTCTTGATTCAATGAGTCAGGAAGAAGTTGATTTCGGATATAAAAAAGCCTTCTTCACAACCTATAAATTTTATGAAGAGATCGGGCCTGAAGCTATGAGAGCTTCAAATGAGAAGTTCATAGACTCAAATACCGGAGTCGATGAAGAGATGTTCATAACTATGATAAGCTCATCTTCAGGCGCTTATAAGGAAGAAATACAAAAATTAATATACATATAAAAGTCACCTACATGATGAATCAAATACTGCATTTATATAAATATTTATAAATGAATATTTATGTCCAACTGATAAAATATTCCAGTCTATTGAATCTTCGGACAATGATCTGGCTGCGTATGAGGATGATCGCGGATAGAGAAGATATCAAATCTGTGGCAGAAACTGCACGGTGGAATTTACAGTTTGAGGACAATACGGAAGTAAAGGGCAGTATTCTCTGGGTCACTGTGGAAAAATAATAGCAGACAGACACAATACTAGATATTTATATTTCAGCCACAGGATTTGAATTTTCTTTGTAGATGTCACAAAGTTCACGGCACCATTTAACAGCACCGGGACTGCAGCATAAAAGTTCTTTGCTGTCATATTCCCCGGTCTTTCTGAGAAGCCGGAAATAAGCACAATGATCATTAAAACCGAAAGAAAGGAAGTTCAGATTACCGGAATAGACAAATAGTTCTATTTTGCCGCTATTGAAATATTGCAGGAATTCTTTCCGATAATCTTTTCTGATCTTTGCAAACAATTCCTCACTGATGATCAAAGTTATTTTAATGTCTCTTTCGATCCATTCGGAATATATCCTTGGAAAATTCGGATAAAGAAACGTAGTGACCTTAGTTACCTGCTGAGACCTTTTACTGGTCTCAAAGAATTTTTTATTGATCTCATGCAGTTCGGTTATCTCAGGTATGAAAACTTTACAGGAATCAAGTTCTCTAAGACGTTTTAGCAGGTCAGAGGGGATGAAATCAAGCTGTCGTTCACCCCAGTAAGCTATATCCTCATCAAAAATACCAACCGTATCCACAAGCGTACTCATCTCTTCAACCACAAGCCGGCCCACTGTTGTAAGCTGATAGGAGTCATCAATATGTTCTATTAATCTATTGTCTCCCAGAATACGTAACTGAGGAAGTAAAGCCTGACGGGTTGTTTTCAGTGAATAAAGGAGTGTCTTAGTCTCCTTTGGCCCGTCCTTAAGCATTAGCAGGACATTCTTTCTTTTTTCAGACATAAAAAGTACATCAAGTAATGGTTTCCGCATTCAGCTTCCCTTCCACTGCAGCTTTTCCCAAATCCCCACACAGAAAAGCACTACAACTGGTTTACAATAGTAATAAATTTAGCAGCATACTATATAAGTCTAAGTTCATTTTAAAAAGAGGATCAGGATTGAAAGTGAGCCTTGAAGAGACAGTAGCTTCATCTTAATTCTACCACTGAAAGCTGAATTTAATACTGTTCCAAACATCTCTTCTTAATTATATCTGTCTACAATAGATATAAGTAGGGTATCTGTTATAAACCGCATATATAAAACGGAGAGATGGACATACCCTCGGAAAAAACGGCTTCTTCTATAATTCAGACAGGGACTGACTCATTGAAATGCAGGGAAGACGGCATTGCGGTCCTGTCCCCGGAAGGGATCACAAAATACACAAATGATAGCTGGAAAGATCTGGGTAGAAAATGTGGTTATGAAGCTTCTGAATGTACCGAAGGCAGTGATTATAAGAAGTTATGCAGGGAACTCATCAGGAATACGGACACATACTCTGAGCTTATAGATGGAGTAAAAAATGTCATTCTGGGAAATGTTCCGGATTTCAAGATAAACTATAAATGCCGAAACCACAACAGCACAGATCACTTTACACTAAAGGTTGAACCGCTTTCAGCAAATTATCCTACAGCGGTTATCCTGCGCAACACTGAAATTTGTGAGAATGAGACAGGGGAAACAAATGCTGATACAAATCTGGAAAATCACTTCAATGCAATTATTGAAAACATACATCTTGTTGGAGTTACCCTTGATCCTGAAGGAAAAATACTTTTTTGTAACGATTTCCTGCTTGAGCTTACCGGATGGAAGCGGGATGAAGTTCTGAGCAGGGACTGGTTTGAAACTTTCCTCCCACCTGATACCATCCCAATGATCCGCAATGTTTTTTTCAAAAGCATTGAAACAAAGAAACTTCCATCGTACTATGAGAATGATATCATCACCATCGATGGAAAAAGACGAAACATTATCTGGAATAATATATGTTTTAAGAATGAAAATGGTCATATCCTGAATGTCACCAGCATCGGACAGGACATTACCGATCGCAGGATAGCCGAGCATTCACTTCACAGGAACAAAAGACACTTCCGCACTCTACTGGACACTATTCCCGACCTTGTATGGCTGAAGGATATAAACGGAGTATATCTCACCTGTAATGAGAGATTTGAGCGTTTCTTCGGAGCAAAGGAAGCAGAGATTGTCGGTAAAACCGATTATGATTTTCTGGATCGGGACCTGGCTGACTTTTTTACCCAGAAGGACAGGGAAGCCATGAAGGCCGGAAGGCCGACAATGAATGAGGAGGAGATCATCTTTGCCGATGATGGCCATAAGGAGGTCCTTGAAACCATCAAGGGTCCCATGTATGACCAGAACGGAAAGCTCATAGGAGTTCTTGGGGT